>CAZGSX010000004.1:62562-70477 GCA_964528475.1 uncultured Anaerolineales bacterium
ACATCTCGCCGGTCTTGTCTTGAAAGTGAAGAGTGCGGGCCGAAACCCATGATATCACAGAATCAGCGTCTTGTCAGGCCAGTGGTGTAGGCGGGGGACGAATTCGGAGGCGACCCCCGAGGAGGATCCCCTGCGTCAATTGACCAGCCTACGCAAGGCCACACACCCTCGACGGTTCTGCGTCCGGCAGCTAGGCCTGCCCTGCCGGCGAGTCGCTGGATCCCACCTGCCCATGGGACGAGGAGGGCGAAAAGGGCCTAACCGATCGAGATGAGTGACCTACTCTCCCGGCAACGGCACGGACAACGGCATAGTGGTGACCCGAGGGCTCTGTAGATGTGCCACGATCTTGCCTGGACTTCCGGCCTTTTCCCAGGTATACTTCCTGTGACAATGATCTCTCTGAATCTGCATCGCCCCACGCTTGGGCACGCACCCTCACATACTAGGTACCTGCTCACCGGTAACAAGACTATCAGGAGCCTGTCCATATGGCCCTTCTAAAGCTGGCCGTTGTCTTCGGCGGCATCGTCCTCCTGTTGAGACGCCATTGGAACCTAGGATTGGTGCTGTTAGTCGCCTCCCTGGCGGTCGGGCTCCTCTTCGGGTATCCAGTCGCGGCGGTTGGCCGTGACGTCCTATTGACCAGCGTGGACCCACTGACGGTGCAACTGACCCTGTCCGTGGTCCTCATCATGGCCCTCAGCGAGCTCCTCCGCCAGACCGGGGGGCTCGAGAGGATGGTCGAGGCCCTCCAGAGGCTGATTCCGAGCGGGCGCCTGGTCATCGCAGCACTCCCCGCCTTGATCGGACTCCTGCCGATGGTGGGAGGCGCGATGTTCTCCGCCCCCATGGTGAACGAGGTCGGCGACCGCTTCAACGTTGACAACGAACGCAAGACGTTCATCAACTACTGGTTCCGGCACATCTGGGAGTACGTCTTCCCGCTCTATCCATCGCTGATGCTGGCCGCCGCTCTCCTGGGCATGGAAACGTTGCAGCTATCCAAGGCAACCTGGCCGCTCACCGTCGCGGCCGTGGTAGGAGGCGCCATGTTCGGTCTGCTGGGGATGCCGCGAACGCCGAACACGACCACGGCGACGTCCTCGAGACTCAGCGATCTGCAGTCCCTGGCCTCCAGCATCTGGCCGATCTTCCTGGTGATCGTCCTCTCGATGACCCTACCGCTCGACGAGCGCGTCACGCTTATCGTGAGCCTGGTGGCGACCATCTCGCTGCTGATGACCGTCGAGCGTGTTCCCGTGCGCACGCTCGGCGACATCTTCCTCAGGCACATTCCGTGGGAAACGGTGGTCGTCCTGTTCGGCGCTCTCGCGTTCCGTCGTGTTCTGGAGAACAGTAGCGCCGTCCAAGGTGTGTCGCAAGGCTTGATCCGCTCCGGGGTGCCGCTCGCGGTGATCGCCTTCGCGGTACCTTTTGTTGCCGGGCTGCTGACGGGTCTGTCACACGCTGCCTTCAGCATCGGCTTCCCAGTCGTGCTCCCCCTGGTGGCCCCAGAGGGAATCTCTCCGGCCGCTGGCTGGGCAACCTGGATGATGGCCGGAGCGTTCCTCGGCGTGATGTGCTCCCCCCTTCACCTCTGTCTCTCCCTAACCCGCGTCTACTTCGATGCAGAGTGGGGCCCGATCTATCGGTATATCGCGCCCTCAACCGTCGCTGTTGCCGGGACAGCCGTCGTCCTGTTGCTGACATAGGGCTCTCCACGAGGACGATAGGAACGACGGCGGGAAGCTTCGGCTGCGCATGTATTCAGTACAGCAGCGCCACCTCGCGGCGGTCAAGTCCATCTCGGCTGACCGGCTACGATACGTGTCCCCCAGCTCCAAGGGCCGTGCCCGCGACCACTTGCGGAGATTGTCACTCCGTGTTACAACTACCGCGGAAAGGAGCCTGTATGCCCATCATTCCACCCACCGTGCTCGAGAAGTTGTATGTCAAGGAGTCGCTCCGGCTTGAGGATCAAGGCTTTGCCTTTGACCTCAAGAATCTGATCGCGCCGGCGACCATCACAGGCGTGACCTCCCTCGACGTTGATGGCACAGCAAGAGATGATGCAACAGTGACAATCGTGCCCCCCAGCGGGAATCCGCGCCCTGCAGAGCGGATATCAGGAAGCACGCCCCTCGAGTTCCCTGTAGGTTCGGTCGTTTCCGTCCACGTGACGAGTGAGACTCTGGAGGCGGGGAACCACGAGATCACATTGCAGGTTGAAGTGAAAGAGATCGGCCCGCTGAAGATCCCCGTTTCCGATACCATCCGGGCGTAGAGCCATGCCAGGGGCACCGGTCGGATCCCTGCCGCGTGCCGTGTCGCCCCTGGTCAACAGTGTCGACTGATGGACACATCTCACACGCCCTCGCGCCGGATCCTTGTGGCAGCACTGCTGATCATCCTCCTGGCAGCCACTGGACTGCGGATCCATCGATTATGCGACCGCCCGCTGGGCCTTCACTATGATGAGGCTGCAAATGGGATCCTGGCCGGGGAGATCGCCCGCGGGCTGAAAACGCCTATCTTCATCCCCTCCTACACGGGCAAGGAGGTGCTGTTCTTCTACTGGACGGCCCTGTGGATGAAGGCCCTTGGCATCACCACTCTCAGCCTTCGGTTAGGGGCCGCCACCCTTGGTGTCATCACAGTCGGGGTCAGCGCATGGGCAGTCTGCGAACTTCTCCGAGACCGCGGCGAAGCGCCATGGATCGGCCTGACCAGCGCCGCGTTTCTGGCCGTCTCCTTCTGGCACGTGCTCCTGAGCCGATACGGGTTCCGGGCCATCGCGCAACCGCTGCTGCAGGCCCTCACGGTAGCCGCCCTGTGGCGGGGAATCCGCCCCACCCCGACTCGGCAACGGTCGTGGAGAGATGGGGCATGGCTTGTACTAGCTGGCCTCTTCTGCGGGCTGACCGCGTACACGTACCTCGCTGCCCGGGCGTTCCCGGTGCCGCTGGCAGTGGCCTTGGCCGCGCTCGTCGCCGCCGATCGACGCCACAGACGACAGAGACTAGGGCAGGTCCTGATATTCGTCTCGACCGCTGCCCTCACCCTGGCCCCCTTGGCTCACTACTGGCTCACACACCCGGGCAGCTTCAGCACACGAGCCAGACAAGTCGCGGCGGCGAGCTGGCGTGACGCCTGGAGAGGTCTAGTCGCCTGCTTGAAGATGCTCTTCGTGGAGGGGGACCCTTACGTCCGGTTTAACCTTCCCGGGCGCCCCCTGTTCGGCCCCTTCGTGGCCGCCCTCTTCCTGTTAGGGCTTGGCGCCGCGATCTGGCAGGTGACGCGGTTGCTGCGCTCCTCGAGGCGCGCTGAACAACCCGTATCGCTGGCTGCGCTTGTGTTCTTGGTTGTATTGCTCCCGGTGATGCTTCTTCCCAGCGCCCTAGCGACTGACGAGATCACGCCCAGCAATCTGCGCACTGTGGGGCTCTTGCCGTTTGTCTATGTCTTCCCCGCGCTGGGCATCGGGACCCTTGCCACTCTCTGGCGTCGTGTGAATGTCAACCGATTCGGGGGGCGGGTGGGTTCCGGGCTGTTCCCCGTCGCTTGTCTACTCGTGGTCGCGTTCTGCGGGGCGCGCACAGCGCGCGGCTACTACACCTGGTCCTCATCGCCAGCGCTGTACTACGCAACAGATGGGGAGCTGGTGGACATCGCCGACTATCTGAACGACTCCGATCTGTCCTCAGCCACGCCCTACGTTGCGAGCCAGCACTATCGCCACCCCACGGTTGCTTTCCTGGCCGACGACTATGACTGCATTCGATGGCTCATCGGCGGAAGCTCCCTCGTCTTTCCCCCAGATGGGGAAGCGCTGCTTGTTGTGCCTCGCTCGGCGTCTCAGGACCTGGACTGGGTACGTTCGATGGTGCCTGAGCACGCCCTCGCTGACGCCCCACCCGGTCCGGACGGTGAACCCGGCTTCTGGGCCTACCGACTTGAGATCTCTGAGGCCCCGACACCGTCGCGACAACGAACGGCGAACCTGGGTCACGTCGCTGAGCTGCTCGGGTATACGGTCACAAACCAGCCCCGGTCAGGGGAGAGCGTGGAGGTCGCCGTGTGGTGGACGGTGACAGGGCCCGCGAACCAGCCCGATTACCGGCCCGTTGTACGCCTGACCGATCCTTGGGGGTCCTCGTGGGGAGAGAGCCAACCCCTACACTATCCCTCCGAGCAGTGGCGAGAGGGCGAGTTGATCATCGATCATCCATCGATACCCGTGGAGATCGGGACCCCACCGGGCAACTACGTCATTCAGTTCGGCCTCTACGCCCCCGGCGCGAACGTGCAACTGCCAGTGCTTGACGATCGAGGCGCCTACGCCGGACAGCACGTGGCGTTGCCTGTGACAGTCCGCCGGGCTGCGGCTGCTGGGTTCGTCGAGGAGCTGAGGATTGAGAATCGTCTGGACGCGGCTATCAACGGTCTGATGCTGCTGGGAACACGTTTGGACAGGACGGTTGCTCGGCCTGGGGAGACGGTTCCCCTGACGTTGTTCTGGAGAGCTGAGGAGACGCCCCTCCCGGCCTATGAGATTCGCATCGGGCTGGGAGAGATCACCCTGCACCAGGGCGCGCCCGTCCACGACACCTATCCATTCAGCAGCTGGGAGGCGGGCGAGATGGTGACCGACCGGTACAACCCTCGGCTGCCACTGGATACGCCCGCAGGACAGCACCCGCTGGTCGTCGAGATCAGGGATGAGAACACTAGGACGCTGACCCTGGGCGAGATCACCGTACAGGCCGTCGACCGTAACTTCGACATACCGACACTCAGCCACAGCGTGGGTATTACCCTAGGACGCTCCGTCGAGATTTTGGGCTATAACCTATCGTCAGACTCGGTGAGCGCCGGGGAGACGTTAACGGTCACAATCACGTGGCGCGCGCTGAGGGAGATGACAACGGACTACACCGTCTTCGCTCACCTGCTGGCCCCCGACGGCTCGATGACCGGTCAGCAGGACGTGCAGCCGGTCGCTGGCAGTTACCCCACCACACTGTGGGCTCCCGGCGAGGTAGTCAGCGACGTCTATCAGATTCCCGTCGACCGGGGGGCTCCACGCGCCGAGCACCGGCTTGAGGTCGGCATGTACATCGCTGAGACGGGCAGCCGACTGGCTGTGCCAGGCCAGGAGGACGATGCCGTCACGCTACAGAGGGTGCGTGTCACTGACTAGAGCCTGTTTCGGCCAGCGCCCCCAGGCCACGCCGCTCCTGTCTGGGGGAGTGAGGGAAAGGCACAGGGCCTCTCTGGCCCGTTCGAGCATCGATATCCTGCTGGGCAGACCTATCACCGCACCGGGCAAGGCGTGATCCGTCGGCCGGTTCGTTCATCAACAAATCTCAGGAGCCCCTATGACTGGTCTGATTGACTGGATTCTCGCCTTCCTGCCGGTGCTGGCCGTGTTGGTTCTGATGCTTCGTTTCCGCTGGGGCGGCGCTCAGGCTGGCGCTGTCGGCTGGGCCGTCGCCCTGGGTATAGCAGCGACCCGCTTTGGGACCGGCGCGAGGCTCCTGGGCTTGGCTCAACTAAAGGGATTGCTGCTCACGTTATTCGTGCTCTACATCATCTGGGGCGCCCTGCTCTTCTATCGCACCACCGAAGAGGCAGGCGCCGTGGAGACTATTGGCCGTGGGCTCCACAAGCTGACGCCGGACCGCGGCATGCAGGCGCTCCTCTTGGGATGGGTCTTCACCACCTTTCTGCAGGGGGTGGGAGGTTTCGGCGTGCCGGTGGCAGTGACCGCGCCGCTGCTGGTCGGCCTTGGTTTTCCCGCTCTGGCCGCGGTCGTCATACCGGCGGTCGGTTTCCCGTGGGCCGTCACGTTCGGTTCCCTGGGCTCGTCCTTCTTCGCCCTGATGGCATCCACAGGACGGAGTGGGGCCTCGCTGGCCCCCTGGAGCGCAGCGATGCTCGGCATCGCCTGCTTTGGCTGCGGGGCCAGTACCCTCTGGGCAGCGGGCGGCAGGCGGACGCTGAGGTCCAACGTGGGCGCGCTCTTTGTCATCGGCTTGCCTATGGCAGCCACGCAATATCTGGTGGTCACCCATGATCTATGGTCGATCGGGGCCATGACGGCGGGTCTGGTCGGGTTGGTGATCGGCGTCGGCTGGGCGCGCTGGCGGGCGGACGCTCGGAGGCCGACTGCTATCCATGCGGCAACCGGAGACGGCCTGCCGACGCCCCTCGGCTGGGCATTGGCACCGTATGGGCTTCTGATCGTGATCATCGTCGTCGCCCAGTTCGTCGCACCCGTACAGGAAGTGCTGGGTCAGGTCGTGCTCCGGATCGAGTTCCCTCGGCTGGTGACAGCCCGCGGTTGGGTGACCCCCGCGCAGGCGGGTCGGACCATAGAAGTCTTCGGCCATCCGGGGGCACTGTTGGTCTACGCCTCGGTCGCGGCTTATGCCCTGTTTCGCTGGCGCGGCGACTACGAACCTGGCGCAGCGCGACGCATCGGGCGCGGCGTTGTGACGCGCGCCGTTGGCTCGAGTCTGGGGACGGCGGCCATGGTCGGGATGGCGGTGACGATGGAGCACGCGGGTATGATCCACCGACTAGCCGATGGCATCGCGCGCGTCGCAGGCCCCGCCTTCCCCCTGGCAGCCCCTTTTATCGGGGCCCTGGGAGCCTTTATGACAGGATCGAACACCAACTCCAACGTCATCTTCGGGGATCTGCAGCAGAGTGTCGCGGCGCTGGTCGGCGTCAGTCCCCTGATCATCCTGGCGGGCCAGACAGCGGGAGGGGCCATGGGGTCCGCGTTTGCCCCGGCCAAGGTGATCGTGGGATGCAGCACGGTGGACGCGGAGGAGGCCCCCGTCCTGCGCGCCACCATCCGCTACGGGATGGTCATCGTGGCCGTTCTGGCGTTGGCGACGGGCGCGGCCGCCACCCTGTTCAGCTAGATAGGCAGCCGCAAGGCCCGCAGGTGAGGGACAGCGAAATCAGGGGCATCTGAGGCCAGTAGCCCGTCCCTTCATGCCACGCCGCCGCCTTGCGCATCGGACAGCGGGTCAGCTACGAGATAGCGTCCGCCTGTCCCAGGAATATGTCAGTCCGCGGACATCGCCTCGACCACAATGCAGTCAAAAACAACGTGGACGTCGGGTGGATCGAAGCTCCCGGCCATCGCGCCGGCATAGCCGTCCGCAAGAGTGTCGTCGGTCACGCTGCCTACCTCCTGATCATTGACATATGCCTCTACGTCAGCTCCCTTGCAGGTCACTGAGATCCGGTTGTCGGACTGAGCCTGGTTGACAGCGTCTGAGAAAGTCCACGCGAACAGGTCGATCCACTCCCCCTCCACGCGCTTACCTAGCCGGTATCGTCCGTTATGGGAGACCCGGAAGTAGTAGGTATTCTCTGAGTCGTGGTGAAGGAGCGTACCTGTTCGTGGCAGGGGTCGGCGATGATGGGATGACCGGCCTATCTTGGGCCAGCCATCGGTGGACCCGCACTAGCCGTGCTACGAACACCGTTCATTCAGCACCTCCTCCAGCTGTGGCAGGAAGCTCTTCTCCGAAGCAAGGTGCTTGCACAGGTAGCTTTCCGAAGGCCGATTCGGCACGCCGGTGCTTTGAGGCGCCCTGCCGTCATCGTGTGCCTCTCTCGGGGCGGCTAGGCCGCTCCGACGACGGCAATGTCGCGGGGTGGGTGTCAGCAAGATCGTCTGGGCACGCTGACAGAGCCTGATGGATCGTCACGGGCGGGAGCTAGCTCTGGAGCGTCGCCAGAACGTCGCGCCTTTTTTCCGACAAACCGAGGCCACTGAGGGGTCAGCAAAGCCCTTCCCCTATCCCGTGTCCCGAGTCGGTCCTGTACCATCTACGGGCAGCAGTTGTGGAAGGTCAGTCCTGCATGACCCTCCACGCATAGGGGGAACAGG
>CAZGSX010000005.1:0-33539 GCA_964528475.1 uncultured Anaerolineales bacterium
CTGGGCATGGATTCATCCACAGATTTCGCAGATTTCACAGATTGGTCCAAACGGCCTTTCGTAGGTTCCGTAGATTGATGCTTGGGGTTGTTCGCAGATTCGGCCGCAGGTTTATCCAGTGATTTCGCAGATTCCGCAGATTGGTCCGAGGCGTTTTCTGCGGATTCGCCCGCAGATTGATCCACTGATCTCGCAGATTTTGCACATTGGTCCGTGGACTGCGCAGGTTTGGCAGACGGAGAGGCGATGCGGCGGTTGATGGCGCGCAGGGTAGCGGGATGGACGATGGCCTCCAGGCGCGCTAGCGCCTCCTTGTCAGAGAAGACTAGGCGACCGAGCTGCCTTCTGTCGATGGTGCCCTCCGGGGTCAGGATCTGGGGTCCAAAGGCGTCGACTATGTCTGCATGGACCTGCGTCCCGGGGCGCATCACGCTGTGTGCCACTTTGTCCGCATCAATGGTCTCCGCCCCCAACCGGCCCAGCATGCGCGCGACGGTGGTCTTGCCGGTGGCGATATTGCCGGTGAGCCCGATGACGATTGGCGAACTTGTCACCGGGCTTGTCCCAGGTCTGGACGCAGAGTGGGAGGATCTCGCTGGTCGACGGGGGTCATGCCAGCTCCTCCCACTCGGCCATGGAGTCATTGAGCTCTTGCTCGACGGCGCTGTACTCGACTCCCAGCTCGCGCACGCGGGCGACATCCTGGGCCTGGCTGGCGAGGGCCAGGCGCCCTTCCAAGTCGCCCTGCCGGGCCTCCAGCCGGTGAATCCTGCTCTCCAGTTCCATCCGGCGCTGGGCGCGCCGTTCCCTTTCCCGCTCGGTCGCTTTGCGGCGCTCTCGCTCCCGGTGCCGCTGTAGCGACGCGTCCCTCGACCTTCCTTCGCCCGCTTCAAGTCGAGGACGAAGGGAACGCTGCTCGGCCGTCCATTCGCGGTAAGCATCGTATCCCACGAACGACCTGAGCACCCCACCCTCGATGGCCCAGACCGAGCTGGCGAGGTGGCGGATCAGATAGCGGTCGTGAGAGACCATCAGCACGGTGCCGTCGAACGTGCTCACCACCTGCTCCAGGACCTCCTGGGTGGGGACATCGAGGTGGTTGGTGGGCTCGTCGAGCAGAAGGACATTCGCCCCCTGAAGAACGAGCACCGCCAGCGCCACGCGGGCCTGCTCGCCGCCGGAAAGCGCCCCGACGAGCTTGAAGACCTCGTCGCCGGAGAAGCCATAGCGGCCGAGGAGATGGCGTGCCTCGCTGATCCTGAGCCCTCCAGCTTCGACGACCGTGTCCAGGGCACTCTGGTCGGGATCGAGGTTCGCATGCCCCTGGGCGAAATAGCCGGGCTTGACGCTCGCCCCTATGCGGACACGACCGCCAAGGGGAGGAATCTGGCCAAGGATGGTGCGCAGAAGCGAGGTCTTGCCACAGCCGTTGGGACCCAGGAGCGCCACGCACTCACCGCGCCGCAGCTCCAGATCATCCACCCGAACTAGAGGTTCCGAGGGCGGATACCCCACCTCGAGGTCGTAGAGGCCAAACACCAGGTCGCCACTGCGGGCGGCCTCGCCCAGAGAGAAGCTAATGGGGTCGTAGTCGCGAGGCCTCTCGATGCGCTCCAGCCGCTCGAGGCGCTTGCGTCGGCCCTTGGCCTCGTTGCTGCGTTGACCAGCGATGTTGCGCCGGATGAACTCCTCCGTCTTGGCGATGGTCTCCTGCTGACGCTCGTAGAGGAGTTGCTGACGCGCCTGGCGCTCCGCCTTCTGGAGGACGTAGTCGCTGTAACCACCCTGATACTGCTCCAAGCGACCCCAGCAGAGATCCCACACCTGGTGGACGGTGGCCTCCAGGAAGGCGCGGTCGTGGGCCACCACCATTAGGGCGCCGTTCCAAGAGCCGAGGTATTCCTCCAGCCACTCAACGCCGGTGAGATCCAGATGATTGGTTGGCTCATCGAGGAGAAGCAGATCGGGATCCTGCAAGAGGAGGCGGGCGAGAAGGGCACGCGTCTTCTGTCCGCCGCTCAGATGGCCCATTGGCCGCCGAAGATCATCCTCGGCGAAGCCCAACCCAGCGAGCACCTCCTCAATGCGATGCTCGTAGGCATAGCCTCCCGCGCGCTCGAACGCCTCGAGGGTACGCCCGTACTCCTGCAGGACCTTGTCAGGTGCGGCGGGGTCTGCCATGGCGGCCTCCAAACGCTCAAGCTTGGCCGCCTGCTCCTGCAAGGGAGCGAAGACCTCCAACATCGATTCCCATAGAGACTCTCCCTCGTCGAAGAAGGGGTCGGCCTGCTGGGGCAGATAGGCAACGCGCGCGCGGCGAGCACGCTGGATGCGCCCCCGCGTGGGGGCCTCTCGCCCGGCAATCAACCGCAGCAACGTCGTCTTGCCCGAGCCGTTGGGCCCCACCAGAGCTATCTTGGCCTGGCGAGGGATGGCAAAGGAGAGACCCTCGAAGACGTCCTGGGCACCGTAGGATTTGGCTAGGTCTGTGGCAGATACGAGAGACATAGTTCAGCCGATTTCGATCGCAGAGCGGGCACTGAGCACCCGCGTTCCCCAGCGTCCGGCTGCGAGTGCAGGGACGGAGGATCACGCGGTGTCTGGCCGGCTCCAATAGACAGGCGGAAGGGCGGAGTAGATCCCCCCTTGCGCTTCCGGAGCGCGGTTCTGACGCACTGATGGGAATTCTAGCACACCGGTAACCATCGTCAAGCCCTGCAGGGCTGGCGTGAGCCGCTCCCGGTTCCCGGCCTCACGTTAGAGAGCGGGCGACCCACCCTCTGAAGTCCCCTCATCTCACGAGCCCGATCCCTCGCCCTCTGCCGACCAAGCGGAAAGAGCTTCGCAGCTCAACGACGGCGGCGGCCGGTGCCGGATTGTTTCGTCAACGCCCAAAGTGTGCTAAGATTGGATGATTTGTAGCGTCCCGCAGCATCCAGCCCGGCGAGAGGCAAGTGCCCATGCAGAACGAATACACACAACCCGACGCCAGACCCACTATCCGGCCTGCTGCCGTGGTCTTCCACGCGTCGGGCCGCCGGATCGCGACCGTGAAAGAGACCGCGGTGGTGCGAGGACGATATCTGCAGATCCACGAGTCGCTATGACAAGCGAGACGTGGTGGCTTTACGCGCTGCGATGCGCGGACGATACCCTCTACACGGGCGTGACGACGGACATCGCGCGGCGGCTGAAGGAACACAACAGCGGTCGTGGTGCTCGCTACACGTCGGGACGATGTCCTGTACGCCTCGTCGGCGCGTGGCGGTTCGGCGACCAGGGCGACGCACAGCGGGCCGAGGCCTCGTTTCGGCGCCTGTCGCGCCGGGAGAAGCTGCAGCGCATCGCGCGCAGACTCCCCGTCTCCGGCTCGGCTTTCTCCCAGGACGAACGCATACGCAGCCAGCTGACTCCCATCCGGTTCTGCCCTCGTTGCGGCGGGATGCTGGAAGGGGTGCTTTTGCCTGGAGACAACCGAATGCGGCAGAGATGCACGACGTGTGGACGTATCGACTACCAGAACGCCAAGCCCTGCGCCGGGGTCTTGGTGGTGCGAGGAGGACAGCTACTGCTGGTGAAGCGAGCCATCGATCCCTATCGCGGATGGTGGGATATACCTGGCGGTTTCCTGGAGGTCGATGAGCTCCCGGCAGCGGGAGCTGTACGGGAAGTTGAAGAGGAGACCGGCCTCCAAGTGGAGGTAGACGAGCTCTTCGGCTTCTACATGGGCAGATGTGGACGCGGCGACGGTAAAACCTCGTGCCTGAACATCTATTTCCTGGGCCATGTCGCGGGAGGACGGGAGCAAGCCGGACTTGAAACGGACGAACTGGCCTGGTTCGCACCCAAGAACCTGCCGAACAGAGTGGCCTTCAACCATGCTCAGCAGGTACTCGACGACTGGGCCGCCTGGGCCGTGGCCCACGCCGACAGCCTTTAGAGCTCTTGAGGGAGAGGAGGGAGACTATGCGAATACTGTGGACGAGCCCCCATTGCCGACCAGACTGGCTAGACCGGCTTGGCCAGGAATCACAAGGCGGGCAGACGGTGGTGATGAACAAGCTCCCCCACGCCCTGAGCCGCGCCGACCCAGACATACACATCGACATCTTCACCCGGCAGCAGGACGACGACGTGTACGCGGACAGGCCGGTCAAACAGCTCGACGGAAACCCCCGCGTGAGACTCATTCGCCTTCCGTGCGGCCCGACTGATCAGTACGTGCCGAAAGAGGAGCTGTACGGTGAGCCTATCGCCGAGTTTGTGAGGCAGATTCGGCGCTTCAGCGAGCGAGAAGGAAACGCGTACGATCTCCTACACGGGCATTACGCGGATGGATGGGAAACTGTCACCGCACTGAAGGGGCGGTGGAGCCACCACCCGCCAGCGCTGCTCACCACCCACTCCCTGGGGAAGCGGAAACGTGAGGACGCACTGAAGCGAGGCGAGGCGACGGCGGAGGAGCTCGACCGCACGTATAACTTCCCGGTGCGAATGGCCTCGGAAGAACGTTCGCTCCTGACCGCCGACCGGATCCTGCCGCTGTCGACACCCGAAGCCGAGTACCTCTTCGAACACTACGAGGCGGTCCCGCCCGAGGACGCGCGGGTGACGGTGGTGTCTAACGGCATCGATCCGGCAGCGTTCCCCCCAGCGCCCCCCGGGACACGCGAACAGGTCAGAGAGCGTCTGGGAGTCTCTGAGGATGACTTCCTGCTGGTCATTCCCTCACGGGTTGACCCGCGGAAAGGCCAGAGCACGATGTTGAAGGCAGTAGTCCAGGCACGAGGGGAGCTGCAACTGCACGGGTGGCGGCTGCTTCTCCTGGCCTGGCCGGAGCCGGCGACAGACTATGCCGCTCAGGTGCGCGGGATGATCGCGGAGCACGGCCTTGAAGGACGTGTGCTGACGCATCCACCGGTCCCCCACGATGCGATGCCGGGTTATTTCGCGGCGGCCGACGGTGTGGTCCTGCCGTCACAGGAGTACTTCTCCATCGTTATGCTGGAGGCCATGCTTCTGGAGCTCCCGCTGATAGCCAGCGTGCACGGGGGCTCGCGGGATGTCATTGAGGACGGGGTGAACGGGCTTCTGGTGGATCATACAAGCGTCGACGAACTGGCAGCAGCTACGGTACAGCTGGTGACGATGGACGAGGAGCCCCGCCGTGAGATGGGACAACGCGCCCGACAGACGATTCTAGAGACGTATACGTGGGAGAAGATAGCCCGGCGGCTGCTCTCCATCTACCGCGATCTATGAGGCGAAGCAGGCTCCCGTTTGACCGCGCAGGGGGGTTATGCTACCATGGGTCGACACTGGACCAGCGATGCCTCTAGAACCGGAGTCGAGGGTCGTTCTGGACCACATTGTATGCTTGATTTAGGGATTGTCGTCGTCAGCTACAACACGCGCGATCTACTTCGCGACTGCCTTCACTCGGTGTACGCCAGCGAGACGAATCTAGCCTTTGAGCTGTGCGTGGTCGACAACGCGTCGGGAGACGGAAGCGCCACGATGGTCGCTGAGGAGTTTCCGCAGGCGGCCCTGATCGCAAATGATAGAAACGTTGGTTACCCAGCCGCTAACAACCAGGGCCTGCGAGCCTTCGGCTTCCGGGAGCGCGGGGACACCGTTTCGGGATTGGAGCCTCCGCGCTTCGCTCTACTGCTCAACTCCGACACCGAGCTGCCCCCGGACGCCTTGACAGAGATGGTAGGCTTTATGGACCATCATCCGCAGGCCGGTGTGGCGGGGCCAAAGCTGGTGCGCCCAGACGGATCGCTGGACCTGGCATGTCGGCGCTCTTTTCCGACACCGGAGGTCTCCTTCTACCGCATGACGGGGCTCTCGCGTCTCTTCCCAGACAGTCGGCGCTTCGGTCGATACAACCTCACGTATCTTGATCCTGACCAGCAAGCGGAGGTTGACTCTGTGGTGGGCGCCTTTATGCTCGTGCGGAGAGAGGCCATTGAGGATGTCGGCCTGATGGATGAGACGTTCTTCATGTACGGCGAGGATTTGGACTGGGCCTATCGGATGAAGGAAGCGGGTTGGAGGGCCTACTATAACCCGGCCGTGACGGTGCTCCACGTGAAGAAGGCATCGACGCGCCAGAACCCCCAGGCACAGGTGGCATTCTACCGAGCCATGGATATCTTTTACCGAAAGCACTTTGCAGCAGAGACGCCGTGGTGGCTGCACGGCCTGATCACAGGGGCTGTGACTGCACGGCTAAGACTGGAAAAAGTACGGGTGGCGCTTCTCGGGGCGATTCAACGGGGGGCTGCGCTTTGAGATCTCAAGCGAAGGTCCGCACCATCTTCGCCGTAACCCTGGCTCTCACAGACATCGTCCTAGCTGGGGTATCCTTCTACGCAGCTTACTGGCTGCGGCGCTCGATTGCCTGGCCCGAACAAGCGCAGAACATGGGGCAGCTGCGCGACTACGCCACCTTGTTCCTGACCCACATCGCGTCGATCGTGGCGGTGTTTGGACTCTCCGGATTGTATCGCGTGAAGCGGACGATGTCGCGTGTGGACGAGTTCTCATCAGTCTTCAAGGCCGCATCGCTGGGGACCTTGGTCGGCGTAGCCCTCTCTTCGCTCCTGTTCAAGAACACCTCGCTATCGATGGACTACTCGCGGGGTGTGGTGCTCTATGGCTGGGGGCTGACGATCGTTCTTATCACGGTGGGTCGGGCTGCCCACGCCGGCATCCGGTCGCGACTGAGGCGTCGGGGGTGGGGATCGGATCGGGTGCTGATCGTAGGAACCGGGGACGTGGGGCGGATGGTGCACCAGAAGATCCAGTCAAACCCAGGTCTGGGCTACCAAGTGGCAGGTTTTGTGACCGCAAATGGATCGGAGGGTGAGGCACCGTTCGGGGCGAAGATTCTGGGCAATGCGGATCAACTGGCGCCGCTGATTAAGGAACACGACGTAGACGAAGTCATCATTGCCCTCCCCGAGGCAACGCACCAGGACATCTTAATGCTGCTCTCTGAATGTGAACGGGGCCAGGTCACCATCAGAGTCTTCCCGGATGTCTTCCAGATCATGGCCAGCCCGGTAGGTATCGGCGATCTGGGAGGTCTGCCGCTGGTGACCGTGCGCGACATCGCGCTGCGAGGCTGGCGGCGGGTGGCCAAGCGGTGGATGGACATCGTGGGGGCCTCCATCGGCCTGATCGTACTCTCGCCCGTGATGCTGTTGGTCGCGGTGATGATCAAGCTGGACTCACGGGGCCCCGTCTTCTATGTGCAGGAGCGAATGGGGCTTGACGCAAAGCCGTTCAACATGCTGAAGTTCCGCTCGATGGAGAAGAACGCGGAGGCCAGCGGACCAGGTTGGACGGTGGAGGACGATCCGCGCATCACCCGGCTGGGAGGCATCTTGCGTCGGATCAACGTGGACGAGTTACCGCAACTGATCAACGTCCTCATGGGCCAGATGAGTCTCGTGGGACCGCGGCCTGAGCGGCCGATCTACGTCAACCAGTTCCGTCGGTCGATCCCGCGCTACATGGACCGCCACTGGGAGAAAGCTGGATTGACCGGATGGGCCCAGGTGAACGGCCTGCGAGGAGACACCTCCATCGCGGAGCGGACGAAATACGATCTGTGGTATATCGAGAACTGGTCGCTCCTACTGGACTTCAAGATCCTGCTGCGCACCGTCTTCAATGTCTTCGAGCTGCCAAACGCGTATTGATCGGGACAGTCTTGGGCAGCACGCCAAGTCGCTTCCGGGAGCAGGAGCGGTTCAATGCTCAGGGTCTAGGCGACCCTAGTGAAGAATCTGGCTGAGGAATTGTCTGGTCCTCTCCGTCTCAGGGTCACTGAATAGCTTCTCCGGTGTAGTCACCTCGACGATCGCCCCCTCGTCCAAGAGCGCAACCCGATCGGCTGCAGCCCTAACGAACCCCATCTCGTGAGAGACAACGACCATCGTCATCCCCTCCTCAGCGAGGTCTAGCATCACGTCCAGGACCCCTTTGATCATCTCGGGGTCAAGAGCAGACGTCGGCTCGTCAAAGAGCATGATCTTGGGGTCCATGGCGAGGGCGCGGGCGATAGCCACCCGCTGCTGCTGGCCGCCGGAGAGCTGCGATGGATAAGCATCCCACTTCTCGCCGATGCCCACCTTGGCCAACTGCTCGTGGGCAATCTCTCGGGCCTTCTTCTCCTTCCGCTTGCGCACCACGCGCTGGGCGAGCACGATGTTCTCCAGAGCGGTCAGATGGGGGAAGAGATTGAAGAGCTGGAAGACCATGCCGATCTCAGCGCGTACCTTATTGATGTTCTTGGCCTCGGTGACGGAGTGTCCATCGACGATGATGCGCCCCCTGTCGATCGTCTCAAGGCGGTTGATGCAACGGAGCAACGTAGACTTACCGCCGCCGGAAGGGCCGATGATGACCACCACTTCACCAGGGTGAACATTGAGGCTGACATCGACTACAGCCTTTGTCGGACCGAAGCTCTTGTAGACGTTCTCTATTCTGATAATCGGTTCCCTAGTCAATGGAGACTTTCCTTTCCACCATTCGCACGAGGAACGAGAGGAACAGCGTCATGGTGAGGTACAGCAGGGCTATCGTGTTGAAGCCCTCAAAGGCCCGGTAGGTGCGGGAGACGTAGAGCCGACCTGTCTGCAATAGATCGTTCAAGGCGATCACCGAGATCAGAGAGGAATCCTTGAGCATCGAAATCAGGTTGTTGCCAAGAGGAGGAAGGACACGCCGGATCGCCTGGGGAAGGACAACGTGGCGCATAGCTTGCATGTACGTCATCCCAAGGGAGCGGGCAGCCTCCATCTGACCTCGTTCGATGGATTCTATCCCGCCTCGGTAGACCTCTGCCATATAGGCACCGTAACAGACAGAGATGCCCAAGATGGCCGCGGGAACACCCTGCAAGTCGATCTGCCCTCCGGTGGCATTGCGCAGCCGGGGCGTCACGACGAAGCCCATGTAGAGAATGATCACCAGCAGGGGAACACCGCGCATCACCTCAACGTATAGCGTGGACAGAGCATACAGAACCGGATTGTCCGAGACTCGCATCAGACCGAAGATCAGTCCTACCACCAATCCGACAAGGTACGAGATCACAGTAACCCGCAGGGTGAGCTCAACCCCCTTGACGATGAAAGCCAGCGCCTTCAAATAGGCCTCAGACGTGAAGATAGACCATGCGACAAAGATGCCCACGAGACCGAGAATGACCGCCCACCATGGGACACTCTCCCAGGGGATGGACCACGGTAGCAATCTCCCGTTCCTTGCCTTGCGCGCGTCAGCCGTCATAGCACTCCTTATTCCGCTTACGTCCTGCAAACCGCATGGAGCAGCGCATCGGCGCGGGCATGCGCCGATGCGCTGCGTCTGACGCCCTAATCCGTACCGAAGTACTTATCGTGTATCTCGTCGTACCGACTGCTGTCCCTCACGGCCTGAAGCCCTTCGTTGATTGCCTCCAGAACGTCCTGGCGATCAGGATGGACGGCAATGCCATACTCCTCATCGGTGTAGACCCCGTCTAGAACCTTGAGATTCATCTCGGGGTTAGCCTGGATGATGTCGACAGCGGTTGGCCCGTCGGCCACCGCGGCGTCTGCATCGCCGGTCGATACCGCCTGGAAGGCCAGGGTGTTCTCATCGTAGCGGGCCACCTCGGCCTCCGTCTCATCTGTCAGCCAGATGTCACCCGTCGTCCCAAGCTGGACACCGACCGTCTTCCCGTCCAGGTCCTCGGGACCCTGGATCTCCGTCTCGTCCGCCCGGACCACAATGCGCTGCCCGGCGTTGAAGTACGGGTCGCTGAAGTCGACCATCTCCTCGCGCTCCTCGGTGATGGTCGCAGCTGAGGCAACGGCATCGAACTCACCTGACGCCAGCGCCACGAAGATGCCATCCCAGCGCGTGTTGACAAACTCGACCTCGAAGCCGGCCTCCTCAGCGATAGCTTCCATCAGCTCGATGTCGAAACCGGCGATGTTTCCATCCTCGTCCACGTACTCGAAAGGCGGGTACTCGGCGTTGGTCCCGACCGTAACCGTGCCCAAATCCGCCCCTCCGCCTCCGCACGCAGCAACCGCGGTCGCCAGGACAACTAAGACGACCACTACACTCATCATTCTCGCTTTCATCATCTCCTCCTTACTGTATTACGTACACCTCGGCAACCTGCGCTCTTGGATTGCCGACGAACACCGCATGCTCCACCTAGGGCACCACCTCCTTTCCAGACCTGCCAAAACGCAGCGGTTCTCCCAGCCCTTCCTACCAAAAAACCAGCCTCCGTCTGGAGGCTGGCTCTTGGTCACTCACTCTCGACAACGTAGCCTGAGCAGGCCTATCCAGACGGCAAGGGCACTACTCGTCGCTTTCGCTTGTCCGAGGCAGGCATCGTGTCGATCATACTGATTTGCTAGTATACCATGACGGAACATCTTGTCAAACTCTGGCACGGCCGACGTAGCGACATCGCAGCATGCACCAGGGGAAGATCGCCTACTGCGGACGCTCTGTCCAGCGATCCTGTCAGGCAAGCGATCATAGTTCCTCTCGGGTCGACTGCCGGGCAAGCTCAAGCGCCTCCTCACGCGTCTCTATGTCACCCGCCGCCACAGCCTCCCGCACCAGCTCGAGCAGTCTGCCGACCGCCGGCCCGGGTTGGATCTCCAAGGCACGCATCAGATCGTGACCATCAACGGGTAGAGATGGGCCAACCGCCACCTCTGGCTTCTCGAAGTAATGATGAAGCAGCAGCTCTGTGACCTTGAGTCGCTTCACCCAACCGTCCTCCGGTAAGTCAGGCCCCCACCTAGCGAGGTAATCGGCCAGGCTCAGGAGTGCGACATCCACGCCGATGTCACCAGTGTCGCGGAAGTAGCGATAGACGGTGCGCCGCGTCACCCTAGGCTGACGAGTTAGGCTCGCCGGACGGAGATGGGTCTCGATGATTCTGCGCACGCGGCGGATCTCGTCACGACTGAAGCGGAGCGCACGCAAGCGAGAGGCAGCCTTATCAGCGCCCGCTAGCTCGTGCCCAGCGAACGGGGCATAGGAAGCCTCGTCCTGCTCACACGAAAGTGAGCCTTGGGTGTCGGGTTTTCCGACGTCGTGGAGCAACGCCGCTAATCGAAGGAGCAGCAAGCGGTCGCGTCGGTCGCAGACCTCAGCCTGCAGATGGTCCTCGACTGACCTGGCGAACCGGCCGAGCCTGCGACTCAACTCTCCCCAGGCAGCTGCGGGTGCGTCAGGGAGCATGGTGATAGCCCCTGGAGATGAAGTCCCAGTCACCATGGCAACTACGCCATCAACAGCGTCCGCTGCATGCAACGTATGGCCCCAGGCATCCAATTGATGAGGATAGGGTTGCGGCACCCCTCGAAGGGCCGTCAGCTCCGGCAAGAAATGCTCCAGCAGGAGTAGCTCCTCCAGGCGGCGGACGAGGTTCGAGACCCCGGGAATGGCCAGCGCTCGTGTGAGCTCATCTCGCAACCGCTCCGCGGCGGGTTGAGATAGCTTTGGCGCATCGCTCCGGATCCAAGCCTCTGTCTGCGGCTCGATGAGAAGCGTCAGCTCCGCCTCTAGACGCACGGCGCGCAGGAGTCGCACCGGATCATCATCGAAGACGCCTCTATGTGTCCCGCGGATCAAGCCCCTATGGAGATCACTTCTACCTCCCAGAGGATCGACCAGCCTTCGGTCCGCATCCACGGCCATGGCGTTGACGGTGAAATCCCGGCTGGCCAAGTCAAGCTCCAGACTCGCACCGCGGAGGAGCGCGAAGTCAAGCTCCAGGCGGCGGCCGTCCGGGCTCTCGAGCAGAACCCTGGCTGTTCCCCTCTCCTCGTCAAGAACGAAGAAGAAACCGCTCAGCGCGTCACCGACCGCGCGGGCGAGCCCCATCGCATGACGGTCAACCGCGAAGTCCCAGTCATGTAGCGGACGGTGCATGAGGATGTCGCGCACAGCCCCGCCCACGAGCCAGACGGTGAGGCCTCGATGGCTGGCGAGATCTTGAACCACGCGCCACGGCCATGCAGGTACTTCGATCGTCGTCATCATACGATCCTGTGTCAGGTCCCAATACGGGAGCTGACCTTATAGCAGGCAGATCCAACCGGCCGACCCGTCGTCCCGCCCGCGCCGGAGCCACCTCCCGCTCTGGGCACGAGCCACGGCGTGCTCCACACCAGGAAGAGCCTGGGGCCGCCTACGCCAGGCACCGCTTGTATCCGCGAACCACTCCGAGCCAGGACAAACGGCAGCAGGGCCTCTACTCGACGCAACTGACGACTCCGGGGAAGACGACCACGCTGAGCATCGAGACTCCCGGCCTAATCTGAGAGCTCGCCGCTTTCGCTCCAGCACACCGCACCAGGGGCAGATATCGGCTGACGCCCCCAGCGACGGATATCCTAGAGTCTCTGCACCGAGGCAATGATAGATGAGAAGCTACAACTGTCAAGCAATACGGACGAAACTCGGTATCCTCTCATGCCGTGGCTCCTCTCGACTTGGGCTAGCTGCGGGCGACCGTTATGCATCTTGCTCTTAAGGACCGTGCACAACAAAGCTCGCATTTGACAGCCACACGTTTGTGAGTTATAGTTGGGTGGGAGTCGTAAGACATCTTACGATTAAGATTATGCATGAACTCAAGACCGATCGACGACCTCTGCACATCCAGACTCAGCGACATCTTCTCAGACTCATTGAGGAGGGAGCGTATGAGCCCGGTGAACAACTCCCCTCCGAGTCGAAGCTGGCGGCGCAGCTAGGAATCTCGCGCCCCACTTTACGCGAAGCGCTCTTCTATTTGGAACAAGAAGGGGTCATCGTGCGCAAGCATGGCGTGGGGACGTTCGTGGCACCCGCGTATCAGGAGCGCCTGGTCAGTGGGCTGGAGCGCTTGGATAGCATCATGGCGATGGCGAAGCGCCACGGCATGTCAGCGCAGGTACTGCGCCTGAGTGTGCAGGAGGTCGGTGCAGATGAGCAAGTAGCAACGCGGCTCAATCTGGCACCGGGCACCCCCCTGACCTGTGTGCGACGCTCGATTGCGGTCGACGGGTGTTCCGCGGCGTATCTGGTCGACTTCGTTCCTGGAGAGGTGCTCGCACCCGAGACCGTGGACGGGTCCTTTGATGGTTCGGTGCTGGACTTGCTGATGCAGAGAGCATCTGTCCGGATCTGCCAAGCTGTGGCCGAGATCACAGCCATTAACGCCGACGCGCGGCTCGCAGAACAGCTAGATACCGAACCAGGAGAAGCCCTGCTTCTGCTCTCGGAGACACTGTTGACGGAGGAGTTCGTCCCGGTGGAGTTCTCGCGCAACTATTTCCTGCCTGATTTCTTCGACTTCCACGTTTTGCGCCGATGAGCCCGGAAGACATGCGACATCCGTGCCGAGAACGGCCTCGTGCCTCTCGAGATGACGGAGGACAAGCGGAGACATCCGTTCGCACAGTCCGGGTTCACTCGGTGGTTTCTAAGTTTCCAATGCGTAAGCATTCACAGTATCAATGGAGGTAAGCCAGTATGAAGACAAACAGTTTCCAAGGTCGAGATTTCATCACCCTGCTCGACTGGAGCAAGGAAGAGATCGAGACCGTGCTGGATGTGGCACTCGACCTGAAACGACGGTACGCTCTGGGCGAGTATCACGACCATATCCTGCGAACCAAGTCGCTATTTATGATTTTCTACAACTCCTCTCTACGCACGCGCAACTCCTTTGAGGCAGGCATGACCCAGCTGGGGGGTCACGCTCACTTCCTCGAACCGGGCAAGATCTACACACCGGCGCTGCCAGGTAAAGAGGTGGCCTACACGACCGAGAGAGTCTCGGATGTGGCCCGTGTCCTGGCGAGGATGGGCGATGGCATTGCTATCCGCTGCTACGGGGATCCCGTCGACTGGGAGTACGGTGGAGCCAACGAGCTGATGCGCAATTTCGCGTACTGGGCAGACATCCCGGTGCTTAATATGGAGGATGACAAGTACCATCCGTTCCAGGCGCTGGCGGACGTGCTGACGGTGAAGGAGAAGTTCGGCGGGTTCAGGGGCGTGAAGTTCGTCATGTCCTGGGCCTACTCTCCCAGTATTCATAAGCCACGGGCCGTGCCCCAGAGTGCTATCATCGCCGCCAGCATGCTCGGCTGCGACACCGTCCTCGCTCGGCCTAAGGAGATGGCGCTGGATTCGGAGGTTATTGAGGCCTGCGAACAGTACGCCACCATGAACGGGGCGTCGTTCGAGGTAACGGACGACTTCATGGGAGCCGCGGAGGGTGCGCACGTGCTCTACCCCAAGGCTTGGGCGCCAGTACAACTCTTCCAGCCACCCGTGGGGGAGAATGATGCCGAGCTGGCCCAGGATATCTTCGATCGCTACAAGGACTGGAGGGCGACGCCTGACTACATGGCTCAGGGCGACCCCAATGCCGTCTACATGCACTGTCTGCCCGCGGATCGACGGTGGGAGGTCACCAATGAGGTGATCGACGGCAAACAGTCGGTGGTCTTCGACGAGGCAGAGAATCGGCTGCACGTCCAGAAGGCTGTCATGAGCCTGACGATGGCGTAGGCCAAGGAAAGGTGATGATGGCTACTCAAGACAAAGGCGACGTAGCGCTGTTTATCGACTGGGAGAACATCAAGTGGAGCCTTGAGGATGCGGAGATGAGTCCCAACGTATCTGCCAT
This sequence comes from uncultured Anaerolineales bacterium, assembly GCA_964528475.1. Taxonomy (GTDB): domain Bacteria; phylum Chloroflexota; class Anaerolineae; order B4-G1; family B4-G1; genus SKLM01. The sequence continues at coordinate 14,720 of CAZGSX010000005.1, forward strand.
CCGTGACGCCGCCGAGCGATACGGGCGTGTGGTGGTGGCCAAGGCCTATGCTGACTGGACACAACGTTGGCATCAAGAGGAGTCGGCTCGACTGTACAGAGCTGGCGTCGAACCTGTCTATGTGCCGACGAAGGCATCGATTCGCGCACAGGCCCAGGACACAGAGGACTTCTTCATCAAGGGTAGCGTCGATGTGAAGATGACGGCGGACTGCATTGAGTGCGCGCACGACTACCCGACGGTGAGGACATTCGTACTGGTGTCGGGAGATGCAGACTTCGTCCACGTGGTCAATATTCTTCGGCCCTACGGCAAGCGCGTGGTGGCCGTCGGCGTCTCGTGGAGCTCGGCCACGCGCCTGATCCAGACAGTGGATGAGTTCCTGCAATACGACAAGGATGTTGTTCCCTTCTCCGAGCCAGAGGCTGAGCCTGTCCAGCGTTCAGAAGGTCAGGAGGACAAACTGGATGCGGCGTTCGAGACGGTGGTGGACATCGTGCAGGGATCCCGCTTTCCAGGTCGAGCCCTGGCCTCGTATGTCAAGCTCGAGTTGATCAAGCGGATGGGCGAATTCGACGAGAGCAAGTACGGCTACAACCAGTTCCGGATGTTCCTCAAAGAGGGGGAGAGACGGGGCTACATCCGCCTGATCACGGACGAGCTGGTGGATTGGGTCTATCTGCCCGCAAGGGCGCCGGAGGGAGAGACCAAACCCTCGACGGCGCCGCCCTCCGACGAGGAGGCGGTGAACAAGCTGCTGCGCTTCGCCAACAAGCTGGAGAAGACGTACGATTACGTAGCCTTCAAGTTCCTGGTTGATCGCGCTATGGGGGCGGATCTATTCGATAAGATGTCCCGCTCGCAAGTCTCGGCGCTACTCAACGATGCCATTGAAGAGAGGCTTTTCCGGCGAGGCACGTATGTGAAGATTGATCCCAACACGGGGGAGGAGCAACAGATTCGTACGATCTTGTTGAATCGGGGACATTCTCGCGTTCAGCAAGCGCTTCCGTGATTGGACCTGGCGGCAGATAGATGCCCATCGAGGCGCACCTGTCTGCCGCCTGTTCGTTGCAGCGAGAAGCAAACCGGGAAACTAAGACTGTCCACTGCCAATCCACCGATCGTGCTGCCTGAACCGCACCGCGCCCCGACGCAGGCTCGTGCTGGCTGGAGCGGCAGGCGACATGCACTTGGCGAGATGACGGTTAGACTGACTTGATGGAGGAAATCATGGATCTTTACGGCCGCGACTTCATCTGCACCCAGGACTGGTCGATGGCTGAACTACGAGAGGCATTGGAGCTGGCAGCCAAGATGAAGCGGGAGCGCTTCTCGTGGCGCTGGACGACCATACTGGAGCACAAGACGTTTATCATGTTCTTCTACAATCCTTCGGTGCGCACCCGTATCTCTTTCGAGGCGGCGGCGACCGAACTGGGTGGGCATGCTCAGTTCATGACACCCTCGGCAGGGCGATTCAAGACGAAGAAGAAGGCTGGCGAGACAGTCGAAGACGCCGCCTCCGTCATGGCCCGCTACGCTGCCGGTTTGGGCATCCGCATTCTTGAGGACAAGGTGCCCTACTACGGAGCGGGTGACGAAATGGTGCTTGAGTATGCCAAGTGGTCAGACGTGCCGATCCTGAACATGGCGGACGACCGATTCCACCCATGCCAGGCACTGGCGGACGTGATGGGATGGGCGGAGTGGCTGGGAGAGGGCCCAGCGCGACCCGACTTCGACGCGCTACGCAGCAAGAAGTTTCTCTTGTCCTGGGGTTCCGGAGCCTTAGCACGGTCGTGGTGCTCCGTTCAGGCCGCGCTGCTCATCGCCTCCCGTTTTGGAATGGACATCACCATGGCCTACCCGGAGGGATACGACCTGGACCCAGAGGTGATCGAATGGACCAAGCAGAACTGTGCAGAGAATAAGCGAGATTTCGAGGTGGTCCACGATCCCGACAGCGGTTATAGCGATGCGCATATCGTCTATTCGCGGAACTGGGTTAGCCCCGATGCCTACCAAGACGGGGAGTTGCGGAAGCAAGCAGAGATAGAGAAGGCCATGGCCCACGAGGGCTGGACGACCACGGCCGAGCGGATGGCTCGGACGGACAATGCCATCTTTACGCATCCTATGCCCGTGGATCGGGGCAATGAGGTCACAGACGAGGTGGCCTCCGGGCCACGGTCCGCCATCTATGACATTGCCGAGAACCGTCTGCACGTCCAGAAGGCGGTGATGGCACTTACTATGGGAAATTGGTAGAGCAGTAGAGGAGACAAAGAACAGCATGGGCGAGAAGCGAGTGGCCGTCGTCGCCATCGGCGGCAATTCACTCATCAAGGACAAGCAGCACCAGACGGTTGAGGACCAGTACGAGGCAGTGAAGATGACCTGCCAGCACATCGTCGACATGATCGAGCAAGGGTGGGATGTGGCCATCGGCCACGGGAACGGCCCGCAGGTCGGCTTCATCCTGCGGCGGTCGGAGATTGCAGCCCGGGTGGCCGGGATGCACGAGGTGCCCCTGGATGCCTGCGGTGCCGACACGCAGGGGGCCATCGGTTACGCGCTACAGCAGAATCTGCGCAACGCCTTTGACGAGCGCGGGATCGACAAGACAGCGGCGACCGTGATCACCCAGGTGCGGGTGGACGCCGACGACCCGGCCTTCGAGGCCCCTTCCAAGCCGATCGGCGGATTCATGGAGGAGGACGAAGCACAGCGGCGAGCTGGCCAGGAGGGATGGTCCGTGGTGGAGGACGCGGGACGAGGGTGGCGTCGGGTGGTGGCCTCGCCCTTCCCGCAGGAGATCGTGGAGCTCCCGGCCGTGCGCCAGCTGATCGACGCGAGCATCACCACCATTACCGTGGGTGGAGGCGGCATCCCTGTGGTGCGAAACGACGAGGGCGATCTAGAGGGGGTTCCGGCAGTGATCGACAAGGACTACGCCTCTGCGCTGCTGGCCCAGTCGATCGATGCCGATCTGTTTCTGATCTCGACGGCGGTGGAGCACGTCTATCGGAACTTCGGGAAGCCAGACGAGGCGCCAATCGAGGAGATGACATTGGCGGAGGCAAAGCAGTTCATCGAGGAGGGCCATTTTGCAGCGGGGAGCATGCTGCCGAAGATCAAGGCGATTGTCTGGTTCCTGGAGGAAGGTGGGCGTGAGGCGCTCATCACAAATCCGGAGAACATCGCTCGCGCCCTGCGAGGCGAGACGGGGACACGCATCATTCCCTGACGCTGGCCCACAGCACGGTATTCACACGCGCGAACAGCCTGAGAAGCAGAGAAGACCCGAGGCCAGGATTAAGCCTCTTGAACTGTAGGTGAGGACATCATGGATCACATTGTCGGGCTACGCTGTACGGTCTGCGGCGAGATGTATGGGCCCCACGAAGTCGAGTACGTCTGCCCCCATCACGGCAACGAGGGCATCCTCGATGTGGTGTATGACTACGACGTCATCGCAGACCAGATCGACACAGAAGCGCTGGCGGGCGATCCTGTGGAGACCATGTGGCGCTACATGCCCCTACTGCCGGTCCAAGCAGAGAAGGCGCGGGGGATCATAGGCGATAGCGCCGTGTCGACGGTCGGTGGGACCCCCCTCTACCCGGCGCCGCGGCTGGCCGCCAGCCTCGGCCTGAAGCATCTGTGGATCAAGGATGAGAGCCGGCAGCCGACAGCCTCGCTGAAGGATCGCGCGTCGGCCGTAGCCGTCGTCAAGGCCAGGGAGGCCAAGTACGACATCATCACCACTGCCAGCACGGGAAACGCTGCAGCTGCGCTTTCGGGCCTATGCGCAGCCATCGATCAACGGAATGTGATCTTCGTGCCGCAGTCAGCCCCAGAAGCTAAGATTGCCCAACTACTGGCGTACGGGTCGTCGGTGTTGCTGGTGGACGGAACCTACGACCAAGCCTTCGAGCTCTGCCTGGAGGTGGCGAGCGCGTTCGGATGGTACAACCGCAACACGGCGTACAATCCGTACATGAGTGAGGGAAAGAAGACCGTTATCTACGAGATCTGTGAACAGCTGAGCCCCCCTGAGCGGCCGTCTGGGGCCAGTCCCTGGCACGCCCCTGATGTGGTCTTCGTATCCGTGGGTGATGGGTGCATCATTGGCGGGGTACATAAGGGCTTGCGAGACATGGTTGCTCTGGGATGGATCGACCGCATGCCGCGTATCTATGGGGTACAGGCCGAGGGCTCGGCGCCGCTGGCCATGGCGTGGGAGCGGGGGCTGGACGCTCTGGAGATGGAGCCCATCGAGGCACACTCCGTGGCGGACAGTATCGTCGCCGGGCTGCCGCGGGACCGCATCAAGGCACTGCGGGCAGTGCGGGAGACCGAGGGAGCCTACGTCACTGTCAGCGACAGGGAGATCCTGGACGCCATCCCGACCCTAGCGCAGGGGTGCGGGGTGTTTGCCGAGCCAGCCGCAGCGGCCGCCTACGCGGGCTTGGTGAAGGCACGGGTGGAAGGGCATGTTGACGATGATGAAGAGGTCGTGGTGCTCGCGACAGGATCGGGCCTGAAGGACGTTGCCAGCGTGATGAAGGCCGTGGAGAAGGAGCCGCCGGTTGTTGCTCCGACGCTGGCCGATGTGCGTCGGGCCCTAGATCTGGGCCAAGAGCCCCATTAGAAGGGGGAATGACGGTCCCTGAACACCGGGAGGTGGTAGTGATCCACGTGACATTTCTGGGGACTGGGGGTGCATTCTCGTCTGGCGAACGGTCGCCCCTCGCGCTGCTCATCGAGAGCGGCGAATGGCGCATGCTGGTGGACACGGGGCCGGTCATCATGGAACAGCTCGCCCGGGCTGGCCTGAAAGCCACGGATATCAGTCAGCTTTTCGTGAGCCACGGACATGGAGACCATACGCTGGGATTCCCGATGTTGGCCCTCAATCGCTTGGAGGCGGAAAGCCCGCTGCACGTGTATGCTGGGTCGAGCACGATTGCCTCGCTCCACATGCTGAGCGCGCTAAGCTTCTCCAGCCTCGTTCCTGATGGAGGTAACGTAGAGTGGCACAAGTTATCCGAGGAGGGACCTGACGAGATCCCCTTGGCCCCGGGAGTCCAGCTGCGCACCTGCGTGGTGGAGCACCCACCGAGCCTACCGACGCTGTCCGCCCGCTGGGACTTCGATGGGGGTCCGACCATCACTTTCATCACCGACACGCGTCCTGGAAGGATCAATGTTGAGCTGGCCCGGGAGAGCGATCTCCTGATCCATGAGGCTTCGTTCAGCGCTACGCTTCAGCCAGACGCAGAGCCAGCCCAGCACTATCACAGCACCGCGGCCCAGGCCGGCGAGATAGCACGGGAAGCGGCATGCAAGCGGCTCGCACTGGTCCACCTGGGCCCTGAGATCGGGAGGCAGCCCGACGTCCTGGTGGAAGAGGCACGTGGCGGGACAGATCTGGACGTGATCGTGCCAGACGACGGCCAACGGCTAACGGTAGACTAATAACAGGGTTCGCCGCGCGACCCACCTAGCGCTAGACAGAAGAGGAGACGGACCGCAGAGGTGAGCGTGACTCCGCCATCAATAGAGAGGAAAGAGATGATTGATCTGAGCATTGACGAAGCCCAGTTGGAGCGCACGATACAGCGCGCGCAAGAGCGGGACATCATCATCCCCACGTTCGAGCAAATGAAGAATCCGACGTTAATACCTGACGCCATCAAGCAGAAGCTCCAAGACGTGGGGCTGTGGGAGATTGACTCGCTGAACCTGTTTCGGATCACGTGGAAGAACAAACCGGTGGAGCGCGGTGGCGGATTCAACGGTGTCAACTATGTGGAGCTCCCGCCGTCACTGACCGGGGTGCCAGCGCGCATCATCGCTCTGGTAGGGAAGTGGTTCCCCACAGGTTCCCACAAGGTCGGTGCCACGTTCGGCTGCCTGGTGCCAAGGTTGGTGACGGGACAGTTCGACCCGACATACCAGAAGGCCGTCTGGCCTTCGACCGGGAACTACTGTCGGGGTGGTGCGTACGACGCGACGCTGCTGGCCTGTGAATCGATCGCCATTCTACCCGAGGAGATGAGCCAGGAGCGGTTCGAGTGGCTGTCGAAGGTCTCGGGTGAGGTGATCGCCACCCCGGGCTGCGAGAGCAACGTCAAAGAGATCTTTGACAAGACCTGGGAGCTGCGCGAGACCCGCGAGGACGTTGTCGTCTTTAACCAATTCGACGAGTTCGGTAACCATCTGTGGCACTATGACGTCACCGGGCACGCTATGGAAGAGGTGCTGGAGCAGGAGATGGGCGCCCGGGATGCTTACCGGGGGGTGGTGCTGACGAGCGGATCCTCCGGGACGCTCGGGTGTGGGGACTATCTGAAAGAGATCTTCCCGACCAGCAAGGTGGTGGCCAGCGAGGCCCTGCAGTGTCCCACGTTGATGCTGAATGGGTACGGAGGACACCGCATTGAGGGCATCGGTGACAAGCACGTCCCCTGGATTCACAACCTGAAGAATACGGACATGGTGATGGCGATCGACGATGAGGCTTGCATGAGCCTGGCGCGGCTGTTCAACGAGCCGGCGGGGCGAGCCCACCTGGTCGAGCAAGGCGTGCCTGAGGGACTGGTGAGCAATCTCGATTTGCTTGGCATCTCCAGCATCGCCAATGTGCTCTCCTGCATCAAGTTCGCTAAGTGGTATGAGCTGGAGGAACAGGACGTGGTCCTCACAGTCCTTACCGATTCCATGGAGCTCTACCAGAGCCGGCTGAAGGAGCTCCACGAGGAGCACGGAGAATACAGCAAATTGGACGCCGCCGGAGACTACGAGCGCTATCTCCTGGGTACCCGGACAGATTACGTCGAGGAGCTCCGCTACTGGGACAGCAAGCGGATTCACAACTTGAAGTACTTCACGTGGATCGAGCAGCAGGGGAAGGAACTCGAGGAGCTCAACGCACAGTGGTACGAGCGCGATTATTGGGATGATATCCATGGGCAGGTGGACCAGATCGACGCACTCATCAAGGCGTTCAACCAGAGAACAGGACTCTTGCAGGATCTCTAGTCACTGGCGCACCTGAGAGTCACGGAATGGCCGAGGACACTGGCAGGACCCTTTCCCATCCTCTGCGCGAGGAAAAACGTGCCGAATCGCTGGCATAGCCCTCAATACTAGTTGAGGTGCCGTCCGCGGGGTTGCTTTCTGGCCCGCGCGTGCTACAATCGCTCGCCGATTGCGCACTGAGTCACACCTCGGCTGCTACGAAAGACTAGAGAGCAAGACTGACACGATAGATAAGAGACTAAGGAGATCTGCTGACCATGGATTACGACGTCAAGAACCTCGATCTGGCCCCCGCCGGCCGACGCCGCATCGAATGGGCAGAACGAGAAATGCCCGTCCTGCGGCTCATCCGGGAGCGCTTCAAGAAGGAGAAGCCGCTCGCGGGAGCGCGCGTATCCGCATGCCTCCACATCACAACGGAGACGGCCAACCTGGCGCGCGCGCTTCAGGCAGGTGGAGCCGAGGTGGTGCTGACCGCATCGAATCCCCTGTCCACGCAAGACGATGTGGCCGCGGCGCTGGTCTCCTACTACGAGATCCCCGTGTTCGCCATTAAGGGAGAGGACAACGACACCTACTACGCCCATATCCACGCAGCGCTCGACAACGAGCCGCACATCACCATGGACGACGGTGCCGATCTTGTCAGCACCCTCCACAGGAGCCGCACGGAGCTGCTCGACAACGTGGTTGGTGGGACAGAGGAGACCACCACAGGAGTGATCAGGCTGCGAGCGATGGCCAACCAGGGCGCCCTGGCCTATCCGATCGTGGCGGTGAACGACGCGATGACCAAACATCTCTTCGATAACCGCTACGGGACGGGGCAGTCCACGATAGATGGTGTCGTGCGGGCGACCAATGTGCTGATCGCCGGGAAGACCGTAATCGTGGCGGGCTACGGGTGGTGCAGTCGGGGGATCGCGATGAGAGCTGAGGGCCTCGGGGCAAATGTGATCGTCACAGAGGTGGATCCCCTGAAGGCTCTGGAAGCCGTCATGGACGGGTATCGAGTGATGCCGATGCTGGAGGCGGCTCCTCAGGGAGACATCTTCATCACCTCGACCGGGGACATCAACGTTCTCGACGAGCAGCACTTCGATGGAATGAAGGATGGGGCGATCCTGGCCAACTCGGGCCACTTCAACGTTGAGATCAACATCCCGCGCCTGCAGGAGATGGCCGAGGAGAAGCCACGCCGAGTGCGGCCCTTTGTGGACGAGTATCTGCTGCCGGATGGGCGTCGCATCTACCTTCTGGCGGAGGGACGTCTGGTCAACCTCTCGGCCGCCGAGGGACATCCGAGCGCTGTGATGGACATGTCCTTTGCCAATCAGTCCCTGTGTGCGGAGTACATGCTCCAGCACGCCGACGAACTGGAGCCAACGGTCTATGACGTGCCAGATGAGATCGACGAGCGTATCGCTGAGCTGAAGCTAGACTCGATGGGCGTAAAGATCGACGTGCTCACGCCGGAGCAGCAGAAGTACCTGGCTTCGTGGGAAGCCGGCACGTAACGTTCACCCGAGACGCTGGAGGCAGAAAGCAGTATGCAGGCCACACGGCAGTGGAGACAGAATTAGAACGACGTCCTTGCTGGATCGGGTGGTCGGCGACAACCTGAGGTCGCTGTTCTTGCACATGGATAGAAGAGGAAGTGAGTACAACAGAACCTTTACGCTAGTCCCGGTCGGCTACGTGGCACGAGACGAGGGCGACGAGGCGCTACGAGGTCAGGCACTCCGAGAGCGTCCCGCACGAATCATCATCGATCCCTCGGTCAGTAAAGCACTCTTGGGCCTGGAAGCCGGAAGCGACGTGCTGGTGGTCTGCTATTTCGATCGGTCCGATCGAGATGTCCTGCAGGTCCACCCGAGGGGCAACAGGGATGTCCCCTTGCGGGGGGTCTTCGCGACGCGAAGCCCTGCGCGCCCGAACCCAATCGCGGTGACCAGTGCCCACATCGAGCGGATTGAGGATAACGTACTCCATGTGGTAGGGCTGGACGCGCTGGATGGCACACCTGTGGTAGACATCAAGTCTTACGCTGAGAGTTTCGACACACCTTATCGTAACTAGAGCGAGCACAGATCCCGCAGACGCGGCCGCGGAGACGACGATGACCCGAAGGGTTTGGACACGCCCTTCGGGTCATCCTTTTCTCCCTGTCAGAGGAAGATTGGCCGGCTTTGCGGGATAGCATGCAACGACGGTCATCCCTGGGCGCCGGCTGACACGTTACGGCGCGTAACGGAAGGGATGGCGCGCGGCAGCCTTCTCCGCGATCAGTTCATCCACAGTGGGGCGACTCTCGATCGCCTTGCGGATGGCCTGTCGGGCGGCCTTGTAGTTGTTGAACTCGATACGCTTGGCAATGGCGGCTGCAGGGTGCACGAAAGCATTGACGATCAGCACCACATCGTCCAATATCGACTCAGGCAGGAAGCCATCCTCTATACTCAGATCGATGGCCAGCTTCACTCCAGCGGCGGCACGCTCAAAGAGCCTGCGCTGCCCGTCCGTGCGGATGGTCACCGTCGGCACCAAGAGCGTCCTGGGACGCTCGCCGATGGTATGCAGGCCGCGCTCCTCACCCCATTCGGACATTGAGCGCTCGAAAGCGCGCCCCACAGGACCCTCTCTCAAACCGATGAGCAAGTCGACGTGGGCCAGTTCCTGGAAGGGCGGTCCAGCGAAACCCTCGCCCACCCTCATCGTCCAGCCGGAGATCGTGGCGGGCGTGTGATACGTCGCGAAGAGATCGGTGGTGACTTGCCGGTTCCCGAGGTCATAGACGACGGGGCTCTTCTCGATCTTCCCCAGAGCCTCCAACTGGAGCCGCAGCTCCTCGCGGTCCTCCCTGCGGAAGGCACCGCCAGGGACGATGGGACGGCGGGAATCGCCAGCATCGACCCCCATCATCCGGAGCCCTTCTTTGCAGGCTTGGTTTGATCCACACCGCACCACGATTCGCACCAGCTTCTGGACCTTCTGCTGCCACTCCTGAGCGGTGGCAAGATCGCCCCCTTGCGTGGCACGGTACACCTTCTGCCAGGCGTCAGGGATAAGATTAGCACTGGCCAAGATGGCACCGTCAGCCCCAGCTGCCAGTGCCGCCTGGACAACCTCATCGTGCCCGACGAAGATCGCAACCTTGCCCTTCACCTTCTCGAACATCGCCTCCATGAAGGGCAGGTCACCCGACGAATCCTTGATGCCAATCGTATGGTCAAAATCGAGCAAGCCCCCCTCCGCGGTCCACCACTTGAAGTGGGTGCCGGCGCACTGGGGGATATTGTACATCACCAGCGGGAGCCCTACCTCGTCCACCGCCCGGAAATGATCGTACACCTCGTTGAAGGAAGGCTTGAGGAAGTACGGCGCCACAACCAGCGCGCCGTCGACCCCCGCCTCCTGCGCCCAGCTCGTCAAGGTAACCGTGTCGCGGGTGGTGGTGCATCCCGTGCCGGCAACTACCGGGACGCGCCCGGCGACCTCGTCGAGACAGATCTCAATCGCCTCCTTCCTCTCGTCGAGGGTCATGTAGGAGAACTCGCCCGTGGTGCCGCAGGGCACCACCCCGTCGACGTGAGGGAGCACGAAGCGAATGACCTCCCGGTAGGCTTGTTCGTCAACACCCTCGGGGGTGAAAGGAGTCACGAGTGCAGGAAAGATACCCTTGAGCCAGTCGGTCTTGTATCCCATTGTCTTGCTCCTCAGTTCTTGACTTCACCTTGGCCCTCGCCCTGAGAGGACGAGGCAGCAAAGGCCTCCTGGATCGCCTCGGTCGCCGCGGCACGAACGCTCTCTGCTACAGCATGGCGGTCTCTGGCGCGAGGATGCACCGTCACGAGAGCTACCATCACCTCATCGTCGATGGACCGCGCTGGGATGCCCTCTGCCTCCAAGGCGTCCACAATCGCACGCCCAAGAGCAGCCTGAGCCGGACCGTAGATCATATTCGCCTGGCGCAGGTTCCTCTGCGGCAGCGTGGGCAACAGCAGCGTGGAGGGTCTTACGGTCAACCCGGGCTCCAGGATGGTGGTCAGCGCCTCCCGGCGATGCAACGGATAGGTCATCTGGAGCGCGTAAGCGTCCCCCAGCGGTGTTCGCTTGCCACCGGCGATGAGATCGATCTGCACCAAGCTGGTTCCCTCCCCAGCGACGCCGCTTCCGATGCGCATATTGTGCTCGACAATGTCAGCAGGCTCAATCTCCAGATCCCCAAATCGCTCGGCCAGGGGACCGTTGGGATACTCGAAGGCGGTGCCCACCATTGGTACCTTTCCCAACGTCTCCAGTTCGAGCTGGATCTCGGCGCGAGTTTCGTGAAGCAATGCGCCGCCCACGCTCTTGAGAGGTCTACGCGGGGGCCCCATGTCGAGCCCCATGCTCTTCAGGGCAGCCTTCACCGCCACACCGCCACCATAGCGACAGAAAATGCGCGACAGCTTCTGGACGCGGCGCTGCTGCGCGCGGGCCTCATCTACCTGGCCCCTGTCGACCAGGCGGAGGACTTCCTGCCAGATCTCAGGGTACACCTGGGCACTGGCCAGGATGACTCCGCTCACTCCCCCGGCCAGGGCGGGCAAGACAACCTCGTCGTGTCCTACAAAGACATCGATGCGGTCACCCGCGTACTCCAGGATCTCCATGGTGTAGGTGAGATTGCCGGAGGAATCCTTTATGCCGATGACGCTGGGCAGATCGGCCAGGTCCTCCACCACCGTACGGGGGAGGTAGCGGTCTACCATCTGGGGGATGTTGTACAGAATCAAGGGTAAGTCTACGCCAGCAGCGATATCGTAGAAGTGCTGGAAGACACCCTTGTCAGACGGGTGGAGGAAGTAAGGCGTGACCACCAGGGCAGCGGACGCTCCGGCTGTCTCGGCGTCCCGGGCCAACGTCAGCGCCTCGCGAGTGGAGGATGCCCCGCATCCAGCGATGACAGGTTTGCCATCAGCCTCCTCCACCCCCACCTCGACCAACCTGCGCTGTTCCTCGCGGTTGAGATAGGGGAATTCCCCCGTGGTGCCACTGGTGACGATTCCATCGACGTCCGGCAACACATGGCGGATGAGGCGGCGATAGGCGTCCTCGTCGACGGCCTCCGACTCCTTCTCGAAGGGGGTCACGAGGGCGGGAAAGACTCCCTTGAGCCACGGTACTTTGACGGGCATGGTCAACCTCCTGGGTTCCTCGATTGGGGCACATGGTATGGCGCTCTTTGCAGTGCACATGGTGCAGCCGCACTATCGGCGATCTTGCGCCTCTACCGTACTACAAAAGCCGAGAATGGGCAAATATCAAGGGCTGAGCATGCTACCAAACCCCGTCCGAGGACCAGCTTGACACTACGGTGAGTCAGACCTATTATCTCCGAGTGGATTGAGTGAGTCACGAACTGACGTGGGTCTCCGCTCCTGGTGAGCACGGCTCATGATTCTGTGACCGGAACCGAAGAGAAAGGAGCTAGACAACCGTGACACAACAGCCAGACTCCGCAACAAGAGGTGTTCGGTCCCTTCCACGCAATGTGTGGGCCACGAGCCTGACCAGCTTCTTCAATGACATCTCGAGCGAGATGGTGATCAACGTCCTTCCCCTGTTCCTTTCGGGCGTGCTCGGGGTGGAGACATCCGTGATAGGCCTCATCGAGGGGCTGGCCGAGGCGACAGCCAGTCTGCTCAAGGTCTTCTCGGGCTGGCTGTCAGACAAAGTGCAGGGGCGTAAGTGGCTGGCGGTGGCGGGATACGCGGTTTCGACCATCTCCAAGCCCTTCTTCTATGTTGCCAACTCTTGGCTGGCAGTGGGTGCAGCACGCTGGGCAGATCGAGTGGGAAAAGGCATCCGCACCTCCCCCCGGGATGCGCTGGTGGCGGATTCTGTCTCCGAGGAGCAGCGCGGGCTGGCGTTTGGCTTTCACCGTGCCGCCGACACCGGCGGTGCCGTGGTGGGACTGCTCATCGCGCTGGTCACCATCTGGCTGGTCCAGCGGGGTGCTGGTGATCTGAGCGAGTCGGCGTTTCGCACCCTGGTGCTCATCAGCTTAGTCCCGGCGGTGCTTGCTGTGCTCGCACTGGCAATCGGTGCCCGTGACGTGAAGGTGACGGGGAGGCCGGAGAGGCCTCGCATCACGTTCCGAGGACTGGGGCACCGATTCGCGGTCTTCATGGTGATCGTGGGGATCTTCGATCTCGGCAATTCGGCGGACGCGTTCCTAGTGCTCCGCGCCAACGAGCGTGGGCTGACCATCATGGGCGTCCTGGGGATGCTCATCACGTTCAACATCGTCTACTCGCTGGTCTCGACGCCCGCCGGCTCCCTCTCGGACCGGATCGATCGGCGTTGGGTCATCATCGGGGGATGGCTGATGTACGCCCTGATCTATCTGGGGTTTGCCCTGGCCCGGCAGGGATGGCACGTGTGGGCGCTCTACGGACTCTACGGCGTCTACTATGGGATGACGCAGGGGGTCATCAAAGCCATGGTGGCGGACATCGTGCGTCCCGCCGTGCGGGGCACGGCCTACGGTACCTACAGCGCCGTGGTGGGGATTCTGGACTTCCCGGCCTCGCTCATCGCCGGAGTTCTGTGGCAAGGGGTCGGACCCTGGGAGGGCCTGGGACCCTCCGCCCCATTCTTCTTCGGCGGGTTCCTGGCTTTGGCCGCCGCTCTGCTCATGGCCTTCGTCATGCCGAGGGCAAACGAGGGCTAGAGCCTGCGAGGCGATAGACATCCGCCGGGGCGGGACAGGCCGCCGGCACAGGAGCAAGAGAGTTGAGTGAAGAGGCGACGCGTATCGTCCTCGTCCGCCACGGGCAGACGGCCTGGAACCGCGAGGTGCGCTTCCGCGGTCGAGGGGACCCCGTGCTGGACGAGGTGGGCTTTCGACAGGCGCAGGCCACCGCCCGATACGTAGCGAGGCGCTGGCCGGTTCATGCGGTCTATGCCAGCCCCCTGCACCGGACAATGGAGACCGCGGCCGCCATCGCAGAGGCCCACGAATTGACCGCGCGGCCGTTTCACGGGCTTCTGGACATCGACTTCGGCGAGTGGCAGGGACGCTCCCCCGAGGAGGTGGAGGTGCGCGATCCAGATCTCCTTCAGGCGTGGTTCGAGAGGCCCCACACCGTCCAGGTTCCAGGAGGGGAGAGCCTGAAAGACGTGCGCCGGCGGGTGACGGGCGGCCTGGACACCGTTGTCGCGCGCCATCCAAGCCACACCGTGGCGCTGATAGGGCACAACGTCGTCAACCGCGTGCTGTTGTGCGCCGTGTTAGGCCTGGGAAACGAGCACTTCTGGCGACTGCGGCAGGACACGTGTGCAGTGAACGTGTTCGACGTCTATGAGAGAGGGAGGAGCACCATCGTCCTCCTGAACGACACCTGTCACCTGCAGGAGATCTGAGACCGCGAGACCCCCGAGGCACGGTCGGGAGGGAGCCAGGACTGGGACAAGGGCCAGGAAGGGGCCGGCGCCCTGGACCGACCCGGGCACGCGGGGGATCACTGACAAGGAGGCCACCTGTGCCGAGACGAGACCATCTGCGTCAACACACCAAGGAGGAGCTCATCGACCTCCTGGAGATCGCAGCGAAGAACTGGCTAGCCCACGACGGGCTGTGGTTCCTGGCTGCCGAGGCTGCATTCGACATGGAGACCGCCATCGAGCTGGATAGACGAGCCTGGGAGCGGTTCACGGTTATTGAGGCCAAACGTATTATGGATTTTCTCGGCATCGAGCCCGGGGGAGGGATTCCGGCCCTGAAGCGGGCCCTTCAGTACCGTCTCTACGCCCGCCTCAACGAGCAAGAGATCGTCGATGTGGACGAGAGGACGTTCATCTTCCGGATGAACGAGTGTCGGGTACAGGTTGCTCGAAAGCGCAAGGGGTTGCCCGATTTCCCCTGCAAGCCGGTGGGTCTAGTGGAATATGCCAACTTCGCCAGCACCATAGATCCTCGGTTCGAGACTGAGTGCCTGGCTTGTCCACCCGATGACCACCCTGAAGCCTATTGGTGCGCATGGAGGTTCAGCCTGCCCCCCAAGATCTGAAGAACTGGCGGGCCCGCTGGGCCCGCATCCAGATTGAGCCGGAGCGTGGGTGCGGGCCTGGGCTGCCGGCTAACTGTGAAGCAGTCCCTTCAAGCCAGATGGAGGCCCGCCAACGCAAGAGCAAAGGAGACAACGGAGCTGACCCTTGAGAGACGAGGAGGTTATTATGCTGGACCTGATCAAGAAACGCCGGAGCATCCGAGAGTATACGGATGACCCATTGAGCAACGAAGACGTGAACGCACTCTTGGAAGCCGCCATGGCCGCACCGTCGGCGGACAACCTGCAACCCTGGGAGTTCATCGTGGTGGACGACGGAGCCAAACGCCAGGCCCTTTCGCGGACCCATCCCTGGAGCAAGATGTGCGCCGATGCCCCCGTTGTGTTCGTGGTCTGCGCGGGCGAGCGCCGCTCCAACCACTGGGTCGAGGATGCCAGCGCCGCCACGGAGAATCTATTGCTGGAGGCAGCGAGCCGGGACTTGGGCGCCGTGTGGGTTGGGGTCTATCCCAACACAGGTTATGAGAAACACGTCCGGGAGACGCTGAGCATCCCCTCCAGCCTGCGGGTGCTCTGCCTGATTCCGGTGGGGCACCCGGCGGAATCAAAACCTCCGCACACGAAGTTTGATGAGAGCAAGGTGCACTATAATGCGTACTGATGGCGCCCCAGTCACGCGGGCTGGGCCACCTTGGCCGGTGATCGACTGAGAGGTATGCGCGACTTCGACAAAAGGCTGTCCAACTTCCCGCCGCGGTGGTCCTGCCGAGGACATGCGGCGGACCCGGGGGTATCGTCGCCCCTCGATTCCGACTGCGCGCGTCGGTGTGATGGCGTGGACCCGACGTTGGGTCGATGGGTGGTGGGTTACGGTACGGATGTCGGTCTCAGGCGGCTCACGCCGGCGCGCCGACGCTGACCAGATAGACCGTGGCCTCGCTCCCGCCATCCACGCCCAACAACGCATTGTAGCGATCATCGTAGAAGGCGCCCACGGCACAAGCGCCCAGGTTCATGGACGTGGCGGAGAGATAGAGATTCTGAGCGATGTGTCCCGCCTCCAAGAGAATGTAGCGATAGGCCCGCTCACGGTACTTCCAGCGGGTGCGCTGAAAGACCGCTGTTAGAAGGAAGGTGACCGCAGATTGACCGAGGAAACCTTGATGGAGGCCTGCCTCGGTCACCTCCCCGCGGAAGTTGCCCTCTCGAAGAGCCTCGAGTTCGTGGGTGCGTGGAGCATAGTGGTAGATTCCCGAAGCTAGATCGGCCACAGTGTGAACGACAGGGTAGAGCTCTATGGGATAAAGAGCCCCGGCGGACGGCGCTGCGCGGAATTCACGCCGTTCATCGGTGATACCTTGAGCAGCATACAACAGGCGGGATAAATCATCCAGACCGATAGGCAGGCCATCGTAATCGCGTACGGAGCGTCGCGTGCTGAGGGCCTCGTCAACAGTCAAACCGTGGAAGCCCTCGGGATCCGGGAGGTCAATCCGCGGGACGTCGGGATGCGTCTTATAGCGTGAGGGTCGCTGCCCCCAATCCGGCAGTGAGAGATCCAGGGCGTGACCAGGCGTGCTCCACTGGTGATACAAGGCACCGATGTCCTGTGCATCCCCAGGCAACTCGCGGCCCCGACCGCACAGCAGTCGACCAGTCAAGAAGCCAGCGGCGGCAGAGAGAGCCGCCACCACGATCTGACGCCGCCCGATTGCGACCTCACCGTCCCGATCCCGTATCGGCTGTTCCTCATCGCCCCCCGGCAGGCGCAGGCGCGCACGCAATTGCCCCAAGTAAGCCCCGATCCGCTGCGCATTCAGCGCCACGTGAAGGAGAGCTAAGCCGACACACAGGTAGCCAGCATAGTTGTGAAAGCCGACCTGATGGATACCGAACAGGTCGGCCATTAGACCGGTGACGGTCACATAGAGGCCGCTGACCAACATCGCGGCAATGACGATGTAGTCGAGATCACTGCGGCGCACGGAGCCCCCTTTCTGTTCTCTGGGTACTATACGACGAGGACCCTAGTCCCTTCGCCTGCAGAGGATCGCAGCGTATGCAAGTCGTAGGGCACGTGGGGCTCCACCCAGCGGAAAATCCAGCGAGCGGCCTCACTGGTCACGTTGACGCAGCCGTGGCTGTGGCGTCGACCGTAGTCGTTGTGCCAGTACGTGCCGTGGATGGCAACACCAGACCGAGTGAAGTACACCGGGAACGCCACGCCGGGCAGGTCATAGGGATCCCCGCCGCCCCCAATCATCCGACTTGTGTGCCGCTGAAACAGCATGCGGAAATCGCCCAGCGGGGTGCCGACACCATAGACGCCAGAGCTTATGGGTGTCTGAAAGACCACGCGGTTGCCCTCCAGACAGGTCAGCCTCTGATCGGGAATGCTGATTTTAAGCACCTTGTCTTCCCTGCCGGGGGAGATAGGCAGCAGGTCCTCCGGGGAAATCCGCCGCAGCGACGAAGTGCGCGCGTAGGGGCCCGGGGACCAGGTCACGCCGTCTTGGAGGCGGTACCACCAGTCTCCCTCATCGTCCTGAACCGAATCCACCACCCGGTAGACTGTGCCGTAGTAGAGCTTGAACCAGGTGTAGGGGCTCGAAGGGCTCCAGCGGGTTAACGCCATGGGCACGCACACCTCGGCCCAGAAGCCGGGCTCTTCCACCTCCTCGATGATCTCCCGGTTGGGAGCGTCATCGACCGGCTGGACGTAGCCGCTGTGGACGTACCCATCTTCCGTCTCGTACCAGACGGGGTTGGTGGGCCAGGGTGGTTCCCCCACGACGGCGGCGTACAGGGGGATGACGTCGTCGCGGTCTAGCCAGGTCACCGACTCAGCGTCGGGGGAAGGCTCGGTGCGGACGGTCTGACGCCACCAGGTGGCAACGCGGCCGAAAGGCTTGGGTGGTGCGTTCGCTGAAGGGATGGCGTGACAGATATCGGGCCACGTGTTGGCCAAAGGGACATCGTCACAGATATCGGGCCACCGAACCGCCAGGGTGGCCAGACTGGCACCCGTACTGACGAGGAACTGGCGTCGGGTGATGGGCTGCATAGTGACTGTCTCCTTGTGCGTCGGGTTGCCGGCAACCATACACCAAAATGGCCAGCGCGCAAGTCTGAAGCTAGCCCTTGTGAGGCATGATGCGCCGCTAGGACGGAAACTCACCCCGTTCGGAGGGTCGCCGGCGGGTCGAAACCGATGTGGTGACGTCGGACTTGACGCACCCTGGCTCCGCCGTCGACTAGGTGGGAGCTATGACCCCTGATCGAACAGACGCGGCCCGAGGCGCCAGAGGTCTTGCCGAAGGTGGTGATTCACAGTACAATACAATGGGTCGATTTCGACAAGCGAGGCATGTTGGCTATGGAAGACATTAAGCTTAATGAACGATATCGCCTGCTGGCGCGCGTCGGTTCCGGTGGCATGGCCACCGTGTACAAGGGCGTCGACTTGTTGCTGGAGCGGCGGGTGGCCGTCAAGGTCCTGCGCCGGCGATTCGCCGAAGATCCAGAGTTCCTGGAGCGGTTTCAGCGGGAGGCAAGAGCTGCGGCCAATCTAGACCATCCCAACATCGTAACTGTGTTTGATGTGGGAAGGGACGCCGGGCGCCAC
This sequence comes from uncultured Anaerolineales bacterium, assembly GCA_964528475.1. Taxonomy (GTDB): domain Bacteria; phylum Chloroflexota; class Anaerolineae; order B4-G1; family B4-G1; genus SKLM01. Next base: position 33,452 of record CAZGSX010000005.1, read on the forward strand.
TACATCGTCATGGAGTTCGTCGAGGGCCAGGATCTGAAGACGTTGATCCGCCAGGAAGGTCGTCTGAGCGTCGCCAAGGCACTCGACA
>CAZGSX010000005.1:33639-39805 GCA_964528475.1 uncultured Anaerolineales bacterium
CTGAAGACGTTGATCCGCCAGGAAGGTCGTCTGAGCGTCGCCAAGGCACTCGACATCGCCACCCAGATCGCGCGGGGAGTTGGACACGCGCACAGGGCGGGCATCATCCATCGGGACATCAAGCCACAGAATGTCCTGATCACCCAAGACGGTTGCGCCAAAGTGGTGGACTTCGGCATCGCGCGCGCACTGTCAGAATCCGGGCTCACGGACTCAGACACGGTTTGGGGGAGCCCAATCTATTTCGCGCCGGAGCAGGCCGCTGGGGAATCGCCGACGCCGGCGTCTGACGTCTACAGCATCGGGGTGGTGATGTATGAGATGCTGGCCGGAACCCCGCCCTTCCGTGCGGACAATCCGACGGCCCTGGCCATGAAGCATCTGCGTGAGGAGCCGCCTCCTCTCGGCAGGCGCAATCCGCTGGTTCCGAGTCAGTTGGAGTGGATTGTGCGGAAAGTGCTCTCGAAGGAGCCATCAGCGCGGTATCGGACCGCAGAGCAATTGGCGCACGTCCTGGAGGACTACCGGTTGCAGGTGGAGCAGCCGACGGGGCCCCAGCCAGCTGCAATACCCTCGACGGAATACGTAGGGCCAGAAGAGGAACCGTCGGGCAGGCAGTCCATCCCGGTACAGAGTGGGCCCCTTGGGACTGAGGGAGTGACTTGGGTTCTGACAGTTGTGGCGCTGATCGCCGTAGTCGGCCTAATTCCGCTATGGTGGCTGGTATACCGTTCGTATGCGTCGCTTCCTGGCATGCCATCGGCGGCGACAGAAACTCCGTTGATTGTGGAGACAGAACAACCGGTAACGGTGACGGTTCCCAGAATCGTGGACAGGCCAGTGGACGAGGCACGGAATCTGCTGCAGCGATCCGGCCTGGAACTGGACATCACGGGGGAGCGAGGCGCGCCGGGCGTGGAGGATGGAACCGTGCTCGAGCAGGATCCTCCATCGGGGGCGAGCGTCCCGAGCGGTGATATCGTCTCCGTGGTGGTGAGCGGACCCGGTCAAGAGTTGAGCATGCCCGATGTGGTGGGATTCCCAGCCGAGGACATGAAAGAGGGGCTGGAATCGATGAACCTTGAGGTCGCCGTTGAGGAGCGTTGGAGTTCAGAGCCAGAGGGTGTGGTGACGGGTCAGCAGCCAGAGGCCGACTCAACAGTCCGCGTTGGGGAGACGGTCACCCTGACGGTGAGCAGCGGTTCTACCATTGCGCTTGACGCCAATCTCGATCAGAAGATCATCCTGAGGAGCGCCGTGCTGCAGAATAGGGCGTTCAAGCCCGGCCAAATAATCGGGCTGACATTGCGTTGGGAACCCGTGCGCTCCATCGATCAACGATACGTGATCTTCGTCCATCTCATCGGTAGGGACGGCAATCTAGTGATCCAGGATGATCGGGAACCCCACGTGCCCACCACTGGATGGAACCAAGGCACCGAGATGGTGGACCCGCATCAACTGACGATCCCAGAAGCAACCCCCTCTGGGACCTATCAGTTGCGGGTTGGCATGTATCCGGTAGGTCAGCCGGGCAACCGGTTGCGCGTCGTGGATCCTGGTCACACGGAACACGATGACAACAGCCTCCTCGTCACGGAGATCGACGTGGTCCAGTAGGTGGCGCTCGAGCCACATTTATGTTACAATTGTCTTGTAAAATCGATTACAGTGAAGATGAAACTATAGCCTCACGCGGCAAGCAATGGCCGAGAGGTGCCTGCTTTTCTGGAATGGAGGAAGGTTGTGAGTGACCAATCAAGGGGTAGCCCGTTCATCTACCTGATCATTTTGGCGGCTGTTGCGTTCCTGGTCTACAGTTTCTATTCGCAGCAGGTGCAGGACGTCCAGTCGATGAAGCTCTCAGAGGTAGCAGCGCAGGTCCGAGAGGGCGAGGTGTCCGGCATTCGGGTGGAGGACGATAAACTCCTGATCGATCTGGCGGATGGCCGCGAGGTCGTCTCCAATAAGGGATCGGAGTCAACCCTGACGGAGCAGCTCCGGAGCCTAGGGGTAACACAGGAAGAGCTCGCGAATGTGGAGATCGAGGTAGTCAAACCCCCCGATTGGATGACCCTGCTGAGCGCGGGGGGGTCCATCCTGCTCGTCGTGGCGATGTTTGTGGGCGGATATCTCATGCTGCGCCAGTTTCAGGGGGCGAACAGCCGCGCTCTCTCATTCGGGAAGAGCCAAGCCCGCATGCACACGGGAGACCAACCGTCCGTCACCTTCGAGGATGTCGGAGGCGCGCGAGAGTCCAAGGAGGCCTTGAAGGAGGTCGTTGAGTTCCTGAAGGAGCCAGACAAGTTCATCCAACTGGGAGCCAGGATTCCCAAGGGTGTCCTCCTCATGGGAGCGCCCGGGACAGGAAAGACACTTCTGGCCAAGGCCGTGTCCGGCGAAGCCGGAGTACCCTTCTTCTCAATTTCGGGTTCGGAGTTTGTGGAGATGTTCGTCGGCGTCGGTGCCTCCCGGGTGCGGGACCTATTCGAGCAGGCGAAGAAGCACAGCCCGTGCATCGTCTTCCTGGACGAGATCGACGCCGTGGGCCGGCACCGGGGTGCAGGACTGGGTGGCTCTCACGATGAGCGTGAGCAGACACTAAATCAGATCCTGGTGGAGATGGACGGTTTTGACACCGATACGAACGTGATCGTGGTCGCGGCTACGAATCGTCCCGACATCCTAGATCCAGCGCTGTTGCGGCCCGGTCGCTTTGACCGGCGCATCATTCTCAACAAGCCCGATATGCGCGAGCGCGAGGAGATCCTACAGCTACACGTACGCGGAAAGCCACTCGCCAAGGACGTGGAGTTGAAGACCCTGGCCAAGGCGACCCCTGGCTTTGTTGGCGCAGACATCGAGAACCTAGTCAACGAGGCTGCAATCCTGGCTGCACGGCGCGGCAAGAAGGTCACCGGTATGTCCGAGTTGGAGCAGTCGATTGAGCGAGTGATCGCTGGACCGGAGCGTAAGAGCCGGCTGATCTCGAAGGAAGAGAAGCTGATCACCGCTTACCACGAAGCGGGTCACGCCATCGTCGCCCATGTGCTGCCCAAATGCGACCCAGTGCACAAGGTATCGATCGTATCTCGAGGGATAGCAGCTGGCTATACGATGGCACTGCCTCAGGAAGACCGAAATCTAGTCAGCAAAGGCAAGTATGAAGATGATCTGGCCTTCGCGCTAGGGGGGCGGACGGCTGAGGAGTTGATCTTCGGCGATGTGACCACGGGTGCTGAGAACGACCTGAGTCGCGTGACCAAGCTGGCACGCGACATGGTGACGCGTTATGGGATGAGTGACAAACTGGGCCCGATGACGTTCGGCCAGAAGGAAGAGCTGGTGTTCTTGGGAAAGGAGATCGGCGAGCAGCGCGACTACAGTGAGGCCGTCGCTGAGGAGATCGACAATGAGGTCCGTCTGATCGTGCACAGAGCTCACCAGCGTGCGACGGATGTGCTGACGGAGAACCGAGAGAAACTGGAGCTGATCGCCGATACCTTGATCGAAAACGAAACTTTGGATGCCGAGGAATTCGTCGCCCTTTTCGAGGGGACGAGCGAGACAGCGATAGAGCCCTCGGGCAGCGCACCACCCCGCTCCGGCTCGGAGCAACCAGCAGGGCGCAAGGCCCTGGATCGACCTAAGCCAGCGTTGGACATGCCACCGGCGCCTGCCCCCGCGTAGCTCAGCTCGCGGGTTTCTGAGAAGAACAGAAGGGGAGCCTATGGCTCCCCTTCTGTTTTGCGTTTACTCCCTTCGTCGACCGAAACTCAATCAGACAGCTAAGCGTCCTCGGACTCTTTCTCCTCCTCAAGCAACACCCGCCGGAGTATCTTGCCCACCATGGTCTTGGGCAGCTCATCGCGGAATTCCACGTACTTGGGAACCTTGTACGGAGCCAGATTCTCCCTACAGAAGGCCAGGATCTCCTCTTCAGAAGTCTCGGCGCCCTCCTTCAGGACCACGAAGGCCTTGACCCGCTCACCCTTCTCCACGCTGACAGGCACACCGACTACGGCGGCTTCCATCACGGCAGGATGCTCGTACAGCACCTCCTCAACCTCACGAGGATAGATGTTGTACCCTCCGGCACCAAGGATCATATCCTTCTTGCGGTCCACGATCTGGAAGTAACCGTCCTCCTCCATGCGAGCCAGATCCCCCGTGTGCAACCAGCCGTTGCGCAACGAGTTCGCCGTCTCCGTAGGCATCCGCCAGTACCCCTTCATCACCTGCGGACCCTGCACCACGAGCTCGCCCACCTCCCCCGGATCCAGATCTCGCTCACCAGTCTCGGCATCGACGATCTTCGCATCTGTGCTGGGGAAAGGCAAGCCGATGGTCCCAATACGATTCTCACCGAAGATGGGGTTGGCATGCGTGACGGGGGTGGCCTCACTTAGCCCGTAACCCTCCACCAAGCGAGCCCCGGTCAGCTCCTGGAACTCCTGCTGCACCTCCACAGGCAGGGGTGCGGCCCCGCTAATGCATGCCCGTATTGAACTCAGGTCGTAGGACTCAGCATCTGGGTAGTTGTTGATGGCGACATACATGGCAGGGACGCCGGGGTACAGCGTGGGATGGTGCTTGTTGATGGACTTGAGAATATGGGGCATGACGCGCGGATTGGGAATGAGTATCATCGTGCTGGCTGATAGGGTGCCCAGGTTCAGACACGTCGTCATGCCATAGCTATGAAAGAGTGGGAGTGAGGTAAGGATTGAGTCCTCCCCTTCCTTCATCCTGGGCATCCAGGCCTTGACTTGAACAGCGTTCGCCTGAATGTTCCGGTGGGTCAGTTGAGCCGCCTTTGGCACACCAGTGGTGCCACCCGTGTACATCAATACGGCGGTCTCCTCCATGTCGATAGGCACATCCGTGGGCGCAGCTGGCGCGTCACGAAGCACGTCCTGGAACCAGTAGGTGTCTGATTCTCCCGAAAGATCCTGGTAGTGACCCTCCTTCTTCTCCGTAGCCAGGGTGAACAGGAGCTTTAGCAACCCAGGGAAGTACTCCTTGATGTTGGTAACAATGACGTGTTTGAGCGGTGTGTCGGCTCGGATCTGCTTAACGACGGGATACATGAGAGTCATGGTAATGATGGTCTCAGCTCCCGAGTCACTGAGCTGATGGGCCATCTCCCGGGCAACGTACTGCGGATTGCACGGCACCACGATGCCCCCCACCATCAGCGTCGCGTAGTAAGCCATGACAAACTGGGGGCAATTGGGAAGGTGAACCGCGACCCGATCACCCTTCTTGACCCCAAAGGCCTGTAGCGCGGCTGCGAACCGCCGGGTGAGAGAGAGGAGCTCCTGATACGTCATGGTCGCGTCCATTAGCGCGTTGCCAAGGGGCTCGACGACGTTGCCAAAGACCAACGCCTCCCTGCGCGGGTACCTCGTTGCTGCGTTAACCAGATTCTGCGTCACGGGGTAGTCTGGTATCTCTGCCTCGGCAGGGACACCATCCTCGTAATTGGCGAGCCAGGGCCTTTCCATGTCATCCCTCCTTGGGATAGTTGAGCCAATAACTCATTGCGCAGGGTGGCTTCTTCGCACCCGGCGAGCCGTTCCCGCTGTCGGAAGCATCAGGTCTCGATCTCGGCGACCGAGTCGACAATGCGACTGGGTTGGTAGGGATGCTGGTCGACGGCATGGAGCTCAGTCACTCCCGAAAGCACGAGAATGGTCTCCATACCGCTCTCGACCCCCGCCACGATATCGGTGTCCATGCGATCGCCGATCATCACGGTATCCTCAGAATGGACATCGAGGTAATTGAGCGCTGTGCGCATCATCAAAGGGTTGGGTTTTCCCACGTAGAAGGGGCTCTTCCCACTCGCGGCCTCGATCAAGGCGGCCATCGCGCCACAGGCAGGGACGATTCCTTCATCAGTCGGTCCTGATGGGTCAGGGTTTGTGGCTATGAAGCGGGCTCCCGCCACGATCAAACGGATGGCCTGCGTGATCCGCCCCAGGTTATAGGAATGCGTTTCCCCCAACACCACGTAGTCTGGGTCGATCTCAGTAATCACGTAGCCCACGTCGTGGATGGCCTCGGTGAGGCCACTCTCGCCAATGACGAAGGCAGTGCCGTTCGGCTTCTGCGCCTGAAGGAATCGGGCGGTGGCCATTGCAGAAGTGAAGATGCAGTCAGC
>CAZGSX010000005.1:39905-47426 GCA_964528475.1 uncultured Anaerolineales bacterium
AGCATCCAGTCGCCCGGCAAGGCCAGGCGGCGCTCAGGGCTGAGGGACAGGCAGCAAGCGCTGTGCGGCAGCCACCAACCCGAAACAACCCGTGAGCATCATGTCACCGTAGGGTGCTGCAAACATGTATGTCAAGCCGCCGCTCTGCCTCCCCGGTTGCACCATGTCTCGCTGGGGCCCGGTCACGGCCACCACGTCAAAGCCGTCACCAGGCACGTAATCGGGATGCACGTACGCCCCGTGTCCATGATCCTGATAGACGGCATCACAAGTCAAGATGCCGGCGCGCAGATCTCGGACCAAGCGGTGAAGCTTCTCCCAGTCGACCAAGACGGTGTGATGCTCAAAGAGCCCCAAGATGCGCTGGCCCTGGAGCAACACGCCCAGGGTGTGCTGGTTGCCCACGTTCACGAGGATGAAGCCCCTGTCGCGATGGGCAGCGGCGCGGGAATCCTGCATAATACCCCAAAGTGCCGCAGATCCCGTGTCCATCAGAATCGCGCCAGGGGCGTCCTGCTGGACAGCCAGCATACGGGTGTAACAAGCAGGGGGCTGACCGTAGACCAGGTCAGTCAACCGGCCGCCGCTCTCCACAAACTCCCGCCACAGCCGGAACCGAAATCTGCGATTGGATCCCTCTAGACACTCGCCGTGATCCTGAACCGCCACGGCCACCGTCTCCGGGAGACTGACGTCGAACGGTTCCAACACATTGGCTAGCGCATCCAAGTCCACGTCTCGTGTGTGCAACGTGACCAAGTCGCTGCAACCCGTCGGTTCGCGGCCATTGGGGAGGACAGTGTAGCCCCGCTCTCGCACCTCGTCAAGATCATCCCGAACAGTGAGCGCGGCGCGGGGCGTGGCGTAGACGGGATAGCCCGCCTCAATATGCCGCTTCATCGCGCTGACGATGGGGCCCCCACCCATCAGATTGCCGGTCAAGAAAACGGGGCGCCCCTCCCCTGTGGCCCGCTGGACCCGGCGCGCCAAGACCGTGGTCCATGAGGGAAGGATCAACTTGACATTGTTCTCCATCGATCGGCCACGGTCCCAGACCAAGATATCCTGAGTACCGGCGCCGACATCGATGGCAAGGATCCGATCCACGGTCATTACCCCATCCTACCTCCGCAGAACAACGGCAGATGAGCATCCAACGCGGCTACTCCCTTTCTCTCAGCAGCTCCTCAATCCGGGTGAGTTTGCGATAGATGAGCACAGCCATCACCAAGGCCACGGTCGGGATGATCAGGCTGACGCCTAATCCTAGCAGCAGCACAACCAGTTCAACGAACCCCAGAGACATCATATGCCCCCTCCTGGATTTGCCACGATGCTACTCGAGGAGAATGACCTCCACCTCGGAGCCCGGTGGCAGGTGACGCGCGTCCTCAGGAATCACGGCGAGGCCGTCCGCCTGCACCAGCGAACTAAGAATGCCAGAGCCTTGATCGCCAGTCAAGGTAGCCCGGCAGCCGTCCTCCGTCTCGGTCAGGGAGACGCGCAGGAAGTGACGCCGTCCGTCCTTCCTGGCGATGGCCTCCGTGAGGCCCGCGCGGACCGTTCGCTCTCCAAAATCTTGGAATCCCTGCATCTTGAGCAGTGCGGGGCGTGCATAGAGCCTGGTGCTGATCATAGCCGCCACTGGATTGCCCGGCAGCCCGAGAAGCGGCACGCCAGCGACGTCCCCGAACGCCATGGGACGTCCCGGCTTCATGTTGAGCGACCAGAAGTGCATCTCGCCCTGGGCATCCATCACCTGCTTGACCAGATCGAAGTCGCCCACCGAGACGCCCCCCGAGGTGATGATGAAATCAGCACCGCGATCCAGAGCATCACGGATGCCGCGTCGCACCAGGTCCATCTCGTCCTGGGCAACTCCCATAAGCAGAGGAACGGCACCAAACCGCTGCACCTGTGCCGCGACGGTGTACGAGTTCGCGTCCCTAATCTGGCTTGGGCCGGGGATCTGATGGGGGGGCACCACTTCGTCACCCGTACCGAGGATGGCCACTCGAGGACGGCGAGTCACATCGACCTCGAGATACCCCAGAGCCGCCAACATACCCACCTCTTGGGGGCGCAGCAGCTTGCCGGGCTCCAGCACCACTTCCCCCAGGCGAACATCCTCACCCGCTTGACGCACGTTCTCCCCTGGCGACGGAGGATCCAGAACTGCCACCCAACCATCCTCCACGCGGGTGCTCTCGAAGCGCACGACGGTGTCCGCGCCCTGCGGCACCGGCGCGCCGGTCATGATGCGAACCGCCTCACCGGGTCCCACGGCGACAGCAGCATCGTGGCCAGCCGCGATCTCCCCTACGACACGCAGTCTCAGGCGACCTTCGAGCAGGTCCTGTCCCCGGACGGCAAATCCATCCATGGCAGCATTCGTCACCGGGGGGATATCTCGATCGGCGGTGACCGCCTGGCGCAATACCCGTCCAGCAGCTTCGAGAAGCGGAACCGTCTCTGGATCCAACTGATGCACCGTGGAGAGAATGTGCTCCTGAGCTTCCTCCACACTCAAGACAGGCCTTCGTCCCCTCGACATGGCTCTCCTGGCGCTCCCAGTACCCCTCTTAGTGGGCGGCCTCATCGTGGTCGGTGTGCTCGCCGCGGATCATCTGCACAGTGTGCGGCAAGATCGGTGACAACGTCTCCATGCCCTCCCGAACGGCTTTGGGATTCCCAGGGAGATTGACAATCAGCGTGCGCCCGCGGATGCCGGCGATACCTCGCGAGATGACAGCCAATGGGGTGCGGCGATAGCCCTCGAAGCGCAGCGCCTCAGCTAGGCCCGGCATCTCCCGCTCAATAACATCCCTGGTCGCCTCGGGTGTGACGTCACGTGGCGTGACCCCGGTGCCCCCGGTGGTCATCACGAGATCGACCTGGACGTCATCCGCCAGCGTCGCCAAGAGCTGAGCAATCCGCTCCGGTTCATCCGGCACGATGTGCCGGCGAACGACGTCGGCGCCCATCGCACGCACCAGCTCAGCAAGCACGGGCCCGCTCACATCCTCACGGGTCCCCGCGTAACCCTTGTCGCTGATCGTCACCACGGCGGCTCTGATCGTCTCCATGAATCGGGCCTGTCTCCCTGCTCAGATCATCGTGTCGCCTTACGGGGGGCTACAATGCCCATTATACTTGTGCGCATACAGCTGGTCAAGCACAGTCCACGCGTTGGCGGAGACAAACGGATGACTAACGACAGATCACTTGACTGTGGGCGGCTGTCCTCTGAGGTGGCTCCTCGCCACCGCGTTTCAGCCCTGCCCCTCGTCGATGTGGCGCAAATGGCTGCAGACTTCGAGACACGACGGTTCGATCTCACTTGGGACAGGTTGAGAACACGTGAGGGATGAGAGTCCCCTGCGGATGCAGCAACCGGCCAGCCAGCAAGCCCAGCTTGCTCTCCAACCGAGTTATGGTAAACTCGCCGAACGTGACTATCCGTGACATCCACCATGGGAGGTGCGCTTGAGTGTACTGGGGCAGCTCGTCCGTCTGACGCGTCTGCTGGGCCAGCCGAGCCAGGACTACGTGATCCTCAGCGAGGGGAACACGTCGGTTCGTGTCGACGAGGAGTCGTTCTGGGTCAAGACGAGCGGGAGCCGAATGGCAGACGTGGGGAGAGACGACTTCGTGCAGGTCTGGACTGACGAGGTGCTCGCTCTGCTCGAGAAGAAGGCCTTGTCGGAAGGAGAGACGCGGTCCGGCCTCGACGCTGCGAGAGTCGTCCCAAGCGGAACGGGCTCCCCATCCATCGAGACGGCTATGCACGCCCTGTGCCTCACATTGGGAGAGGCCACGTTTGTTGGCCACACCCATCCAACGGCTATCAACGCCATCCTGTGTGCGCGGCACGCCGAGCGGCCATTCGGTGCGCCGATCTTTCCAGCCGAGGCGCTGGTCTGCGGAGAGCCGCTCTTCGTCCCCTACGCACCGCCGGGTCACGCCCTGGCGCTCGCCGTGCAGCAAGCCCTGCGGACCCGGCTTGCGGCTGGAGGAGAACCCCCGCGCGCGCTGCTGTTGCAGAACCATGGCTTGGTAGCCTTGGGAGATACGCCGCAGGACGTGCTGGACATCACGGAGATGATGGTGAAGACAGCCCAGATCCTGGTGCAGACATACGCTCTGAGTGGTCCTCGCTTTGTGGACAACAGGCCCGGTTGAATTGCAGCAGATAGGGTAGAAGGCCAGCGGCTGAGACACCGCTGGCCTCATCGGATCAGGTGATACCAACAACCTTGACCAGGCCTGATCCTTCTGCCGTCGTGCGGACGGGGCGAACAAGTGATTCCAACCCGCAGCGGAGCTAACGAGAGGAAGGAGAGATAGAGATGAACAAGGATCGTACCAGACAGTGGATCAACGTGGTAGCCTTGATTGGTACCATCGTGGTGAACGGACTGGCCAACGCCCTCCCGCTGAACGGGCTGACCACCGGTGAGGTCTCGGACCGCTTCGACGTCTATTTTGTACCTGCAGGCTACGTATTCTCGATCTGGGGCCTGATCTACGTAGCGTTGGCCGCCTTTGTCATCTATCAGGCCCTCCCAGACCAGCGGGAGAATGTGCACGCGCGCCGGATTGGCTATCTGTTCGCCTTGACCTGTGTCGCGAACGTGGCCTGGCTGTTCCTCTGGCATTATGAGGTCTTCCCGCTGACTCTCGTGGCTATGGTGGCGCTCTTGCTCCTACTGATCGGCATCTACCTGCGGCTTGATATTGGCCGGACGGCACCGTCTGCGGCTGATAAGTGGCTGGTGCATATCCCGTTCAGCCTATACCTGGGCTGGGTCACTGTGGCGACGATTGCCAACGCCACCTCCCTCCTGGACTATGTGGGTTGGGGCGGATGGGGGATCAGCCCGGAAATCTGGACCGTGATTATGCTGGTAGCGGCCACGGGCATCACGGCTGCTGTGATCTTCACGCGCGGAGATATCACGTATGGTGCTGTCATCGTGTGGGCCCTGGCGGGCATCGCTGTCAAGCACGGCGGTACAGGCATCGTTTCGACAGCAGCCTGGATCGCAACCGGGCTGACGGCGGTCGTGACCGCGGTTGGAGCCGGCCTGCACCACGGGCACCGGCGCCCGCGATCACCCTCTAGCTGAGCCTGCCCCAGAAATGCCCTCCGTTACGTGCAACGCTTCCACCCGAGGCGTGTTATAGCCTTGGGCAGGCTGTGCTCATGTAGCTGGGAGCGCGTCAGCCACTCAGTAAGGCCAGGAGCGGCAGGCAGCGATGGCACCCTGGCGAGATGGACTTGAGCGCGATTGGCTAGAGAGACTAAGGCATCAGACAGATCCCTGATCCCGAAGAGGAGAAAACCCATGGAAACACGCCGCGGAGAGACGCAAGCTACACGACGGGAGCGATGGTCTTGGTACCTCTACGATTTCGGTAACTCAGCCTATGCTGCCGTCGTGCTTCTGGCTGTCTATTCGGCGTACTTCAAAGGCACCGTGGTAGGCGGTGCCGAGGGTTCGCGACTCTGGGGCATCGCCGTCGGGATTGCCATGCTCGTTGTCGCCGTCACCGCGCCCGTGCTGGGCACGCTGGCCGACTTCTCCGGAGCCAAGAAACGGTTCCTGCTCTTCTTTACGTCGATGAACGTGGTATTCTGCTCCCTGCTCTTTTTCGTCCAGAGTGGAGATCGCTTCATAGGCATGCTGTTCTTCATTCTGGCCGAAATCGGCTACCGAAGCGGGCAGGTCTTCTACAACGCGCTCCTCCCGGAGATCGCGGACCCCGATGACATGAGCCGGGTCTCGGGCAACGGTTGGGCCATCGGCTCCTTCGGCGGCATCATCTGTCTGCTGATCGTGCTGGTGCCCATCGTCCTGTCCGGGAGTAACCCGCTCTTTGTGCGCCTCTCTCTGGTCTTCACAGCAGTCTACTTCGCCGCCTCCTCCCTCCCACTGGCGTTCTGGCTGCGGGAGCGCGCGACCCCTCAGGACCTTCCAGAGGGAGACAACTACCTGACCCTGGCCCTCAGGCGTCTCGGCGAGACCTTCAAGAAAGCGAAGGAACTAAAGGAATTCCTCAAGTTCATCATCGCCTTTCTGATCTACAATGACGGGATCCTCATGACCCTGAACTTCGCAGCCATCTTGGGGGCGGTCCTCGTGGGGATGGAACAGCAGGAGCTGATCATCTTCATGATCATCGTACAGCTCACGAGTATCGCCGGCGCCTATCTGTTCGGGTTGATCGCTGGTGATTTCGGGGGGAAGCATGCCTTGGTGGCCAGCCTGCTTCTGATGTGCGTTCCTGTCATCTGGCTGTTCTTCAGCCAGTCACGCCTCGAGTTCTATATCATTGGGGGATTGGCAGGGTTCGCTCTCACTGGTGTTCAATCGGTAAGCCGAACCATGGTCGGCATGCTCAGCCCCCCAGACAGGAGCGCTGAGTTCTACGGTTTCTTCGCTGTGACCGGACGTACGTCTTCCTTCATCGGACCGACGGTCTTCGGACTGCTGGCAGCTGAAGCAACCGAATGGTATCAGCGGACACGGGAGATGGCCCCTCTGGCAGCGGAGCAAGCTGGTCACCGATTTGCCCTTCTGTCCATCGTGGTGTTTCTCCTAGTAGGGTTGATTCTCCTACTTCTCGTTAACGAGGATGAGGGGCGCGCGGCAGCCCGGTCCCGAGACTAGATCCCAGGTTTTTCGCCGCCAAGCAATCAAGGGCGACTCCCTAGTAGCCACCAGCCCTTCGGCAGGGGGACGGCCCTGAGGTATGCTCTCGAATTGGCGCCCCCGCTTGACCATGGACCGGAGGGCATTCGACCACATATCGCGAACGGAAAGAAAGAGCTATGAAGACGGACCCGCAGAAGTACCCTTACCCACGCCGAAGACTGATCCGTGGCGTGGCTCAACGCTTGGCCCAAGCAGCGCTGGCGGCGCTGACCAACCTGCAGATCATCGGCGAGGAAAACCTGCCGGACAGGGGACCGCTACTCGTGGTCGCCAACCATTTCAGCTTCATCGACCCGGTGGCCATGATCCGCGCCGTACCCTGGCCCATTGAGTTCGTGGGGGGCTTCCAGATGCCCAACGCCCCTGCTGTGGTGCGATGGCTGCCCCAGGTGTGGGGTTACTACCCGGTCCACCGGGGCAGCTTTTCCACCGATGCGCTGCGTGCGGCTGAGGCAGTGCTGAAGCAGAAGGGCGTTTTGGGTATCTTCCCCGAGGCTGGAAACTGGGCGACGGTGCTGCGTCCGGCACGCCCAGGGGCCGCCTTTCTAGCGGTGCGGACTGGTGCACCGATTCTGCCGATGGGTTTTGCCAATCTTAACGATGTCTTTCCTAGCCTGAAGGAAGGAAGACGTGCCCGCATCACGATACGGATTGGAAAACCCTTTGGGCCATACGGGGCGGAAGGCCGAGGCCGTGAACGCCGCCCTAAGCTGGAAGCTATCGGGCACGAGATCATGGGCCGGATCGCCGAGTTGATCCCTCCGGAAAAACGGGGGCACTACTCTGAGGACCCAGCGGTCCG
>CAZGSX010000005.1:47526-62618 GCA_964528475.1 uncultured Anaerolineales bacterium
CCGAGTTGATCCCTCCGGAAAAACGGGGGCACTACTCTGAGGACCCAGCGGTCCGCGCCGCAGCTCAGGGTACCGAGATCTACCCTTGGGATCTGGAACCCGAGGCTTGAGGGGGTCCCGGAAGCTACCTCCACCCTGCAGTGGCTTCTAAGAACCTTGTTCCGTAGACTGAACGTCGATCTTCTGGATACTGACATCCGGAAGGATGACTGTGCTCGGGACGAGACCCAGGGCTGCTGAAGGAGACCAGAGGGCGCGCCTGCCAAAGCCCTGATTCGAACCTGTGCCACAGGCCAGCGCTCCTTCATGCGCTTTCGCCGACGGCTATCTGCGGCGGCCGCAGCCTGGACGGGCGAACCACAGCTGGCGCTGAGCAAGCTGTCGAAACTGCCAGAAACTCATCACATGTAGCGAGGCGACCTCCGTCGCCGCACCCGATGCGGACAGCGATGCCAAGTCGTCTGCGGGCGATTGTCTCTGTGCGACATCACGGTCGTCCAGCGTAGAGAGCAGACTTTCTAGGCTGAATAGCGGCCCCGGCCTGGCGTCTTGCCGCTGGCATCCAGCGTGTTGTACCTCCCGCCAAAGTCGGTATAATCACCTCAATGCAGAAGTCAGAAGCGCTTCTCTACGCGACCGCCTTTGTCGGCGGGCTGGTGTCCCTGAGTGTCGAACTGGCCGCCGCCAGCCTGCTCCGGCCTTATTTCGGCACAGCCAATCTGATCTGGGCCACCATCATCGGCCTCATCCTGCTCTACCTGAGCGCGGGCTACTTCATCGGCGGACGTTGGGCTGACAGATCACCCCGGGGCGCCATCCTGTACCAGATCGTAGCCTGGGCGGGCTTCGCGGTTGGCCTGGTGCCCTTCGCGGCGCGACCGGTGCTCTCTCTGAGCGCGCCCGGTTTTGAGCGCTTCAGCATCGCTCTATTGGGTGGCTCGTTCGTTGTGGTGCTATTGCTGTTCAGCATCCCGGTCACCCTGCTGGGATGCATCTCCCCGTTCGTCATTCGGCTGGCCGTGAAAGACGTAGGAAGCAGCGGGCAAGTCGCAGGGCGCGTGTATGCCGTGTCCACGTTAGGGAGCTTCCTGGGCGCCTTTCTCCCTGACCTGCTCCTGATTCCCACGATTGGGACACGACAGACGTTTATGGTGCTGTCCCTTCTCCTCTGGGCCATCGCCTGGATAGGGCTGTTAAGCAAGTCGACCAAATTGATCAGACAACGCCGACTGGTCCTCTACCTGGCGATGCCCGTCGTGATCGTTCTGCTGGCCCTGATCTCCCGCGGGCAGCGGGTGAAGGCCAGCGTCGATGGGGAGGTGATCTACGAGACCGAGTCTGGATACAACTACATCCAGGTGGTCGAGCGGAGCGACGGGTGCCGACACTTACTGCTCAACGAGGGCGGGGGAATTCACTCCATGGCCTGTCCCGACAGGATTGAGACAGCTGGCCCATGGGATTACTTCCTCATCGCGCCCTATTTCAACCCGCCACCCTACCGTCCAGAAGACGTCGAGCGAGTACTCATCATCGGGCTAGCGGCCGGCACGACGGCCCAGCAGTACACTGAGGTGTACGGGCCGGTGCCGATCGACGGGGTCGAGATCGATCCCGAGATCGTGCGGGTAGGAGAAACCTACTTCGGGATGACGCAGCCAAATCTCAACGCGGTGGTGGCAGACGGTCGTGCCTTTCTTGCACGTGTTGACTACCACTACACCGTGATCGGCGTCGACGCCTATCGGCTACCCTACATACCCGCGCACCTCACCACGGTGGAGTTCTTTCAGGAAGTGCACAACCACCTGAGCGCTGACGGCGTGCTGGTGATCAACGTGGGACGAACAGCGACAGATTACAGATTGGTCAAGGCCATCGTCACGACGCTGTCGGAGGTCTTCCCGTCGACGCACGTCATCGACGTCCCGGATAGCTTCAACGCCATCGTGGTGGCCACGGTTCAGCCAACCGAGGCAAGCCACCTAGCTGCCAACCTGTCGCTGCTTGGCGAAGGGAGCTTTCTTCAGACGACAGCTCAGAAGGGACTGGATAACCTCCACCCCGTGGCGCCGAGGGGGATCACATTCACCGACGACCGTGCGTCGATCGAGCTAATGACGAATGCCCTGCTCTTCGACTACCTCTTTGCAGGAGAGGGATGACCCGCAGAGCCCGCCGAAGTGCTGTGGGCGCGCCGTACTCCCAATTTCCCTGAACGGAGGATCATACCTCTTGACCGTCACTAAGCATAACGAGAGAGCGAGAGAACAGCTATGACTGGAGAGCGACGAGTGCGGTGGACCACCTGGCTTCTTGCCCTGGCCTTGCCGCTGGTACTGCTCAGCCTGAACCTGCGGCTGGTGACCGGTGATTGGTTCGTGCGGTGGGAGTACAGCAGAGCGGGCTTTCCCCGTGACCCGTTCGGCCTCTCCACCAGTGAGCGAATTCGCCTCGCTACGGTTTGCCAGGACTTCCTGGCATCCAACGCCGACATCTCCCTGCTGGCCAATCTAGAGCTCGCCGACGGGGAGCCGGCTTTCAACGCCAGAGAGCTGCAACACATGGCGGACGTCCAGGGGGTCTATCAGGGAGTCACGGTGGCGGGTCTCGTGGCCGGTTTGATGTGGGTCGGGGCCGGCGCGGCGTGGGTCGGTATGGGAACCGCCCGTCAGCGCCTCCCGGCGGCCCTACTGCACGGGAGCCTGTTGACGCTGGGACTGTTGGCGGTGGTAGGAGGGTTTATGGTCGTCGGCTGGGGCACGTTCTTCACGACCTTTCATCGGGTCTTCTTCGAAGGTGATACCTGGATCTTTCCTAACTCCGACACACTGATTCGTCTATTCCCCATCCGCTTCTGGATAGACATAGCCGCGACTCTGGTGGGCCTGCTCGTGATCGAAACGCTTGTCTTAGGCCTGCTGGGCTGGTCCTGGTGGTCGGCCGGGAATTCCGAGTCGACTGGCTGAGGACTCGAGTCCATTGCTAAGCGCGGTCTCAGCCTACCGTCCGGGAGATGGAGGGCGTATTCCAGGCACAGCGCGACGCATAGCATCTCCGCACTGATGCACTGCGGCGATGCAGCTTGGTATGGGCACCACAGTGTGCTATAATCATCGCGCCATGCATCCATCTGGACGAGACGACCTCCATGTGGCCCTGAACGCCCATCTCCTCTCAGGGCGGGATTCCTATCGCAGTGCGGGCGTTCACCACTACATATTGCACCTGGCGCGCCACCTGGACCAGATGGACGATGGCGTGCGAGTCACGGCCCTCTTGGGGCCCCAGACCCTCACTCCTGCCTCCGGGCTCCACCTTTGGCGCTCCAGATGGGACACGGCCAGGCCCATCACGCGGATCCTCTGGGAGCAGGTGGGGCAGCCGCACGCCCTGCGTGCCATTGGGGCAGACCTAGTCCACGGGCCGGTCTTTGTCGGGCCTCTGATGGCACATTGTCCGGTGATCACGACCATCCATGACTTGAGCTTCATCCGTTTCCCGCACCTCTTCCGTCCAGCCAACCGCCTCTACCTGGCGGTGATGACACGGCTTTCAGCGCGCCGGGCCCAAGGCCTTATCGCGGTGTCAAGGCATACGGCGAAGGAAGCCGCGGATCTTCTGGATGTCCCCCGGGGGAAGATCAGCGTGGTCTATCACGGTGTCGATCCCGAGTTTCGGCCGTTGCCTAGGCAGGAGGTGGCCGCCTTTCGGACCCGTCGCGGCCTACCTAAGCGCTTCGTGCTCTTCGTGGGCACACTCGAACCACGGAAGAACCTGCCTAGGCTCATTGAGGCATTCTCCCAGCTGCGGGCGGAAGACACTGCGCTCGTTCTGGCGGGGGGAAAGGGGTGGCTCTACGACGATCTATTCGCCACAGTCGAGCGACTGAGCCTCGAGGAGCGTGTCTTGTTCCCCGGATACATAGCCAACGAGGAGCTACCGCTGTGGTACAATGCCGCCACGGCATTCGCCTACCCGTCTCTTTACGAAGGTTTCGGGATGCCAGTCACCGAGGCACAGGCGTGTGGAACCCCGGTTCTGACCTCCAACACCACGTCGCTGCCAGAGGCCGCCGGTGACGGTGCCCTTATGGTCGATCCGAAGGACACCGAAGCGATTGCGGCCGGGCTCGCACGGATCCTCAACGATCATAATCTGCGGGACCATCTGCGGGACCGGGGGCTGTCCCATGCCCGCTCTTTGAGCTGGTCCCGAACAGCCCGCGAAACAGTTCAGGCGTATCGCCAAGCAGCGGACAAGAGGCCCCGAGAGATATAGCATGCGACGTTCCCAAGGAACACCCTGGTGGGCTGTGTTATCCGATATCATGCTCTTCAACGTCAGCATGGTCATCGCCTACTGGATGCGATTCGAGCTCCAGTGGTTCCGGGATATCAGCTATGACCACGCCTTCTCCGCCTATCTTCCCTTCGCGCTGCTATTCACCCTGCTAATGCTCCTCAGCTTCAAGATGGACCGTGTCTATGGGAAATGGCGTGGTCGTCAGTGGCTCGATCAAGTGTATCGGATCATCAATGCCACTGCCAAGTCGACCGTGGCGATGTTAGCGGTGACGTTCGTGTTCCAGCCTCTTCAGTATTCGCGGTTGATGCTGATTGAGACTGGCGTCGTGGCCATTGTGTTGCTCAGCACATCGCGGGCGATCCAGAAGATCATTGTCAGTAGACTGCACGCACGGGGCATCGGCGCGTATCGAACAATCATCGTTGGCGCCGGGGAGATAGGTCGGACGGTGATGCGAACGATCGTCGCGCGCCCAGGCCTGGGACACCAGATCATCGGTTTCGTCGACGACAATCCAGAGAAGGGCAACAGCGACATTGGCCGCTTCCGCGGGCTGGGCTCGCTAGAGAATCTTCCCGATCTGATTGAGGACGAAAGCATCGACGAGGTGATCATCACCCTCCCGTGGATGTACCACAGGAAGATCATGAGCATCGTTCGCGCCTGCGAACGGAAAAACGTGAGCGCCCATATCGTGCCGGATCTGTTCCAGATGAGCCTCAGCCGGGTGGATGTGGACGACCTGGGGGGCGTGCCTCTGGTAAGCGTTGGGGACGTCGGGTTTGGCCAGCGAGTACGAGCTATCAAGCGACTGGTCGATGTGACAGGGGCCGTACTAGGGATCACCCTGGGCGCTCCCCTGTTGGGCGTCATTGCCCTGGCCATACGGCTGGATTCCCCCGGGCCGGTCATCTTCCGCCAGACCCGTGTGGGCGCGAATGGAAAAACCTTCAAGTTGTACAAGTTCCGCTCCATGTACGAGGGGGCGGAGGAGAGACTGCACGACCTGCGCGGACTGAGTGAGGTGGACGGTCCCGTCTTCAAAATGAGGGATGATCCACGGGTCACCCGGGTAGGCAAGGTTCTGCGGCGCACCAGTCTTGACGAACTCCCCCAGCTATGGAATGTCCTGCGCGGGGAGATGAGCCTGGTCGGACCACGACCACCGATCCCAGATGAGGTGGAGGCGTACAGGGAATGGCACAAGAAGCGCCTGGAGGTGCGGCCAGGGCTGACGGGGTTGTGGCAAGTCAGTGGTCGTAGTCTGCTAAGCTTCGACGAGCAGTGTCTATTGGATATCTACTACATCGAAAACTGGTCCCTCTGGCTGGATTTCCAGGTGCTATTGCGCACGGTGCCGGAGATCGTATTTGGAAACGGCGCGTACTAGTAGGCGTTGTCAAGGCCTCGCGAACCTGTAATAATGGCATGTCTTGCCGAGGGCAAGCACGGCCCAGGAGCAAAACGTGCGGCTGTGTTGTGGTCGCCTGACGATGAGAAGCCAGTGTGGGCCACTTGACCGGCCTCCGGGAGTGGAAGGGAGCCATGGAGACAATCGAGGTTTCGACGAGGGAGAAGCAGAGCTTTCACGATATCACCCGTCAGGTCCAGGAGGTGGTCAGTCATGAAGGTGCAGCCGACGGTCTGTGCCTCGTGTTCTGCCCGCATACCACGGCCGGGGTGACCTTGAACGAAAACTGGGACGCCAGCGTGCAACACGACATTGGCGTGGGATTGAAGAAGATATCCCCATCACGGCCCGAGTATCGGCACGGCGAGGGGAACTCGCCGGCGCACCTCAAATCGTCACTGATTGGGGCTTCCCAGGTCGTACCCGTGGAGCGGGGACAGCTTGTAATGGGACGCTGGCAGGGCATCTACCTATGCGAGTTCGATGGACCTCGCACCCGGAAGGTACATATCCAGATATTGGGCGAGTAAGGGACAGGCCCAGGGGCTGAAACGGGCCAGGGTGATCTGCGCGCTCATCCTTCATTCCAACCTGGGCGTGGTTGGAGGCTACGGAGCATCGCGGTTGCGGCCCCCATGAGTCGAAGCGTCAAGGCAGATGGAGAGGCGGACGGAGACGGTACGCTTGTCAGATCAAGGAATCAGCTACCAGGCAGGGGATGTTCGCCTCACGCATCGAGCCGAAAACGGACCACGGATAGGGGAGAGGAGAAGGCTCCCAGACGTGCGTGATGGCATGCCGACTCACGGGATACGCGAGATGACCGGACAGATAGGATTTTACGTTGCAGATTGATCTGAACAAGCTGGAGCGCATCCTGCCTACCGTCCGGACACCGGGTCGTTACGTCGGTGCCGAATACAACAGCGTCCTCAAGGACTGGGACGCAACGCCGACACACGTCTGCCTAGCTTTCCCGGACATCTACGATCTGGGGATGTCCAACCTAGGCTTGATGATCCTCTACGATATTCTGAACCAGCTGCCTGCCGTGTTGGCTGAGCGTGCGTTCCTGCCCTGGGTCGACATGATTGCGGCCATGCGCGATGCCGACATTCCGCTTTACAGCCTGGAGACCAAGCATCCCCTGGCTGACTTCGACATCATCGGCGTGACGCTGCCCTACGAACAGGTATACACGAACCTTCTGGAGCTGCTTGACCTCGCGCGCATTCCGCTACGCTCTCAGGCTCGCTCCCGCGATCATCCCTTGATCCTGGCCGGCGGCCACGCTACCTTCAATCCAGAACCGATCGCTGCGTTTGTGGATGCGTTCATCATCGGCGACGGCGAGGAGGCGATCAAGGAGGCAGTCGACGTCTACGGGGAGACACGCAGTGCATCTCGAGAGGCGCAACTGAGGGCACTGGCTCGCCTGCCAGGGGTCTACGTTCCCCGATTCTACACCATAAGGTACCACGACACTGCACCGGATTCCCGCCTGGCAGGAACGGTCGCCTCCGTGGATCCTACGGTGCCTGAGGCCAGATTGCCGGTGCTGAAGCGGATCGTCTCTGAGCTGCCGCCACCGCCTACACGTCTCGTTGTACCGACGGTAGATGTGAGCCATAATCGCGCGGCGATCGAGATCAGCCGTGGGTGTGCGCGGGGATGCCGCTTCTGTCACGCCGGCATTGTCGTGCGTCCAGTCCGGGAGCGGCCCATGGAGGAGATCCTGAACGCCACCGACAGGATCCTGCAGGAAACGGGCTTCGAAGAGGTGGGCCTTCTATCCCTCTCACCAAGCGACTATTCTAGAATCGATGAGTTGGTGGAGGCGATGATGGAGCGTTTCGGTGACGAGCACCTGTCCATCTCCCTGCCGGCGCTCCGGGCGGACACCTTCTCAGTCAGGCTGGCCGAAGCAATCGCCAAGGGCCGCTACACGGGCTTCACGCTAGCACCGGAGGCTGGATCAGACCGCATGCGCGCAAGGATCAACAAGATGATTCCGTCCCGCCAAGTCTTTGACGTCGCCCGCGAGGTTTTCGACAGAGGCTGGCAGACGATCAAGCTGTACTTCATGATTGGATTACCCGGCGAGGAGATGGAGGACGTGGAGGCGATCGCCCGGATGACGCAGACAGTGCACCTCATCGGACGACGCGTACATGGGCGCCAGACTCGGGTGAACGTCAGTGTAAACACTTTCGTCCCCAAGCCGCACACCCCATTTCAGTGGGTGCCATTGGCCTCCAGCCGGTCCATTCGGCAGAAGCAAGCCCTGCTACGGCGGGAGCTTCGGGGGCGCGGTATCAAGCTGGACTATAACGATCCGGAGGCCTCCCTGCTGGAGGCCGTGCTAGCCCGCGGCGACCGCCGGCTGGACGCCGTCGTGGAACAGGCTTGGCGGCTCGGCGCCAGGTTCGACGCCTGGGGCGACCAGCGGGACTTCGGGGCATGGATGCGCGCGTTCGCCAAGGCTGGCCTTGATCCCGATTTCTATGCCTATCGCGAGCGGTCAGCGGAGGAGCTTCTGCCATGGGAGGTGGTAAGCAGCGGCGTCAGGAAACGATTCTTGCTGCGGGAACACGAGCGAAGCCAGGAAGGAACGCCGTTGCCACACTGCCGCGAGATGTGCCACGGCTGCGGTATCCTCGCGGCATATCGAGAGGCCTGGGACGAGACTTGGGGCTGTCCTGAACCGGAAGGGTAGGCATTGAACGGGGCATCATACGGCGTACCGAGGCCTCGCTGAGAGCAAACCACGATCTCCTTGGGAGACGTGTTTCAACATCTATTACAGAGAGGAGAAACATGACGGACCGACGTATTGAGAAACTAGCCGACGTCTTGGTCAACTACTCCACCTCGGTGGAGCCCGGCGACAAGGTAATGATTAACGGGGACGCACTGGCCGAGCCACTACTCAAAGCAGTCTACGGCAGCGTTTTGGAAGCCGGCGGTCACCCCCTGCTGCTACCCTCCCTTCCCGGAACGGAGGAGCTGTTGTACACGCTCGGGTCGGATGAGCAGCTGGAGCACATCCCGGAGCCGCTGAGGCTGATTGTCGACACCTACGACGTGCGCATCAGTGTGCGGGGAGCTGCCAACACGAAGGCACTGACGAACATCGACCCCAGTAGGATGGTGCTCCGCAACCGAGCCCAGACCGAGCTGATGAAGACGTTCATGCGGCGCGCCGCCTCCGGCGCTTTGCGGTGGGTGGGGACCCTCTTCCCCACCAACGCCTACGCCCAAGACGCGGAGATGAGTTTGAGCGAGTACGAGGATTTCGTCTATGGCGCATGTATGCCCGACCTCGATGACCCAGTGGGGTACTGGGAGAGCTTCTCCCACTGGCAGCAGAAGATCATCGACTGGCTGAGGGGCAAGAAACATGTGCGCGTGGAGGCGCCCGGCACCGAACTCGAATTGAGCATCGCGGGCCGTACGTTCATCAACAGCGACGGCAGGCATAACATGCCAAGTGGCGAGATCTTCACCGGTCCGGTAGAGGAGAGCGTCTCGGGGCACGTCACGTTCTCCTATCCCGCCATTCATCAGGGGCGCGAGGTGACCGGCGTCCAGCTCTGGTTCGAGCAAGGACGAGTGGCGAAGGCCGGTGCCGAGAAGAACGAACCGTTTCTCCTGCAGACTCTCGACACTGACGAGGGTTCGCGGTACCTGGGAGAGTTCGCCATTGGCACCAACGAGGGGATCACGCGGTTCACGCGCCAGATCCTGTTTGATGAGAAGATCGGCGGTAGCTTCCACGTCGCTTTGGGAGCCGGCTATCCAGAGACAGGCAGCAAGAATGAGTCGGCCATTCACTGGGATTTGATCTGCGATCTGCGGGAGGGCGGCAGGATCTGGGTGGACGACAAGCTGCTGTACGAAGACGGTGCGTTCGCCATCGACCTGTAGACCTGACCGGACGGTGAGCTGAAGCCGGTTCCTCGGTTTGATCAACCTATGCGATTGCGGATTACCTTCTCCAAAGACGGTTGGCTGATCTACTCCTCGCACCTGGACCTGATGCGGGTTTGGGAGCGAGCGCTTCGGCGCGCCAGAATTCCTGTGGCCTACTCCGGCGGCTTCAATCCACGCCCGAAGCTCCAGCTGGCGCGAGCACTGCCGCTGGGCCACGCCGCCAAGAATGAGCTGTTGGACGTCTGGCTCGAGGGCCCGGTGGCTTTGGGGCAAGCGGCGAACATGGTGAAGCCGGTTCTGCCCCACGGGCTGGCGATCAAGGAGATACGTCAGGTAGACCCAAAGGCACCAGCCATGCAGACCGAAGTCGTGGCAACCGTGTACCGAGTCACAGTCGAGTGGAGCGAAGAGGTCGCGGCGGTCGAGCGTCGTGTGGGCGAGATCCTATCGAGGGACGAGCTCCCGCATGAGCGACGGGGCAAGCGCTACAATCTCCGCCCGCTGATCGAGGCACTGGAGTTAGTGGAGGTGGACGAGGACCAGGTGACGCTTCGGATGCGCCTCGCAGCGCGTCCCAGGGCGACGGGCAGACCAGAAGCCGTTCTGGACGTGCTGGGGATGGGAGACGCGTTCGCCCGCTACTGTCGCGAGCGGCTGCTCCTGGAGGATCTATCCTCTGCCAGCTGACAGAAGAGGGAATCCCCGCCGCGCGCGGCGCAGGGCGATTCTGCCAGTCGCTGGCGCGATCACGCCTCGGCGCAGTCGAGGGATGTCCGAGGAACACTGGCACCAGCAGAGGACGACAGGGGCAGAGCCTGCGTATGTCACGAGGGCGGAGAGCATGTGACGCCGGGGGGCTCCGTGATGCGATTAAGCGACTGATGGGCGGGCAGCCCTTAGTGTTGACAAAACAGCCGGTTTGGCTATAATAACTGTTCGAGCGGCCGGGCCACCTGGCGCGGCCACTATTCACGGATAGGCAGGGAGGATGATCGTGTACGCAGTCATGAAATCGGGCGCGCGCCAGTATCGCGCCGGCCTTGGAGACGAGATTCGAGTTGAGAAGTTGCCCGCTGATCCCGGCCAGCAAGTTGAGTTGGACGAGGTACTATTGGTCGTAGACGATAACAAGATCGAGATCGGTCGACCGACCATTGAAGGGGCAAAGGTATTGGCGACCGTCGTGAACCAGGAAAAGGGCCCGAAGATCACCATCTTCAAGTACCGTCCTAGCAAGCGGTACCGACGACACGCCGGACATCGTCAGCAGTACACTCGTCTGCGGGTGGACGAGATTTTGATGTAGGAGGAAGTAAGATGGCTCATAAGAAGAGTAGTGGAGCTGCACGCAACGGACGAGAAAGCAACGCCAAGTATCTCGGCGTAAAGAAGTACGGGGGGGAGCAAGTCCGCGCGGGTCATATCATCATGCGGCAACGGGGCACGCGTATCAAGCCTGGGAGGAACGTGGGGCTGGGACGAGACCACACACTGTTTGCGACGGCTGATGGTTTCGTGACCTTCGAGTATACGCGCGGAGGCAGCAAGCGCGTGAGCGTCTACCCGACCCAGGAGGTCGCATGAAAGAAGACATTCACCCTGAGTTCTACCCAGACGCCAAGGTAATCTGTGCCTGCGGCAATTCTTGGACAGTGGGCTCTACCCAGCCCGAGATCCGCACTGACGTCTGCTCTGAATGCCATCCGTTTTTCACCGGTGAGCAGCGGATGCTAGACACAGGTGGCCAGGTCGATCGCTTCCTGAAGAAGCTTGAGCGTCGGAAGAAGAAGGTGGCCGAGATGGAGCGGCGCAGGGCAAAGAAGACCTCTCCTGAGCTCCCGATCGAGAAGCTGGACATCCGGACGCAGGCGAAGAACGTGCTCCTGGAAGCGGACGTCGAGACGGTGGGCGATGTTCTGGATCTGCTAGAGGAGGGCGGTAGCGAGGCCCTGATGAATATTCCCGGTTTCGGCATGAAGTCACTGGCAACGCTCAAGAAGCAGCTGCGCGCTCGAGGCTTCGCTCTGCCGGGAGACGAGGAATTGGAGGAGCAGACCTCCCCATCAGCTGAAGAGATCGAATCTGAAATGGCGGCGTAATCAGCCGATGCTAGTTCTTTCAGGGGGCAGATGACATCATCTGCCCCCGTTTTGTTTGCAGACCCCTCACTATGTACAATAAACCCACCGGCGGCTGGATTGAGGTCATCTGTGGAAGCATGTTCTCAGGCAAGACAGAGGAGCTGATACGACGTCTTCGGCGCGCCCGAATCGCCAAGCAGAACATTCAGGTCTTCAAGCCTGCGATAGACACGCGTTACGCAGACCGTGAGGTGACATCTCACAATGGGCTGCAGTTCGAGGCCACGCCCGTCCAAGACACAGACGAACTACGCACACGAATTGCTGAGGAGACAACGGTCGTAGGGATCGACGAGGCGCAGTTTTTCCAGGATGAGATTGTGGAGCTGTGCACGCGTCTGGCTGATGAGGGACTGCGTGTGATTGTAGCGGGTCTGGACATGGACTTTCGCGGGGAACCTTTTGGTCCCGTGCCTGCCCTCCTGGCTCAGGCTGAGCAAGTGGACAAGTTACAGGCTATTTGCGTGAAATGCGGCGGGCCGGCCAGCCGGACGCAGAGGCTCATTGATGGACAGCCAGCGGCCTACGACGACCCTGTGATCCTGGTGGGCGCGAGCGAGGTCTATGAGGCGCGATGCAGAGGCTGTCACGAGGTGAAGGATGCCTCGAGATCGCATGACGGAGATTGATATGGGCGAAGTGACTCACATGTCGGATGCCATCGAGCGAGTGCTGCTGGATGAAGCGGCCATCGAGGCCAGAGTGAGCAAGCTGGCAGCAGAGATCAGCAGAGATTATGCTGGCATAGACTATGGAGAAGAGGGTCTGGTACTGGTGGGCGTGCTCAAGGGAGCCTTCGTCTTTCTGGCCGATGTGGCTCGCCGGCTCACGGTTCCTCACCACGTCGACTTCATCGCGCTATCGAGCTACAACCAAGGCGCGACCTCGGGCGAGGTGCGGTTGATCATGGATTCCCGCATCAACGTCGCCGATCGGCACGTATTGATCGTTGAGGACATCGTTGACACGGGAGCTACGCTCGATTATCTCCTGCGCACATTCCGTGCTCGCCAGCCCGCCTCACTACGCTCCTGTGTCTTCCTAAGCAAGCCGGCGCGCCGGGAGATATCGGTCACCATCGATTACCTGGGGTTCGAGATCCCGGATGTGTGGGTGGTCGGGTATGGGCTAGACTTCGACGACCGATATCGTACGCTACCATACATTGGTGCGTTGAAGGAAGAGATCTACGAGCGTTAGGGAGAGGTGTGGCATGGGGTTGCGAGACGATGTCGATAGAATCCTGATCCCGGAGGACGCACTGAAAGAACGTGTCGCTGAGCTGGGCCAGGCGCTGAATGAGACGTACTCAGATCAGGCTCGGCCGCTGCTGGTGTGCGTGCTGAAGGGCGCCTTCATGTTTCTCGCCGATCTCACGCGGCAGATGAGCATCCGCCACGAGGTCGACTTCATGGAGATCTCCTCCTATGGGGCCCGCACGGAGAGCAGCGGCGTGGTGCGCATCCTGCTGGACCTCGAGAGGAACATTGAGGGGCGGCACGTGCTGATCGTCGAGGATATCGTCGACTCCGGTCGCACACTGAGCTACGTGACCCGCAACTTGAGGACACGCAACCCAGCCAGTCTCCGAGTATGCACATTGCTGAACAAGCCATCGCGACGTGTGATTGACGTACCTGTGGATTTCGTTGGATTCGAGATACCCGACGAGTTTGTCATCGGTTACGGGCTGGACTTCGCAGAGGAGTACCGCAACCTCCCCTACATCGGCGTCCTCAAGGAGGACGTCTACGCCCAGCTGGAGGAAGGGGACGGCTGCTGAGACCATCGATGCCCTAGCCCGGCGAGAAAGAGGAGGACCAACATGCAAAGGAAAGGAACCGTTCTCCTGGCTCTGTTGCTCATCGCCCTGGGCAGCTACATGCTGCTGGCGGAGCTCGGGCTGGCCGTTCTCGGCTGGGAGTATGTATGGCCTCTCGTCCCGCTGGCAGTCGGACTCCTCCTGCTGTTTGGCTACCTGTTCGAGGGAAGGAGAGATCCAGAACGCGTCTTCTTTGCCACGGCGCTCATCCTGGTGGGAGCCTTCTTCCTGAGCATCACCCTGGGCCCCCTGACCTACTCCGGGTTGAGCTCGTGGTGGCCCGTCTTTGTCCTCATCGGCGGCGTCGCCTTTCTGGCCCAGTGGGCCGCCGCCGGCTTTCGCGACTGGGACGCCCTCTTTCTGGCGCTGGTGGCGCTCTGTGTGGGCGGCGCAGGGCTGGCCATCACCCGTCAGCTGCTCGGGCCCGGGACGCGAGAGCTGCTGCCCAGGCTCTGGCCCTTGGCCCTGATCCTGGCCGGCCTCATGGCGCTGCTCCGCGGCCTGCTCGGCGGCCGTTCGCCCTAGATGCTCATCGGGGTCGACGCCAGCCGGGCCCTGGCCGACCGCCCGACAGGCACTGAGACGTACTCCCGGCGGCTGATCCAGGCCCTCCTGAAACTGGGAGGATCACACCGCTTTCGCCTCTACTTCCGCAGCGCGCCGCCGCCGGACCTCTTCCCGGGCGCTGAGCTGCGGCCCATCCCATTTCCTCGTCTCTGGACCCACGTTCGCTTGTCGTGGGAAATGGCACACCACCGGCCGGATCTGCTCTTCGTCCCGGCTCACGTCCTGCCCCCTGTCCGTCCTTCCAGGAGTGTGGTCACCGTTCACGATCTCGGCTATCTCGCCTTCCCCTCGGCGCATCCCTGGTCCCAGCGTCTGTATCTAGATCTGACAACACGCTGGAACGCCCGCGCTGCAACGCACATCATCAGTGACTCCAAGGCCACAAAGGCAGACCTGGTGACGCACTACGGCGTTGAGCCGGAGCGGATTACGGTGGCTTACCCAGGTGTTGATGAAACGCTCAGCCCAGAGTGCAATCGCGATGTCATCGCCGCTGCACGAAGGCGGTACGGCATCGCTAAGGATTATTTCCTCTATATGGGGACGCTGCAGCCGCGGAAGAATCTGTCCCGCGTGGTAGAGGCCTTCGAAAGATTCACCGCAGGGCGGTCGTCAGCCCCTCAGCTTGTGCTGGTCGGGAAGCGCGGCTGGCTGTACGAAGAGCTGTTCCGCCAGATCGAGCAGCGGGGGCTGCAAGGGAGGGTACACCTCCCAGGCTACGTCGCGGAGAAGGATAAGGAAGCCCTCTTGAGCGGGGCAATCGCCTTCTTGTTCCCCTCACTACACGAAGGATTCGGACTGCCCGTTCTGGAGGCACAGGCGTGCGGCTGTCCGGTGATCACCAGCATCACCTCGAGCCTGCCGGAGGTGGCGGGCGACGCAGCACTGATGGTCGACCCGCACGATGGTG
>CAZGSX010000006.1:0-51484 GCA_964528475.1 uncultured Anaerolineales bacterium
TCGACCGAGGTGGCCATCGCCGGGCTACTTCACGATATCGTCGAGGATCAGGGGTATCGGCTGGCTGAGATCAAGAGGCAATTCGGCGCACAGGTGGCGGAGGTGGTCGAGGCTCTGTCCGAGCACAAGCGCGACGCTCGGGGTGAGAAACGCCCCTGGGCGATGCGCAAGGAGGAGGCCTTGAACCAAATGCGGAGGGCCAGCACGGAGGCCGTGGCAGTGAAGGCTGCTGACGCGCTGCACAACGTTGAGAGTTTCGTGAGTGATCTACGGCGCGAGGGGCCAGAGATGTGGCACCACTTCAACCAAGGACCGGGCCTGCAGCTGAGCTACTATCGCGACATCGTGGCCATCACCACGGAGAGACTCGCGCCGCATCCTTTAGTCGACGAGTTGGAGGCGGCGGTGCAGAGACTGGCCTGGGCCATTGGAGCCACCAACTCGTCCGAGTAGGCGTAGATGGCGCCCGGGTGCTAAGCGGCGACCCAGCTAGAAGGGGCGTTCCTGTAGGGTGAGAGAGGTTGTGTCCTCTTCCCCGTCCCGGATATACGTCACGTCCACGGTATCGCCCACCCGGGTTTGCGTTTCCAAGTAGACGGTCAAGTCCTGATAATCGCGGATGGACCGCCCATTGATGGCCGTGATGACGTCCCCTCCCAGGGGGACACGATAGCGGCCGATGCGCACAATGCGATCGCCGCCCCGAAGGCCCGCCTCATCAGCCGGGCCACCCCGCGCGATCTCCAGCACCAGCACCCCCTGGTCAACGGGGACCTCCATGCCAGCCTCGCGGAAGGCCCGGGCCCGCTCTGCGGTGAGCGAGATCGGCTCGATACCGAGCCAGGGGTGCGGGTAGCGCCCGCGGTCGATGAGCTCCGGGACAACACGGCGCACAGTGTTCGCTGGCACAGCGAATCCGACGCCGGCATTAGCCTGACTGGGGCTGACAATCTGCGAATTGACCCCGATGACCCGGCTCTGCAGATCGAGCAGGGGACCCCCGGAGTTTCCGGGGTTAATGGCAGCATCCGTCTGAATGACCTCACCGATGAAATTGTTCTCCGGGCCCCTGATGACGCGTCCCAGCGAGCTGATGACACCCACGGTCAGCGTGCGCTCCAGGCCGAAGGGATTGCCGATGGCCAGGACGAATT
The DNA here is from genome assembly GCA_964528475.1 of uncultured Anaerolineales bacterium. Classification (GTDB taxonomy): domain Bacteria; phylum Chloroflexota; class Anaerolineae; order B4-G1; family B4-G1; genus SKLM01. Next base: position 1,155 of record CAZGSX010000006.1, read on the forward strand.
GCCCCACGCGCAGAGCACCGGAGTCGCCCAGTACCAAGCGCTGGGGCAGATCATCGGCGTCGATGCGGATGACGGCCAGGTCGTTGGCGGGATCGACGCCGATGACATCGGCCGTATACGTCTCGCCGTCGGCCAGCGTCACCGAGAGCTCCTCGGCATTCTCGATCACATGGTAGTTCGTAACAATGTGTCCCTGATCGTCATATAGGAAACCTGAGCCAGTACCCTCCTGGGGAACAGGATTGAAGAAGAAGTCATAGGCGTACGTCACGCTGGTAATGTGGACCACTGCGGATCCCGCCTCGGCATACACGCCCTCCACCTGGGCCTCGAGAGCGTTGGCAGGTGCCTCTGGCACCGGGGTGGGCTGCGGGGTTGCCGTCGGAGGCAGGGCCGTGGGAGTAGCTGTGGCCGGTGCAACCTGGCTGCTCCCGTTGCAGGCAAGGATCGCCCCGATCAATATGGCCATCACAACCACAACGAAAATCTTTTCTCTCTTCATCTCTCAGCCTATCGGTAGGGGGCACCGTCTCACGGTTCGCTGACCGGGCAACATTGCGGTCCACAGATGCCGCCTGGACGCTTGGCGGGGAGGGCAGAGGTGACGGCCGCTTACGACCGAGCCCTGTCCGGCGACGAGGTCTCTCGACCGTGCCCGGAGTACCTTCGGGAGAGACGCTCCAATTGGGACAGCTCCTCCTGCAAACGCTGAATCCGGCGGCGCATGCGCAGAATGACCTCGACGCCGGCGATGTTGATGCCCAGAGCCATCAATCGACGGACACGGCGCAACTCAGCTAGATCCTCCTCCGTCAAGTCCCTCTCCATCAGCCCCACCTCAATACAACGGTGTGCAATGGTGACGTCGACCCCGGCTCGCCGGGCCGCCTTCCGGATGGTGATGGATGTTCCCTCCTCACGCGTGGTCATCGTCGGCTGTTCCTCACGACAGACTACGAAGCTCCTCAAACAGCTCGCGTTGACGAGGCGTCAGGTCAGTGGGCAGTTGCACGCTGATCTCCGCATACAGATCACCGTGCTCGTCGGGATTCCGCAGCTGGGGCATACCCTTGCCACGCAGACGGAAGACCTGCCCATTCTGCGTACCCGGGGGAATGGTCAGCACCACGGATCCGTTCACCGTGGGGACTTCAATCTCACCGCCGAGAACCGCTGTGTAGAGATCAACAGGGACGGTTGTCCGGAGATCGTCGCCCTCCCTCTCGAAGCGGCGATCGGGCTGTACGTTCACCCGGAGGTAGAGATCACCGGCCTCAGCACCGGCCGCCCCTGCACCGCCCTCTCCGCTCACGCGCACTCGAGTTCCTGTGCGAGCGCCCGGGGGAATCTTCACCTCCAGACGGCGACCGTCCTTCTGCAGGACGCGGGTGGTACCCGAATAGGCCTCGCTTAGAGTGACATCGACCTCATGTTGGTAGTCGCGCCCTCGCTGGGGACGGGCCTGATAGTTAAACCCGCCAGGGCGAGCTCCTGTCCTGGTTGCACCTGCCCGGGGTGATTCTCCAGGCCTCGTTCCGCCCATGCCTCCGAAAATCTGAGTGAAGAAGTCAGAGAAGGCGCTGCCACCCCCGAAAAGATCCTCCAGATCCTCCGGCGTGCCCTGTCGGACGTGGACGCGTTGGGGTCCGCCCGGGGCGCCCGTGGTCCACTGCCCCCAGTCAAAGCCGCTGGGGCGGCCTCCGGCTCGCTCATATCTCTGCCAGTCGGCCCCCAGGCGATCGTACTTCTGTCGCTTTTCAGGGTCAGACAGGACCTCGTAGGCCTCGTTGATCTCCTTGAAGCGCTCCTCGGCGTCGGAGTCTCCCGGGTTGACATCGGGATGGTGCTTGCGAGCGAGTCGGCGGAAGGCAGAACGAATCTCATCCTTGTCGGCCTGTTTGCTTACACCTAGGATGTCGTAATAATTCTTGTATTCCATACAGCTCCTAAAGTCTACGCCGACCCGTGGGCGAAAGTGCCTTCCGCTCCCCAGCGCGGGACACCACTAGTGACCTCGCGCATCAGTGAATCACCCCGGTGAACAAATCTGATCGGAGGTAATCGTAGCACACGGCCTGGACTTGGTGAAGCCAGACTCTGCAGACGGGGACACAGTGCGTCTCCCCGGCTAGGTAGCTACAATGACTCGCGCCGGCCGGAGAAGCCTCCCATCCAGACGATAGCCTGGCTGGGTCACTTCCACGACAGTGTCACGGTCCGCATCCACCTGAGTATGAGGCACTGTCGCGACAGCCTCATGCCACTCGGGATCAAATGCCTGCCCGACGGCCTCGATGGGCTCAACACCCTCCTTCTTCAAGAGGCTTCTTAGCGACCGCTGGGTCACTTCCACGCCCTCGCGAAGCGAGCCGTCGCTGGCCGCCTCCGCGGCCAGCGCTCGCTCCAGATCATCCGCGATCATCAGGAAGTTGCGCAGCAGTCGGGCCCGGTTCTCCTCGATACGATCCTGTCCCAGCCGCTTCTGACGCTTGCGGAAGTTCTCGATCTCCGCCTGGAGACGGAGGGCTCGATCTCGCCACATCGCCAGATCCTCCTTGAGGGCATCCAGGCTCTCGCCCTCCTCCCGGTCAGAACCTGACTTAGCCCTAGCGGGGACTGGATTCACCACCGCCCTTCTGGGCGAGGCCGGGGCCTCTGATTCCGTCACGACGGGTTCCGGTTCAGCAACTGGACGTCTCGCATCATCAGCTACCTGGTCTGCCTGGCTATTCGACCGCTTCACTTGAATAGGCACACGTACTGGTCTGCTCATTGGCACCTTGTCTCACAAATTGATAAAAGGGAACCAGGTCAGCGGCGAGGGTGCAAGCACCCCCGCCCGCTGCCCGGGTCACTGCGTGGTACTAAACCTCGTGGAACTCGCCCTCGACGACGTCCTCTTCGCCTGTATCAGCGTCGGATTCTCCAGCACCGGGGCCCGGCTGAGGACCAGCCTGCGCACCGCCCGCTTGCGCTTGCTGCTGGGCGTACATGGCTTGCCCGATGGCCTGGCTGGCCTGCTGGAGCTGCTCCATGAGACTCTCGATGCGGCCCTTGTCGTCAGTCTCCTTCGCCTGCTTCAGATCTTCGATGAGGCCCTCGATCCGGTTGCGATCCGACGCGGAGACCTGATCACCGAGCTCACGCAGCGACTTCTCCATCTGATAGATCAGCTGGTCAGCCCGGTTGCGCGCCTCGATGAGCTCCTTGCGCCGCCGGTCATCAGCCTGGTGACGCTTCGCTTCCTTGACCATCTCGTCAACGTCGTCCTCGCTCAAGTTCGTGGTGGCCTCGATGGTCACGTTCTGCTCCTTGCCCGTTGCCTTGTCCTCTGCGGAGACGTTCAAGATACCGTCGGCGTCAATGTCAAACGTCACCTCAATCTGAGGAACGCCTCGCGGTGCGGGTGGAATCCCTTCCAGATTGAATCGCCCAAGACTCATGTTATCGGCCGCCATGGAGCGCTCTCCCTGGAGCACGTGAATGGTCACCGCCGTCTGTCCATCCTCGGCGGTGGAGAACGTCTCGCTCTTGCGGACCGGAATCGTCGTGTTGCGCTCGATGATGGGCGTGAACACACCACCCAGGGTCTCTACGCCAAGCGTGAGCGGCGTGACATCAAGCAGGAGGACATCCTTCACCTCACCGCTCAGCACGCCCGCCTGGATGGCGGCACCGATTGAGACAACCTCGTCCGGATTGACACCCTTGTGCGGTTCCTTGCCACCGGTCAGGTCGCGGACCAACTCCTGAATCATGGGCATGCGCGTCGCACCACCGACCAGCACCACCTCATTCAACTCACCCTGAGAGAGGTTGGCATCCGCCAGTGCCTGCTCAAACGGCTCGCGACAGCGCTGCACCAAGTCCTCGGTAAGCTGTTCGAGCTTCGCCCGGGTGAGCTTCATCTGCAAGTGCTTGGGACCGGAGGCATCCGCGGTGATGAAAGGCAGGTTAATCTCCGTCTCCAGCACAGTGGAGAGCTCAATCTTGGCCTTCTCCGCCGCTTCCTTCAAGCGCTGAAGGGCCTGACGGTCCTGGCGCAAATCGATCCCCCGTTCCTTCTTGAACTCATCAGCGACGTAGTCCGTGATACGCTGATCCCAGTCGTCGCCCCCCAAGAACGTGTCGCCACTGGTGGACCGTACCTCAACAACGCCCCCCCCGACGTCTAGAATGGAGACGTCGAACGTACCGCCGCCCAGGTCAAACACGAGAATCGTCTCGTCTTCCTTCTTGTTCAGGCCGTAGGCCAAGCTCGCAGCCGTGGGCTCGTTGATGATACGAAGCACCTCAAGGCCCGCGATCTTCCCCGCATCCTTGGTCGCCTGTCGCTGGCTGTCATTGAAGTAGGCTGGCACGGTGATGACGGCCTGGGTAACCTCCTCACCCAGATAGGATTCCGCATCATTCTTGAGCTTGCGGAGAACCATGGCCGAGATCTCCTGCGGCGTGTACTCCTTGTCCTTGACGGGCACGTAGACCCGTGCGTCGTTGGACGGTCCTTGCACAATCTCGTAGGGCAACACCTCGCGCGCCTTCTCGACCTCAGGCTCGTCGTATCGCCGCCCCATCAGCCGCTTGATGGAGAAGATTGTGTTCTGCGAATTCACGATCGCCTGACGCTTGGCTACCTGTCCGACCAGCCGCTCACCACTCTCGTTGAAGGCGACAATAGACGGACAGAGACGGCCGCCCTCGGCGGTCGGAATGACCGTTGCCTCGCCCCCCTCCATGACCGAAACCACCGAGTTGGTGGTACCCAAGTCAATGCCGATAATCTTACTCATATTCCCCCCTTAACATGATGGCCTGATCCCCTGCATAAGCTGACGGGACTGGCAGGCTCACCGCCTGGATTGAAGTCCAGTGCGACACCCCAGCCCGCACAGCCTGATTGCTGTTGCACGTTACTCTTCGTTTCGAGTTGACTATACAGGAAGGGGATTAGAATGGGATAAGAGTGACGTTAGCATGACATAAGATCCAGGGCGAAGCTCCGATTGCACCCCCTCGACGCCGCTCGCATACGGACCGGGTCCAGCCCCAGAACGGGTCTGGCGAGCTGTCTCACCGCGAGGAGCCCTCGGCAGCAGACAATCTGCGGTGAGCGTGCCGCCCTGTGCCGGGCTTCCGCCCTCCTCGCCCGGAGCCCAAAATCGTGGGCTCTCGGCCTGCACCTGGAGGGAGGTGGCTCAAAGGGCGGAATGCCTCAGGGGCGCCAGTCGGGGATCTGATCCCGATGGCGCCATCGCCACCACAGGCCGACCGGATACCCGAGCATCTTGGCCACGTCGCCGGTGACCCGGATAACGGGCACCCATAGGGCGGCCTTCAATCTGCCCAGCGGATCCAGGTCTTGCCAGAGCGCCGGCAGGCGACGCCAGGGTGTCCAGAACATGCCTGGTATGCTGATCAAGGTCAGCGTCCACCACCACGGTGACCCCACCAAGCCAGCCACGAGGATGGACGGAAGGGCCACAAGATAGGTGAGATAGCGAACGGCATGTCGCAGGCGCCACAGATCCGCCTTGCCGTCCCCGCGGGCGTATCGGTAGTACTGGAGAAAGAAGGCCCAGAGGTGGGGACGAGGTCGGAAGTGGACCAGGGCATCGGGAACGAAGTGGAAGGGGCCATAGCGGGACCGTAGCCGGAGATCGAAGATCAGGTCCTCGCAGTAGTCGAGCCACTCAGGATAGCCCCGTACCGCCCTCCAGGCGCTCTTACGAAAGGCGACCGAACGACTGGATGGCAAGAAGCGATCGGGCTGGATCTCCCGCAACTGCGGCAGCACGGTAGCCCCCATAGCTACCTCGAAGAGTGTCTGAGGATCCGGTTGGAAGAACCCAGCAACGATCTCAGCCCTCCCCGCTTCGAGGGGCGCGACGATCCTCTCCAGCCACTCAGAATCCAGCCGGACGCCCGCGTCCGTCACAGCAATGGCTTGGCCCACCGCCGCCCTGATGGCCACGTTTCTTCCCTGGGAGATGTTGGTACCGGGGCGCTCCAAGATGCGCAACGGAAAGCGATCCTCCTGCCGCAGTAGGGAGAGGGTGCCATCATCCGACCCTCCGTCGCAGATGACCACCTCGTCCGGCTGACGGGTCTGAGCAGCAAGGCTGTCGAGCACTCGCGGGAGGCTTCGCTCCTCGTTCAGCACCGTTAGGACGATGGAAACCTGCATGGTCAGGGGATTATACACGCCGCACCCCCGCTCGCAAACGCGGAGGGTTCTGCCCCGGGTGGGGAAAGGGGAACCGCCATTGGAGGACGGCATTGCTCGTGGACTATCGCGTCTCCTGGTGATCACGCCTACGTTCACATGGGCCCAGAGTTGGTGGCCTATGGAAAAGGCCAAGCATAAGACTTGGCGATGAAGGCCCGTAGGTAGCGTGATCCAGCGGACATGTGGGTAATCACCGGTTGCATTTGACCTTGACCTTTGCTCGGAGATATGATAGACTAGAACCCTAGGACGCGGTGAGTTGGGTAGTGTTGCAGTGTCCTGCCCGGGCTATTAGGGGGCCATGGGTAGCCTGTGTGAATACCTCTCCTTGCCGCCGTAGAAGACGTACGATTGACAAAAGGAGAATCTGGAGGATGGAAGGCAAAGAGACCGGAACTGTCAAGTGGTTCAGCAATGACAAGGGCTATGGATTCATCTCGCGCGAGGAAGGGGATGACGTGTTCGTCCACTACTCGGCCATCGAGGGCGGGGGGTTCAAGACGCTCAACGAAGGCCAGCGGGTTGAATTCAACGTCGAAGAGGGCCCCAAGGGTTTGCGAGCCACGGATGTGATCCCTATCGGAGAGCCGACGGGCTTCTAGGAGAAGTAGCTAACTGACCGCGTTGGATTCGGACAGGCAGCACGAGGTCCGAAGGATAAGCAAAGCATAGAGCCGTCCACACTGGTTGTGCAGCCGGCGTGGGCGGCTCTATCGTTACAGAGCCAACCGTAGGCGGTTCGCCCGGGCAGGTTGCACGCCTGGGGGGCCGGGCGTGCCAGGTTGGTCCACGCGAAACACGCTTCATCGTGACAGTCGCCCGCTGAGGCGGGCGGCTGCCGCGTGAGGGCCAAGAGCGTTCCGACCAGAGAAGACGAAACGCCATGGATCTTACAGGCCACAACGCCATTGTCACAGGGGGATCGAGCGGCATTGGAAGAGCCACTGCCAGGCTCCTGGCAAGAGAGGGCTGCAATACGTTCATCATCGCTCGGAATCAAGAGAGGTTGGACCAAGCACTCGCCGAGATCAGAGCTGAGGGGGCTGGGGCTGACCAGCGTTTTGGTGCTTACTCCACCGACGTCACCGATTATCAGGCGGTGGAGACCGCTATCGATGCCATTGTGAAGACCCAAGGTGCGCCAGATGTGTTGATCAACTCAGCGGGCACCGCTCGTCCTGGTCGCTTCCAGGACCTGCCATTGTCCGAGTTTCGGCATCAAATGGAGACCAATTACCTGGGAACGCTCTATGCCGTCAAAGCTGTGGTCCCTCACATGATCGCCCAGCAGAGGGGACATATCGTCAACATCGCCTCCATAGCCGGGGTAATCGGCGTGTTCGGCTACACCGCGTACAGCGCTTCCAAATTCGCCGTGGTGGGCCTCTCGGAAGTGCTGAGGATCGAGCTGAACCCCCACAACATCGGCGTCTCTCTGGTCATCCCCCAGGACACCGATACCCCACAACTGCGCGAGGAACGGTTAGTCCAGCCCGTGGAGACGAAGATCAGTGAGGGCCTGATCAAACCAGAGAAGCTCAGCCGGCCCAGTGAGTTTCTCGCCTACTGGCTCGTCAGGCTGATGAACGATGGCGGCGAGCCGCTGGATCCGGAGGAGGTGGCCAAAGCGGTGATGAAGGGCATCCGCAAGGACCGCTACCTGATCATACCCGATCGACTGTTCGGGATAGCGTACCGTCTTCGAGGGCTGGTCATCCCGCTGGCCAACTGGGCCTTCGATCAACTGATACCGTTGGCAAGGAGACAGAGCGGAGCTACCTAGGTCAAGGGACTACGAACCCCTCTTACGCTGAGGCGGGCAATTTCCCACTGCGACAGCACGGTGAAGACTTTCCCCACGGGCCTCAGCAGGGCGCCGGTAGCACCGGCAGCTGGGCCCGAGCCTTCGCTGGCGTACAGCGGAGTCTCCTCAAGAGAGAGGAGATCACGCCGTCGGGTGAGCCAGCTCTTCCCGCACTGTGTGCAACAGCTCCTCGGCCCTCAGCTCCGCGAGACGGTAACATGGTGCCTCCAGGTGTGCGGCCAACGTCTCGGCCAGCCCCTGGTCAAAGGCCTCGTTCTCCATATTGATCACCACGGAACGCACGTCGGCCCGAGGGAACATGTCCGCGACGAGATACGCCTCGTCCTGGGGGGGACGGTCCGTCATTGAGACATTGCCCGCCCCGTCGGTGAGCAGGACCATGAGGGGCATCAGATCGGGATGCTGCTTCACCTCACGGTCGATCACGTCGTAGGCAATCTGAAGCCCCTTGGACAGCGGGGTCTTCCCGCCGACGGGGAGCTCTCGGAGAGCGCGCTGGGCCAGTTCAACGCTGTTGGTGGGTGGGAGCACCACGAAGCCCTCGTTCTTCTGAAACACGACCAACCCAACACGATCTCGCTGCTGGTAGGCATCAGTGAGAAGGGATAGCACGGCCCCCTTGGTTGCCTCCATCCTCTCTGCCACAGCCATCGACCAGGAGGCATCCACCACGAACAGCACCAGATTGGCGGCGCGAGTCACCCGGACCTTGCGGCGGTAGTCGTCGGCACGCAGCGCCAGGGCTGGACCGTCGTCCTCCCCACGGACAGCCTGGTGGGGCGCGGCAGCGCGCAGGGTGGCGTCAAAGGCGAGATCGCTGGCGTCACCCGGGGACGGTAGCGATTGCACGTACCGGCCCCGCTTGCGGCTGGTGCGCGTCTGACTGCGCCGTCCGCCACTGGAGCGAGTCAAACTATCGAGCGGAGTCTCCAACCGGCTGGGAGTGAACCCCTTGCCAGGATCTATCTGCTCGCCCCCTTCCCACCAGCGTCCCGGTGACGGCCACTGGGGAATCTCCTGCAGAGCCGCGCTGGGCGGGCGGTACGACTGTTCCGGTGAGGAAGGCTCCTCAGCTTGTTCGGCACCCGTGTCCTCCCGCTTACCAGCGACCAGCTCGGCGGAGCCAGGCTGTTGTTGGGGTTCCACACCCGATACGTTCTGCGTCTGAGCCTCGGTCACTCGCTGCGAGAGATCGGCCAAATCAAGGACGGGTTCCTCCAGGGGGTGCCGCTTGAGACGGTGGGGCAGAGCCAGCTCGGCGGCGAGGAGAATATCGTCCTCCGTGACCCGGAGGCGCCCGCACAGGGCAGCGTGAGCGCGGGCCGTCTTGAGCACCACCAGATCGGGCCGGTGCCCGTCCACGCCCAGCTCGCTCATGACGGTGGCGATCGTCGCCAGGTTCTGTCGCGAATGCTCGACCTGGGGGAGCAGACGGCGCGCCCGGGCAATCGCCCCCGAGAGGGCCTCTTCCTCCGCAGCCCAGGCATCGGAGAAGGCCTGAGGATCGCTCTCAAAGGCCAGGTTGCGCTCCATAATGGCTATGCGATCCTGCGGATCGTGGACACTCTCGATGTCCACGCAGAGCGCGAAGCGATCCAGAAGCTGGGGACGCAGATCTCCCTCCTCGGGATTCATGGTCCCGATGAGGATGAAGCGGGATGGATGTCGAAAGGAGATCCCCTCCCGCTCCACGACGTTGACGCCCATCGCCGCCGCGTCGAGGAGCAAGTCAACCACGTGATCATCCAGTAGGTTGACTTCATCCACGTAGAGTACGCCGCGGTTTGCCGCCGCGAGCACACCCGGTTCAAACCGTCTCTCGCCCTTCTGGATAGCGCGCTCAATGTCGAGGGTGCCGACGACGCGATCCTCCGTTGCGCTCACCGGCAGATCGACGAAGCGGGTGGGGCGAAGCGCGCGGGTGAGGGGTTCGCCATTCTCGGACCGCTCGCGGCACTGGGTGCACCAGGTCTCGGGCCGATCCGGATGGCAAGCGAAGGGACAGTCGGCGACCACCTCGATCTCCGGCAGCAGAGCCGCCAACGCGCGAGCCGCGGTGGACTTACCTGTCCCCCGCTCTCCGCGAATGAGCACACCCCCAATGGAGGGATATACGGCATTGAGCACAAGCGCGCGCTTCATGCGCGCCTGTCCAACAATGGCGCTAAAGGGAAACGTCGAAATCATACCAACTCCGTCTTCTGTTGCAGGTCTTCCACATCGCGGCAGCACATGTCTGCCGACCTTTCGACCGATGCCCTCCGACACGGCGGCTCACCCCGGTGAGGCTGCTGAGTCCACGCCCATCGGAACCCGCGACTGTGTGCCGGAGGGACCGGGAACTCTCACCATCCGGATTATACCTCCAATCCACAGAGGACAAAACTAGGACCCCAGGCAAGACGGTCGGCGAGGTCACGCGAGGAGGAGGATCTTGGTCAAAGAAACGGGCGCGGGACAATCCACGAGACGACTGGGAATTGGGAAGTGAATGGCCGCCATCAGATCTGATGGCGGCCCTGACAAGTCCTTCGTAACCCTCACTCGAAGGGGAAGCCTTATCTGGATCGCGCTCCGCACGTCGCACATGAGGACGAGGGCGAGCAGGAGTCGCACGATGGGCCATCTCCCGCAATCACACCCTGGTCCCCGATCGCAGAAAACAGGGAGATGATCCGTCTCGTTTCGCTGCTCTCACACTGGGGACAGGGAATAGGATCGTCGGCCTCGGACATGCCCCGGAGGGCATCGAAGCGGGCTTCACAGGTCGAGCACTGATATTCATACAACGGCATGGTTGTTTTCCATCCTCTAGCGATTCGGAAGCACAGTTGACTTCTGTCAATGACTTTACAGCTCAGACGCTCACATCTTACCCGGGAGACTGGTCGCTGTCAAGCACATCTCAGATGATCGCCAGGCGCTTCCCGACCTCATGGAACGTGGAAAGCACGCGCTGAAGCTGCTCATCGGTGTGAGTTGCCATGTAACTGGTTCGTAGGAGCGACGAACCAGAGGGTACGGCCGGAGGGATCACGGGGTTGGTGTAGACTCCCGCATCAAAGAGGGCCTTCCAAGCGATGATCGTCGGCATGTCGTCGCCAATGATGACGGGGATAATCGGGGTCACGGTATCTCCCACGTTAAAGCCCATCTCCCGAAATTCCTTGCTCATATACTGCGCAATCTGGTTGACGCGCTCAATGCGCTCGGGCTCTTTCTCCATCACCCGGAGAGAAGCCAGGGCAGCCGCCGTATTGGCTGGCGACATGCTGGCGCTGAAGATCAGCGAACGCGCGTGATGCTGGATATAGTGAACCACATCGTCATCGCCAGCGATGAAGCCCCCCAGGCTGGCGAACGACTTGCTGAAAGTGCCCATGATCAGGTCCACCTGGTCGCTGACGCCGAAGTGGGCTGCGGTACCGCGCCCTCGCCCCACCACACCGATGGCGTGGGCATCATCGACCATCAGCCGCGCTCCATACGCGCGACAGACAGGCAGGATCTCCGGAAGTGGAGCCAAATCGCCGCCCATGCTGAAGACACCGTCGACGACGACCAGCTTGCCCGCGTCCTCAGGCAGCTGGGAAAGGACACGGTCCAGATGGTCCAAGTCGTTGTGACCAAAGCGGCGCACCTCTCCAAAGGACATCTTGCAGCCATCCACGATGCTGGCGTGATCATCCTTGTCGGTGACAACGAAGTCGTGGCGCCCCACCAGTGAAGAAATCGTGCCCACGTTGGTCTGGTAGCCTGTCGGGAAGACCAATGCCGCCTCTTTGTCCATGAAACGCGCTAGCTCCTCCTCCAGGTCGAGGTGGAGTTGGAGGGTGCCATTCAGGAAACGAGATCCCGTACAGCTGGTGCCGTATTTCTCGGTGGCCTCGATAGCCGCCTGACGCACCTGGGGATGGGTCGTCAACCCGAGGTAGTTATTGGATCCGATCATGATCAGTTGATGATCGCCAATGGTGACCTCAGTGCCCTCGCTATCGGTGAGAGGAATGAAATAGGGATAGAACCCGGCCTCCTGGGCCTCTCTCGCCTCGGTGAAGGCCTCGCATTTGTCGAATAGATCCACCAGAACCTCCTTGATCTTACCTCGCGGTTGTGACAGGCTCCATCGCCGGGTATTATACGCCAAGTCTCCCGTCGGGTAAAGCAATCGGCGGGATTCGTGCCCTGCGCAGCCAGCACACGTGCAGGATCCCCACCAGCGAGAAGACGTGCCACAGGTCCCCACAGCCGGCGCACCTGGCGAGGTCTGAAATTTCTTTTTCATTGGCGGCTGATTCTGTGAGTCTGTCATGGTTGACCAAAGCAAGCCCCTTTGCCTAAAATCCTTGCACGGTCGTGAGGGGGCCGGGGGCCCCCTAGAAGCCCACATATTCGGGTGCCTCACCGCCCTTCCCCTAGATGTCGTAGTTGACTACAGCCTGTCGATACCTACATGCTGAGATGCGGGGTCCACCTTAAAGAGTCCCGTCTTTTAAGCTAATCGCCACAAAATCGGTTGCCACAGCGGAGGTGTTCTGATAGAATAGCGTCGACGGTCTGAAGGATGAGTTGCAAGTCGCAGGGGATGGGTTAAACCTCAGATCAGCCGCCTCGGCTGGACAAGCCGTTCGTCCCCGGTGCTGCAATCTCTGTTGACTTCACGTTGCCGGTCGTCTCGAATAGGAAAAACTGAAATCCATACAACACATCGCTCTATGAACGCTGCACGCATATGGTCGGCTGCCCTAGGCGAACTTCAGCTTCAGATGACCCAAGCCACGTTTGAGACGTGGTTGCGCGACTCCAGGCTGCTGAAGTACGAGGAAGGGACGTTTGTGGTGGCTGTCAAGAACGGCTACGCCAAAGACTGGCTTGAGCATCGTCTGCATGCTACCATCAAGCGCACGCTTGCTCGTCTGTCCGGTCGCACTGTTGATGTCCGCTTTGTCGTGGCTGGCGAGGAGACTCACGCTCCCGACGGCGACATGCCACTGCTGCAGGCCGCCAGCACAGCGCCTGGACAGGCATCAGCTCCTGAGTCGCAACCCTCCACACCGTCGCGTAACGGACCGAGGCAGCGTCTCAATCCGCGATACACATTCGAGAGTTTCGTGGTGGGTCCGGGAAACCGTCTGGCGCACGCAGCGTCTATGGCCGTGATTGAGAGCCCAGCCGGTGCTTATAACCCTCTGTTCATCTACGGAGGAGTCGGGCTGGGCAAGACCCACCTGCTGCACGCCATCGGCCACGCGTGCGAGGATCAAGGATTGGACGCGCTCTACATCTCGTCGGAGACTTTCACGAACGACCTCATCGAGGCCATCCGCTCGCATACCACAGACAGCTTCCGCGAGAAGTATCGAACGGCTGATGTGCTATTGGTTGACGACATTCAGTTCATCGCAGGCAAAGAGAGAACACAAGAGGAGTTCTTCCACACCTTTAACGCGCTGCACGGGAGCGATAAGCAGATCATTCTGTCGTCCGATCGGACCCCGAAGGCATTTAGCACGCTGGAGAAGCGGCTCTGTTCTCGTTTTGAATGGGGGTTGATCGCCGACGTTCAGGCCCCGGACCTGGAAACGCGTATCGCCATCCTGCGCACCAAGGCTGAGTTCGGCGGGGTAGACATCCCGGACAAGATTCTAGCGATCATCGCCTCGCAGGTACAGAGCAACATCCGTGAATTGGAGGGGGCGCTCAACCAGATGGTCGCCATGGCGCGACTGACGGACCAGCCACTCACCCCCCGGGTGGCGGAGATGGCCGTCGACAACCTTCTGCCCCAGCGACGCGAGTTAGCCCCCGACGAGATCATCGGCCGTGTGGCTCAGCACTTTGGGCTGGACCCGATGCAGCTCAAAGGACGGAGTCGCAAACGAGACATTGCCCGCCCGCGGCAGGTGGCCATGTATCTCATCCGGGAAGAGACCGGCGCATCGCTGCCGCAGATTGGTGATCTCCTCGACGGCCGCGATCACTCCACAATCCTCCACGGATGCCAGCGCGTGGCGGAGCTGCTGGAGGAGAACCTCGATTTCCAGCGCGAGGTGACAGCCATTCGCCAGGAGCTCCACGGTCGAGTGCGGCGTCGATAAGCAAAGAGAGGCTAGGACCTGCAAAGATTTGCCGGTCGCACGATAATTCGGTGCGATGGGCACGGAAGCGCGTGAACACGAGGAAGGAGCCCTGATCGAAACAACGATCGGGGCTCTTTGTTGCAGGCTGACGCGACTACACCACCGCCGCGTGCGATGAAATCGATCCCCCTTCACTAGTATCTTGACTTTAGGTCTGGAGATTAGTATAATGTCATAACAATATCACCCGCGGGCGGTCCTTCTCGGAGACGGTGGATAGCTATGACAATGATCGATCGCACGAGCCCCGTTCCAATCTACCATCAGCTGAAGACCCTTATCCAGAGGCAGATTGAGAATGGCGTGTGGCATCCGGGCCATCGAATCCCCACGGAACGAGAGCTCTGCGAAACGCACGGTATAAGCCGCTCCCCGGTGCGTCAGGCGCTCAGTCAGTTGGCTCGGGAGGGGTTGCTCATTCGAAGGCCCGGGCTGGGGACGTTCGTTTCCGATCATGGCGTGCTCGCCACCCCGCCGCCCATGCCAGTGCGGATGATGTGTTCCGACCCTCACTGGTCATCCGTCCTCGATCATGTCTCCACCCTCTGGAACGCAGAACACGGGGATCGCACCATCACGTTTGATGTCGACGTTGTGCCCCACGCGAGGTTCTACGATCTCCTTACGGCGGCTGTGGGCAGGGGCACTGCGCCGGACGTGGCCATGGTCGACAGCGTTTGGGTGGCGGGATTGGCCAAGGCCGGTTTCCTCTACGCCTTCGAGCCCATCGGATCACCGGGGTACCTGGGTGACTCTGGCAGCCGGCTTTACGCCGCTTCGGTGGCTGCCAATTCCCTGGATGGACACTTGTATGGGCTTCCGGTCAAGGCCGATGCCTCGCTTCTCTGGTACCGTTCGGACTGGTTCGCGGAGGAGGGCTTGGCGCCCCCAGGCGACTGGGACGACCTTCTGGACGTCAGTGTGCATTTTCTTAGGCCTGACGTCAAAGAGCGATACGGCTTCACTCACGCCCTGGTGTTTCCAGGTGGAACAGCCGGGGGCGAGGCAACCGTCTACAGTTTGATGCCTTTCGTCTGGTCTGCAGGAGGGGAGATCTTCGACAGCAGGAGGGAGCGCGTTATACTCAACAGTCCTGCTACAGCAGCTGCCCTTGCGTACCTCCGCAGGTTGGTGCAGGAGGCACGAGTGAGCCCCCCGGACGTCGCCCACTACGACAGCGATGTGAGCCCGAGACTGTTCGCCACCAGTCAGACAGCGATGGCGCTTGGGTGCAGCTACGAAGCGGAGACTATCCAGTCACTCAGCTCATGGAGCGACGAGGAGTTCCCACGGCGGGTGGGAGTCGTCGCACCACCACCACCGGCACCCGGTCACGAACCCACATCTACGATAGGGGGGACCAGCTACGTCATCTTGCGCCAATGTGAGCAGCCGCAGCTGGTCACGGAGATCCTGAGGGTCGCAACCGATCCGGCCTTGATCAGCGATCTGTATCGTTCAAGATGGCTCAACCCTCCAAGCCCGTCCGTTCACGCCGGATCGGCCAGCGAGTCTGGCTCCTTGATGGCTCAGATCTCGGACATGATCGCCTCAGCGCGCGCGCGCCCGTCGATCCCCGAGTATGTCAAGGTCTCCCGACAACTGCAAGCCATGTTCCAGGCAACTATCTCGGGCACCGAGCCTGTGGACGACATCGCGCAGCGTACAGCACAGTTTATCGGCATCATGACAGAACTACCCTATCAGCCTGCGCAACTCCCTGCGGGGCCCTGGGGAGGGACAGGAGCTTCTAGAGTGGTAACCGGATGCAGGCCGGAGACATAGGACCCGATAAGGAGGTGATAGGACAACGATCCAAGTCAAGAAAGAGCGGGCTCTGCAACCTCAACAGTTTTGGGTTAAGCAACCATGAATCAGGAGGAGGGACATGAAGAGGTACACATTCATTCTGTTAGCAGGGTTGGTCGCCCTAAGCTTGGTACTGGCGGCGTGTGGTCCAGCGGCCACGGAGGAGCCGACCGAGCCACCAGCTGAGGAACCAACCGAACCACCTGCGGAGGAACCAACTGAGCCGCCTGCGGAGGCGACCACGGTAACCGTCTGGCACGGGTACGCCGGCGATTATCAGGGAACCATCGAGGGCCTGTTCGACGAGTTCAACGCAGAGCACGAGGACATTCAGATCGAATACACAAGGGTCGATGAGTTGCGCGACTCTCTGTCCGTGGCCATCCCCGCTGGTGAGGGCCCGGACATCATCGCCTGGGCCAACGACCAGATCGGTCGCAACGCCCTGACCGGGAACATCGCCCCTCTGGACGACTGGATAGACATGGCGTACCTGGAGGAGCACTTCACCGACCCGGCGGTCAGCGGGGTCGTCTGGAACGATCAGATATGGGCCCTTCCGGAGACCATGGAGGGCATCGCCCTCGTCTACAACACCGACCTGGTCACCGAGGATGAACTCCCCGCTCCCGACGACTTCGACGCCCTCCTGGACAAGGCCTGTGCCTTCCGCGAGGAGAACCCCGACAAGTGGTACGTCTGCAACCAGGGCTTGGGCAACCCTGATGCCTACCACGCCGCCCCCATCTACTTCGGCCACGGCATGCCCGGCTACGTCGATGACGACGGCAACGTCTATCTGGACACGCCCGAGGGAATCGCCGCCGGCGAGTGGATGGTCGACTTCAGCGAGTGCGCCCCCGCCGAGACCTCCCACGAGATCTGCCAGGCCATGCTCTCCGAGGGCCAGGCTGCCATGTGGTGGACCGGGCCGTGGGCTATCTCCGGCCTTGAGGAGGCGGGCATCGACTACAGCATCGCGCCCATGGGCAAGCCCTTCGTGGGCATCAAGGTCTGGATGGTGACCACCAACGCTGTGGACCGCGGCAGGGCCGACGCGGCGGTCGAGGTCATGAAGTGGTGGACGAGCGCTGAAACGCTCACGACCCGCGCCGTGTCGACCAAGGAGATTCCGGCGAACGTGGCCGCCCTCGAGGACCCGGAGGTGCAGGCTCTCTACACAGTCAGCGGCTTCGGCGCCTCCGCAGAGCGCGGCATCCCCATGGCCAATACACCGTTCATGGACGCCCTGTGGGGGCCGGTGGGCGACGCCACCACCGCTATCTGGACTGGTGCGCAGACCCCCGAGGAGGCATTGGAGGACGCTCAGCAGACGGCCGAAGAGAACATCGCGGACATGCAATAGCCGTTCACTGCGCGGGACGGGGAAGACCCCGTCCCGCGCTTCACTCCCGAGGGAGAGCTATGACACAGTCGCTCTGATACGCGAGGGGACGGTCTTCCCTTGTGAAGAAAGGAGAACACCATGGGAGTCACATATAGAGGTTGGCGCAAGTACCTGGCGGTGCTGGCGTTCCTTGCCCCCACCCTGATCAGCCTCATCGTTCTCAGTCTCTTCCCGATTGTCTATAATGTCTACATCTCCACCACCAACCGCAACACCTTCCACTACACGGTCTACAATCTGCCGGAGAAGGACAAAGCGGCGTTTCTGGAGGAGCACCCCGTCAGCGGCCCCTTCTTGTGGAACGTGGTCTGTCCCGTCTTCGCTGGCTTCTGTTGCGACCCTGATCAACCGGGGCGCTTCTGCGTCCAGGAGCCCTTCTATGCCAATTACGCCGAGCTTTTCGAGGACTTCTTTGCCCCGGAGGCGCTCAGGGCGCTGGCCAGACTACTGCTGATCATCACTCCCCTCATCGGGGCCGGCGTCGCCGCAGGCCAGGTCAAGGAGAGGTTCCGTCCCAGCCCGCCCCCCACTTGGTGGTACTGGCTCGTGGGCGCGGGCTTGGCCCTGGGGCTGTGGATGCTCCTCGACGGCGCAGCCGCTTACCAGACGCTGAACAATGCGGGCAGTTTCTTCATCGTCATGTTCCGCACCATCCTCTATGTCATCGCCTGCATTCCTCTCTTCTTCGCTCTTGGCTTCCTCCTGGCCCTGGTGCTGAACAGCGATTTTCTCATGGGACGGGCCTTCTGGCGGGTGCTGATCATCATTCCCTGGGCCGTGCCCAGCTACATCAGCGCCCTGATCTGGCAATTCTTCTTCCGCACCGAGCAGGGCACCATCAATCAGCTTCTGCGAATCATCGGGGTGGCGGGGCCGCGTTGGCTGCTCAATCCCACCTTGGCCTTCATCGCCGTGGTCATCGTCAACGTCTGGATGTCCTATCCCTTCTTCATGGTGACCATCATCGGGGCCCTCCAGTCCATCCCCCAGTCGCTCTATGAGGCAGCCGAGGTCGATGGCGCCAGCCCCTGGCAGAAGCTGGTGAACGTCACCCTGCCCCTGGTGCGACCGGCGGTGCTTCCCGCCGTCGTGCTCAGCTCCATCACCACCTTCCAGATGTTCAACACCGTCTGGTTGATCACCGAGGGCGGCCCACAGCGCGGCGCCGGCAAGCCGGGTGCCACCGAGTTTGTCATGATCCACGCCTACAAGGAGGTCTTCCAGGCGCAGAACGATGGTAGGATCGGGGCTTTCGCTGTCATCGTGTTCATCATCCTCTTCGCCGCCACCCTCTACAGCCTGCGCCTCACCCAGATCACGAAAGGAGCCTACGAATGAGAGAGCCGAGCAAATTCCTCAAGACCTTAGCCTACGTCACGGTGATCCTCGCAGCCGTATTCGCTCTGTATCCCATCTGGTTCACCTTTCTGGCCTCCGTGCGTCCGGGGGGGCGCCTGTTCACGCTCGACCTGCTGGGGATGTTCGTCCCCAAGCAAGTCACCTGGGACAACTTCTACCAGATCCTCTTCGTGAAGCCCTTCCCCATCTGGGTCAGAAACAGCCTCTTCATCGCCGGCCTGACGACCATCGCCTGCGTGTCCCTGGCCACCTCCGGCGCTTTCGCCTTCTCCCGCTTCCGGTTTGTGGGCCGGGAGTCTGGCCTGATCCTCCTCCTCGCCCTCCAGGCCTTCCCCGGCGTCCTGGCTCTCGTTCCCATCGCCCTCATCCTCCAGCGCGTCGGTCTCTACGGCACCCATTGGGGCCTCATCCTGGCCTACACGACCGGGACCTTGGTGTTTACCACCTGGAACCTTAAAGGGTATTTCGACACCATCCCCATTGACCTGGAGGAGGCGGCGATGATCGATGGGGCCGGCCCGATTCAGTCCTTCGTCCGCATCGCCCTGCCCCTCGCCCGTCCGGCGCTGGCCACCACAGCTCTATTCGGTTTCATGAGCGGCTGGACGGAGTACGTGATGGCCCAGGTCCTGCTGGCCGGACAGGCCAGCAAGTACACCGCGCCCATTGCGCTGGCACAGATGGCCAACGATCTCAGCGTGCCCTGGGGCGAGTACGCCGCTGGCGCCCTCCTGGTCAGTCTTCCGGTCGTGATCCTCTTCCTCTGGCTCCAGAGGTATCTGGAGGCAGGATTGACCATGGGGGGCGTGAAGGGGTAAGGGGATACCGTGCTTCTCTCAGCGACCATCATCAGCCGCTGACCCCACGCATCCCGCGGCGGGCAGCGAGAGCAATGACGGGACAGACATGCAAGATTTCATCTTTGGCGCCTTCGCCAGTGATCAACTGAAACTCATCCACGCGCGTGCCCAGGCTCAGGGCCTGCGCCACGGCGCCCGCATCGCGCCTCCGGACCCCCTTCCCGGCGAGCCCGTGACCCTTACCGTGACGGTGGGGCCCGACCTATCGCTGGAGCACCTGACCTGCTACTACACCACCGACGGGCAAGCGCCAGCAGCCGGGCAGGGCAAGGCTCAAGTGGGACGCGTGGCAGCCTTCAAGAAGGTGGCCGTCGACTGGCACCTCTTCCTCTGGGGCTACCTGGAGCGCTGGGAGGTCACTCTCCCGCCCCAGCCGGAGGGGACCATTGTCCGCTACCGTGTCCGTGGTCGACGGCGGTTTGATCATCAGGAGATCTGGGCGGACTGGCCGCCCATGGAGGAGCACATCCAGTGGGCTACCGCGGCCTTTTTCACCGATGAATCCCTAACCGATGTCGTCGCCCCAACCCCGCCGGATGAGCAGGCGGGACGGACCTTCGCCTACCGAGTGGACCGCACCGCGCCGCCCCAATGGGCCCGGGAGGCAGTCGTCTACCAGGTCTTCGTGGACCGCTTCAACCCCGGTGAAGGACGATCCTTCAGCGCGCCCAGCTCCCTGCGCCGGTTCTTCGGCGGCACCCTGCGTGGGGTGACCGAGAAACTGGACTACATCGCCCACCTGGGCGCCACGTGCATCTGGCTCTCCCCCGTCTTCGCCAGCCCCAGCCACCACGGCTACGATACCACCGACTACTACACCGTAGAACCGCGCTTCGGCACCCATGACGACCTGCGCCATCTGGTGCATGAAGCCCATCATCGGCACATGCGCGTCATCCTCGACATGGTCTGCAACCACGTCAGCGCCCGCCACCCCTTCTTCCAGGACGCCCTCTCCAACCCCGACAGCCGATTCCGCGACTGGTTCACCTTCGACCCAGCCTATCCCCACGGCTATCGGACCTACTTCAACGTGGCCACCATGCCGCGACTAAATACCCGTCACCCCGACGTGCGAGACTACCTCATCGATGTCGCCCAGTTCTGGCTGTCGGACTACGACGTCGATGGATTCCGCCTCGATCACGCCAGCGGCCCCACCCTCGCCTTCTGGAGCCAGTTCTGGGCTGCCTGCAAGGAGGTCAAGCCCGATTGCTGGTGCTTCGGCGAGGTCTCGGAGCCGCCCATGGCCCTCTACCCCTATCAGGGCCGCCTCGACGGCTGTCTCGACTTCCACCTCTGTGACCTGCTCCGGCGAGCCTTTGCCTGGCACACGCTTGACCTGGCGCATCTGGCGCGGGAGGTAGATCGCCAGCACCATTACCTCCAGCCCGCCTTTCATGTCCCCAGCTTCGTCGATAACCATGACATGGATCGATTCCTCTACATCGCCCAGGGGGACCAGCGGCAGCTCCAGCTGGCCGCCCTGGTGCAGATGACCCTCCCCGGTCAGCCCATCGTCTACTACGGCACCGAGGTGGGCATGAGCCAGAAGCAGAGCAAGGAGGCCGGCGAGGGCGCGGATGAGGCGCGACTGCCCATGACATGGGGTGCTGGGCAGAACAGCCACCTGCTCTCCTGGTATCGGCGGCTCATTGCAGCCCGCCGGGCCCACCCCCTCATCTGGGAGGGAGAACGCCTCACCCTCTTTGCCGACAAGACCACCTGGTGCTACCAGATCGTGGACGATGAGCAGCAGCTCCTCGTCGCCGTGCACATCGGCCGGCAGCCGCGCCACCTCCGCCTACAAGCGCCTCCCCCGCCCCGTCGACTCAAGCGGCTGGTCGGCGTGGGATCCGTCAGCATCGAGCGGGAGCACGGCGCCCTTCTCCTGCACCTACCGTCGCCCAGCGGCGTCGTCTGGGCTGGATAACCGCGCCGGAGACCGGCAACCGCTTCCGTGGAGAGGTGTCCCTTGAGCCCTTCGTCTCCTCCAGATGCAACCGGGCCGCCCTGGCCAACCAAGCGGGTGCGCCTCGTCATCACCCTCTCCATCGTGCTCATCGCCTTCCTGCAGCGCTCCTCCGCCGCCCTGCGCCTGCCCGTGGACGCCGACGAGCCCGTCTACGCCTGGGCCGCATCCTACTACACCGGATTGATCGCTCGGGGCGAGTGGGACCAGATCCCCGACTACACCTACAACCAAGAGCACCCCGTCTTCAACAAACTCCTCTACGCGGCCGCGTTGCGCCTCATCGGCTACCAGGGCCGGCCGGCCCAACCCCCTGAGCCCCCCGCGCCTGACGCCATCGCCTCCTGGGGCGACCCCCCTTCCAGCCTGGGGATTCTCCTCATCGCCCGCTCCGTCTCCGTCCTCTTCGGCACCCTCCAGGTCGTCCTCGTCGCGTCCGTGAACCTCCTCGCGGCCGCCCTCCTGGCCGTGCACACCATCACCGTCAAATACACCTCGCAGATCTATCTTGAATCCGTGGCGGCCTCTGCCATCACCGCGTCCCTCCTCGCCTACGACCGTGCCCGCCGGCGGGGGGAGGGGGAGACGGATGGCTGCTTCTGGCTTTCGGCGGGCCTCCTGGGCGTGACCGCCGCTTCCAAGTACACCTATCTTGTCCCCGGCCTGGCGATGGCCCCCTTCCTCCTCTCGCAGCAGCGGCGGAAGCCCTGGAATCTGGTGATGTATGGCCTCCTTGCCCTGCTCGTCTTCCTGGCCCTCGACCCCATCCTCTGGCCAGATCCGCTAGGCCGGCTGCGGCAGTCGATCCTCTTTCACGCCCACTACCCGGCCTCGGCCCACGTGGCGCGCTACGGCCATCCCTGGTGGCAGCCCATCAACTGGATGCGCGGCGCCGCCCTCTGGCATCCCACCGTCTTCTGGTTTCCCTTCGACATGCTCATCTTCCTGGCCTCCCTGGTTGGACTGCCCTTTCTCTTTCGTCAAAACAAGCTCTATTTCATCTGGTTCATCGTCGGCTGGGCCTTTCTCTTCCTCTGGCCCACCAAGTGGCCCCAGTACACCCTCATCGTCACCCCGGCCATCTGCCTCTCGGCCGGCGCCATCGGCCGCGCTGTCGCCGACAGGTACCACCTGCGGCTCGATCGAGACACCTGGCGGCGACTAGCTCGCTATCTTCCCGACCACACCTTCTGGATCGCGCCGCCCCGGTGGCTCCTCGTCCTAGCCGCGCTCCTCATCCTCCTGTACGCCGGGGGATGGGCGGCTGTTCGCATCAACCGCATCCGCCAGCTGCGTGGTTGGACACACCACACCGCTTCCGCCGGGGACCTGAGCTCCGACCGGGTCCATGCCCTGGCCCTCGACGCCCAGGGGCGCGTCTGGGTGGGCACCCGGGACGGGCTGACCATCTTCCAGGGGGACCAACGCACCTTCCTCAAGGCTGCCGACTCGGGCCTCCCCCACGATCACATCACCGCGCTGCAGCTGGACGCATCGGGGCATATGTGGGTCGGCACCCCGGCCGGCGTGACCGTCGTGGAGGACGGCACATGGGTCACGCACACACCCACCGCCATGGGCCTCCCGCGCAGCCCTGTCCTGGCCCTGGCCGCCGGGCCGGACGGGCGCATGTGGGTGGGAACCCGGACCGGGGCGGCCACCTACGACGGCTCCGCATGGCGCGCTTTGTCGCCACCGGAGGCTGGGCTGACCAGCCAGACCGTGCTCGCCCTGACCGTGGATCGAAGGGGACGAGTCTGGATGGGAACCGACCGCGGCCTGGCCGTGCTCCATCCCTCCGCCGACGGATTCCCGTGGACCAGCTACACCACCTCGTCGTCCGCCCTTCCATCAGACGGCATCCGCGCCCTGGCAGCCGACCCGCGCGGAGGTGTCTGGATCGGCACGGGAGGGGGAGGGCTCTGTCTCCTCGACGGCGCCGACTGGACATGCTACCGCGCAGGGAGATCCGGCCTGCCGTGGAACACCGTCACCGCGCTGCTCGTTGACCATCAGCGGCGGGTCTGGGCCGCCACGGAGAGGCCCACGGAGATCGGCGGCGCTGTGGCCGTCCTTGACATGTCCGCTGGCCTGCAATGGCGTACGTACACCTCGCGCAACGCCGGCCTCGCTGGCGATCACGTCAATGCCATCGTGCAGGACCGCGAGGGCCGCTATTGGTTTGGCACGGAGTTCGCTGGGGTCAGCGTGTACGATCCCCAGGAGCAGGAGGGTCACTAGAGAAGTTGTGTGAATCGCCGGCCACCCAGGTGAAATCCGTGGCGGACCCCACCGCCATCCATTCATCATCGTGGAGGGAGTCTATGACGCAGATCGACACACCCAGATGGGTACAAGACGCCGTATTCTACCAGATCTTCCCTGACCGCTTCGCCAGCAGCGAGCGCCTAGCGAAGCCTGCCAACCTGGAGCCCTGGGACTCTCCTCCCACCGTGTACGGCTTCAAGGGGGGAGATCTCCTTGGGGTCGCTGAACACCTCGATTACCTGGAGGACCTGGGCGTGAACGCCGTCTACCTCAATCCCATCTTCCAGTCAGCGTCCAATCACCGCTATCACACCCACGACTACTACCGGGTCGATCCCCTTCTGGGCGGGAACGAAGCCTTCCGCGCGCTGCTCGATGCCGCCCATGCGCGGGGCATCCGCGTGGTGCTCGACGGGGTCTTCAACCACGCCGGCCGAGGGTTCTACCAGTTTCAGCAGACCCTAGAGAACGGAATAGACTCCCCCTACCTTGACTGGTTCCACTTCGACCTGGACCAGCTCATGAACAACGAGCAACCCCTCGCCTATCCGGGCCACACGCGCGAGGCCAGCTTCCGCCGCCGGGAGGACTCGCTGGAAGAACTGGGCTATCGGGCCTGGTACGAGCTGCCAGCGCTGCCCAAATTCAACACCGACACCCAGGCTGTGAGGCAGTTCATCTTCGATGTGGCCCGTCACTGGCTGCAGTTCGGCATTGACGGCTGGCGTCTTGACGTCCCCTACGAGATCGACGATGACGCCTTCTGGAGGGAGTTCCGACGCGTCGTCAAGGACGTCAACCCGGAGGCCTACATCGTGGGGGAGGTCTGGCACAACGGGCGCCGCTGGCTCCAGGGCGACCAGTTCGACGCCGTCATGAACTACGTCTTCAACCGCGCCTGTCTCGGCTTCTTCGGCGGCGACAACCTGGACCTCGGCCATCAACCCGGGGGCTATGAGCTGAGGCGGCTGAAGGCGGCCGAATTCGCCGCTGAAGTGGACCATCTCCTCGACCTCTACCATTGGGAGGCAACCCTGGTCCAGTTCAACCTGCTGAGCAGTCACGACATGCCCCGCTTCCTCACCCTCGTTCAGGGTGACAGAGAAGCGCTGAAGCTGGCCGTGCTCTTCCAGATGACCTTCCCCGGCGCACCCTCGATCTATTACGGGGATGAGGTGGGTCAAGAGGGCGGCCCCGATCCCGACTGCCGCGGCACCTTCCGATGGGCTAGGACGGCGTGGGATGAAGACCTGCTCGCCTTCGTCCGTCGCGCCATCGCCCTCCGCCGCCAACATCCCGCCCTCCGCCGCGGGTCGTATGCTCCCTTGCTCGCCGATGATGAGCATGGTGTGTATGCGTTTGCCCGCACGGGCGAGGAGGAGAGCCTGGTCGTGGTGCTGAACAACGGAGCGAGCCCCTACCAGCTGGATATACCCGTTGAGGGCGTGTTCGCCGATGGCGAATCCCTCCGGGATGTATGGGGCGATCACCAGGCCGTCGTGCGCTCCGGACGGGCTGCGGGCCCGACGCTCGCTGCGCGCTCTGGCGCCGTGCTCATCGCTTGAGGAACGGCTGAACGGCTATCCGCCGACTTCACACATTTGGGGGATCCTGTCCGCAGGTTTCACAGATGGCTTGCATGAGGGGTGGGGGGAGACGTTGTCCGCGGATTTCGTGGGCTTCACACATTGGACGGGCCCTGTCCCTAGTTTCCGCAGGATCTTTGGCGTGGCGACCCGGACCTGGTCGAGCAAGCGTCCCGGCGCCACTTGAGGTTGTGAGTTGAGGAGGGGATGGACATGAAAAGGAATCGTCAGTCACGCCGACTCGCCGCCATGGCGGCGATCGCAGCAGCAGCCCTGCTGCTCAATGCCTGCCGCACGGCGCCCGAACCGACGCCCACGGTGACGCCAGCTCCACCGGCAACCGACGAGCCGCGTCCCACAGACGCTGCCCCGGTCGCAGCCGAGGACGTCATTCATCTGGCCATCGTCTGGCACCAGCATCAGCCCGTCTACTTCAAGGATCCCCAGACCGGCGTCTACGCCAAGCCGTGGGTGCGCGTCCACGCCGCCAAGGACTACTACGACATGGCCGCCATCCTCAAGGACTATCCGGGCATTCACGCCACCTTCAACTTGACCCCCAGCCTCATCCGCCAGCTGGACGACATCGCCGCTGGCGCCACCGACGAGTACTGGGAGATGACGATGGTCCCCGCTGATGAGCTGACCGATGAGGAGAAGGGCTACATTCTCCGCAGCTTCTTTGACATCAATCAGACCATCATCGACCGCTTCCCGCGCTACGGCGAGCTTCAGACGCTGCGGGTCGGGGCCAGCGATGAGCAGATAGAGGCGGCGGTGGAGACCTGGTCCGCCCAGGACTTCCGCGACCTCCAGGTGCTCTTCAACCTGGCGTGGACCGACCCCAGCTTCCTGGCCGAGGAGCCGCTCGCCCCGCTGGTCGAGAAGCAGCGCGGTTACAGCGAGGAGGACAAGGCTGTCGTTCTCGATGAGCACCTGCGCATCCTCAGGGAGGTGATTCCGCTGCACCGGGAGATGCAGGAGGGGGGACAGATCGAAGTGACCATGACGCCCTTCGCCCATCCCATCCTGCCCTTGCTTGTGGACACCAACCTGGCGAACGTCGCCATGCCGTCCGCGGAACTGCCGGTGCCGCCCTTCCGCTACGGAGAGGACGCAGCGGCCCAGGTGGAGCGGGGAGTGACCATGTATCAGGATCACTTCGGCACCGATCCGCAGGGGATGTGGCCCGCTGAGGGCTCCGTGGCCCAGATCATCGTCAATATGGTAGGCGATGCCGGCATCCGCTGGATGGCCTCGGACGAGGGCGTGCTGGCCAAGTCCCTGGGCATGGACCCCTTCGGTCGAGATACCCATGACGTGGTCCAGGAGGCCGACGCGCTCTACCGACCCTACACCGTGATGGGTGCGCAGGAGATACCGGTGGCCATCGTATTCCGCGACACCGTCATCTCCGACAAAGTGGGCTTCACCTACTCCGGTCTGGACGGTGAGATTGCCGCGCGAGACTTTGTCAACCGCATCCACGACATCCGCGAACGTCTGCGCGAAGAGGGAGCGGAGGGACCGAACCTGGTCACCGTCATCCTCGACGGCGAGAATGCCTGGGAGTACTACCCAAACGATGGCAAGGCCTTCTTGCACAGTATGTACCAGCTGCTCTCCGAGGACGAACAGATCATCACAGTGACGCCTACGGAGTACCTGGACAAGTTCTCCGAGGAGCCAAGCCGTCGGATTGACGATCTGTGGCCCGGATCGTGGATCAACCACGACTTCTCAACGTGGATCGGCGAGGACGAGGAGAATGTTGCCTGGGACTATCTGCGGCGCGTCCGAGAGACAGTGCAGAAGTACCGATCGGGCGTGCGCACGCCTCCGAGTGAGGAGGCGCTTGAGGAGGCCATGATCCAGATGTACATCGCCGAGGGGTCCGACTGGTTCTGGTGGTTCGGCGCAGATCAGACCTCCGGTTCTGACGAGGATTTCGACCGCCAGTATCGCGATACGCTGAAGCAGGTGCTCACCGCCTTGGGCGAGGACCCACCGGACTGGCTAGACGTACCCATCATCGCCGAGTCCCCGGCGCCAGCCGAGCAGGCGGCGACTGGCTTGATCTCACCGACCATCGATGGACTCGTCGGAGAGGGCGAGTGGGAGGGCGCCGGCACCTACAGCGTAGGCGGCGGCGTGATGGCTCCGGGCAGGGTGCCGATGGATCGGCTCATGTATGGCTTCAGCGCCACGGACCTCTATCTCCGTGTAGATGCGGGGGCTGATTGGGCCGCGTTGACCACGGCTGGGGGTAATCCCAACGCGCGGGCCTACCTCGGTTTCTACCTCCTGCCCCCAGGGGGCGGCTCGGCCAGCGCATTCTCCCGGTTCGGCGCGCCCGAGACCTACCTGGGCTTCGGCGCCACGCGGCTGGTGGAAGTCGTGTTCGGCCCCGAAGCGGAGATCGTGGACGTGACCTTCTCCGCCTTCGACGGCGAGCGTTGGGTTGCGCAGGCCCTTCCGGACCCGGAGACGATCCCGGTCGGCGTGGGCGGCCCCACCGTGGAGCTGGCATTGCCGCTGGAGGTGCTGGCCCCGGGGGCCTCCGGCGAGGGGACCGCCATCGACAGTGGCGATCGAGTACAGCTGCGGGCAGTTTACAGCCAGGGCACCACGGAGGATGCCAGTGATCTGGTGATCATGCCCACCAGCGGCCCCGCCCTCGTGGTGGTGCCCGATCTGGGGCTGACCACGGAAGTGCTGGAGATCATCGATCCAGAGAGCGACGACTATGGGCCAGGCAGCTACACTTATCCGACCGATGCGGTCTTCCAACCGGGGGGTTTCGATGCGACTTCATTCAGCGTGGGGTACGACGACCGTAATATCGTCTTCCGACTGACACTGGGCGGCCCGCTGGAGAACGTCTGGGACTCCCCGAACGGCGTCTCCGTGCAGACCCTCGACATATACATCGACCAAGATGGCCCGGACAGTGGTCAGCGTCTGCTGTTGCCGGGGCGCAACGCCGCGCTAACCCCCGACTATGCCTGGGACTACGCTATCTGGGTGGAGGGCTGGACGCCGGGCATCTACGTCCCCGGGGATGAGGCACCGACACAAGTGGATGCAGACTTGGCCGTCATTGCCGATCCGGGCCAGAGCAAGATCACAATTAAGGTGCCGCGGGCGGTGCTGGGTGACGATCCAGAGAACTGGACCTACATCGCGGCGGTGCTGGGCCAGGAGGGCTTCCCAGCGAGCGGCGTGTGGCGCGTACGGGAGGTGGCGGAGCAGGCTGCGCAGTGGCGCTTCGGCGGCGCCCCAGCGGATGTCACCAACCATACCCGGATCATTGACCTGGCCTGGCCGTCTGATGCCACGCCGAGCCAGGAGGAGATGCTGAGTGATTATCCGCCATCCGAAGCGAACGTGAATGAGCTGGGACCGGATGACTTCGCTCAGGTGGGCATGCTCCACCCCGAGTAGCGACCCGATGCACGGTGCGGCGCTTTTCCACGGATCCGCGGAGGAGCGCCGCCAAGCGCTGCAGACAGAGGCGGAGAAGGAGAGGCAGGACGGAACGGCCTCCCCTCTCCGCCCACTCAATGTAGCTCTCTTTGACAAACACCAGGCCCCGTGATACACTTCGCTGCGAAAGCAGGAAAGTTACGGGATGTCGTCTATTCCCCCGTGCCTCGTCGACAGAGTGTCCCTCTATATTCTTGCGCTATGAGCCATTGGTGTGAACCGCCACACGTCGAAGTTCCTCGGTCGCTGCAGGCGACCGTCGGCGGACATCCGCTGGTCGCGAAGACGCTCGTCCGGCGCGGCATTGCGGACAGCCGGGCGGCAAGGGCCTTCCTGAACCCGCGCCACTACAGACCCGCACCACCGACCGCACTGCCCGGCATGACGCGGGCAGCGGAACGGCTGGAGCGTGCCATAGAGCAGGGCGAGACTGTATGCGTATGGGGCGACTTCGACGTTGACGGGCAGACGGCCACCACGATCCTCGTCTCCACCCTCCGCGACCTGGGCGGAGTGGTGCGCTTTCACATCCCAAACCGAGAGCGAGAGGGACACGGCGTAAGTCTATCCGCCTTGAAGGGCCTCATAGAGCAGGGTATCGACGTTCTGCTAACCTGCGATACCGGCGTCGCCGCTCATGGCGCCGTCAGCTACGCGCAGGAGCAGGGGGTGGACGTCATCGTCACGGACCACCACGATCTGCCCCAGTCTGAGGGGGCCACGGCTCTCCCACCGGCCCACGCCGTGATCGACCCCAAGATGCTGCCACAGACCCACGCCCTTCGCGAGCTTCCCGGTGTCGGGGTGGCCTATAAGCTGGCAGAGCTGCTCGACAGCCGCGCGGGCAGGGGGGATGATATGGTCGTTCATCTCGACCTCGTGGCGCTGGGCATCGTCGCCGACATGGCGACCCAGACCGGCGACGTGCGGTATCTGCTGCAGCGTGGCCTGGGGGCATTGCGTCGCACCGACCGCCTGGGTCTGCAGGTCCTCATGGACGTGGCGGAGCTTCAGCCCCAATGGCTGACAGAGGAGCACATCGGTTTCGAGCTAGCGCCCCGACTGAATGCCCTCGGGCGGCTGGCGGACGCCACGGCAGCCGTCGAGTTCTTCACCACTGACGAGCTGGAGCGGGCACGCATCCTGGCCCGTCAGCTGGACGGCCTCAACGCACGCCGCAAGATGATGTGCGACCAGGTCACTCAGGCTGCAGAGGCACAGATCGAGCGTGATCCATCCCTTGTCGAACGGGGCGCGTTGGTGTTGAGCCATCCCTCCTGGCCCGGAGGTGTGATCGGAATCGTGGCCGGCCGGCTGGCAGAGACGTACCATCGCCCGACGATCCTCATCACTGCCCCACCCGGCGAGCTAGCCCGGGCGTCAGCGCGGTCCATCGCCGGCTGCGACATCAGCGCTGCCATCGCCGCTCATGGCGAGATGCTGGAGGGCTTCGGAGGGCATCCGATGGCAGCCGGACTCACCATCGAGCCAGCCCGCATCCCGGAGTTCCGGCGGGCCGTGTCCCGGACTATCGAGGAGAGCTGCGAAGATGCCCTGTCGTCCGAGCCTGAGTTGGAAATCGATGGATACGTACCGCTGGAAGATCTCTCCCTTGACTTCGTGGAGGAAATAGAGCGTCTGGCGCCGTTCGGTCCCGGCAACCCCCCGGTGACATTGGCCACCCGCGGACTGACCCTGAGGAGCCACACCGCGGTGGGACGCACGGGGGAGCATCTCAAGCTTGTCGTTGAGGACAGGGCTGCGGTGACTCAGCAGGTGCTCTGGTGGGGAGGCAAGCTGTCCGATCTTCCAGAGGGGCCGTTCGACCTGGCCTACACGGTGCGGGCCAGCGATTACCGCGGCCAGCGAGACATACAGGTGGAGTGGATTGACGCACGCCCCGTTGAGGCACCGGAGACCATCCTGCGACCGGTTCGTCAGGCCGTCAAGGTAACAGACTACCGTCACATTGCGAAGCCGCAGAGGGAGTTGGAGCAACTGCGGGGCGAAGTCCGTCTCCTTGTGTGGAGTGAGGGGCAATCGGCCCCGCCCGGGGTTGATCGCTACGGACTCACCCCCTCGGACTCGTTGGCGATTTGGACGACGCCCCCCGGCGGTCCTGAGCTGCGAGCCGCGCTGGCACGGGTGTCGCCGCAGGACGTCTATCTGTTTGCCGTCGATCCCGGGCTCACCCGGCCGAAGAGCTTTCTGACGTGCCTGGCCCGTCTGGCACAGGGAGCCCTCAGCAGGAGCGGTGGGACGGTCGCAGTCTCGGCCCTGGCAGCGGCGACCGCCCATAGGGAGGAGACGGTCCGGCTGGGGCTCGCCTGGCTGGAGGGTCAAGGGCACGTGGTCATCGTGCAGGAGAGGGACGACGAGATCCAGCTGGCGCCGGGAAACGGGTTGGAGAGGGAAGGCTTGACGGACATCACCGAGCGGTTGCGGGCGTTGTTAGAGGAGACCGGGGCTTATCGCGCCCACGTCGCCCGGGCCGATGCAGATGCGTTGGTCAATAACGCCCTTTCGAACTGAGATGGAGAGACCGCGAAGCCCCTTGCATGCGCTTCGCGGGATTCCTCGACTTGCTCCGTTCGTTATGACAAAGGAGGCGGCGGTCCAGCTACGACCCCGCAAAGGGCGGTCGCCGTCAGAGAGCTGGGAGCGGGATGACTAGCGAGGCAGAGAGGGACAAGGAGCGAGTGATGCTGCGCATACTCTCACGAGACGATGTGCGGAGGGCGCTGCCGATGAGCCAGGCGATCGAGGCGGTGAGGGACGCCTTCGCCCAGCTGTCGAGGGGGCAGGCCGATGTCCCTCTCCGAACGTCGCTGGACGCGGCGCGGCATCATGGCGTGGTCCTCTTTATGCCTGGGTATCTGCTCGATGACGACGCGATGGCCGTGAAGATTGTCTCCGTCTTCGACGACAACCCGAGCCAGGGTCTGCCTCTCATTCACGCCCTCGTGGTGGTCATAGATGCCAAGACGGGAGCACCGGAGGCGGTGATGGACGGGACCTATCTGACCGCCCTGCGGACGGGTGCAGCCTCCGGCGTCGCCACAGACCTATTGGCGCGAGAGGACGCCCGTGTGGCTGCTATCTTCGGGGCCGGAGCCCAAGGCCGCACGCAGCTGGAAGCCGTGTGCACGGTGCGACCCATTGAGAAGGCCTGGATTTACGACATCGATTGGGATCGAGCCGAGGCGATGGCAGAGGAGATGAGCGAGCGATGCGACCTGTCGCCCCGAGTCGCTGAAACTCCGGCACAGGCCCTGCGCGAGGCTGATGTCATCTGCACAGCAACGACCTCCTCGGCCCCACTGTTCAGCGACTCTGAGATCCGACCGGGTGTTCACATCAACGCCATCGGCGCCTACACCCCAGAGATGCAGGAGATTCCACCGCAGACGGTCCTCCGCTCGAAGGTTGTGATCGACGACTACGAGTCAGCTCTGGCCGAGGCCGGCGATTTGCTGATCCCAATGACGCAGGGGTTGGTGACTGAGGAGCACATCCACGCCCAGTTAGGTGAGATTATCTGCGGCGTCAAGCCGGGGCGGGAGTCCGCGCGGGAGATCACACTGTTCAAATCGGTCGGCGTCGCGGTACAGGATGTGGCGGCTGCCAGAGCAGTGCTCGATGCAGCCCAGAAGATCGGCCTCGGAACCGGCGTTGCCCTCTAAACTCAGGCCTATCGGGGCGCCGGGATCACGCCGCCCGCCCTTCGCTGACCAGCTGACATGAGCAGCTACATCGCGACGGTCCTCCGGCTCACCATCTTCGCGGTGCTGTTTGTCGCAGCATGCGGGTTGGTGCGGGTGCTCATCGAGCTGAGGGTACAGCAGCGCCGCAAGCAACAGCTGGCCGCGACGCAGGACATCTGCACCCTGTCGCCGTCGGAGTTCGAGGCGTATGTAGCCCTGCTTTTTGAGAGAACGGGGTATCAGGTCAGACACACAGGGGGCAGCGGCGATCACGGCGTCGATCTTGTGGTGAGGCGGAGGGGAACCAGCAGCGTGGTGCAGTGCAAGCGGTATGAAGAGGCGGTAGGGCCGCGGACCGTCCGCGAGCTGATCGGCGCCATGACAAACGCGAACGTCCAGGAAGGGTTCCTGATCACTACCAGCAGCTTCACAGCAGGCGCCCAGCGTGAGGCCCGAAGGGCGCCCTACAAGGTCAATCTGATCGACGGTGAGAAGCTCGTCCAGTTGGCTAAGACCCACGGTCTTCCTGGCGAACTCATGGACCGGAAGCAAGCGCTCTAGCCAGAACGATGTGCGTCACGGGATAGATGCTGAAGACCATGGCCTCCGGAGCAGAGGCCGCCGACACGCTGGAAGCTGCACTCACTCATCCGTGCCCATTTATGAGGGCCAGCACGCGTTCTGCACGCGCGAGGGAATTGAGAGCGGACCCAGACAGGGAGTACGAACCTCCAGTTCATGAGCTCGGTCAAGACAGCTGACGTGGTTGTCGTCGGTGGTGGCGTCATGGGAGCCAGCACGGCCTACCACCTGGCGAAGAAGGGTTGTACGAACGTGCTCCTTGTGGAACGCGAGCGTCTCTTTGGCACACAGGCCACAGGAAAGTGTGCCGGAGGCATCCGCCACCAATTCAGCACGGAGATCAATGTTCAGCTCTCGAAGCTGAGTCTGCCGATGCTCCACCGCTTTGAGGAGGAGCTGGGACAGCCGATCGATCTCAACCCATGTGGGTATCTTTTCCTGCTGACCCAGCAGGAGAACCTGGAGTTCTTTCGCCAGGACGTGGAGATGCAGCAACGGTTGAACGTAGGAACGGAGTGGCTGGAGCCGCAGGACATCGCGGCGCGGGTGCCGGAGATCGATATGAACGGCGTGCTGGCCGCCACATATAATCCGAATGACGGCCTGGCTGACCCCAGCAGCGTCGTGCAGGGGTACATCCGTGCTGCGGGACGATTGGGGGTCGCTCTCAGGACGGGGGTGGAGGTAACTGACATCCTCGTCGAGGGAGGACGGGTGAGGGGCGTCGTCACAGATCAGGATACGGTCTCGACACCCATCGTGGTCAACGCGGCTGGCCCCTGGGCCCAAGTGGTCGGAGAGATGGCCGGCTTGGAGATTCCCGTCGTCCCTTTGCGACGGCAGATCGTCGTCACCGGGCCATTGCCGAAGCTACGCAGGGGCTTCCCG
The DNA here is from genome assembly GCA_964528475.1 of uncultured Anaerolineales bacterium. Taxonomy (GTDB): domain Bacteria; phylum Chloroflexota; class Anaerolineae; order B4-G1; family B4-G1; genus SKLM01. Next base: position 35,268 of record CAZGSX010000006.1, read on the forward strand.
TTCGTGATCGATTTTGCCCGCTCACTGTACTTCCATCCGGAAGGGGAGGGCCTGTTGACAGGCATGTCGAACCCGAACGAGACCCCCGGCTTTGACCAGACCGTTGACAGGGCGTGGGAGCTGGTTCATCTGGAAGCGGCGATCGAGCGTCTGCCGATGCTTGAGCGGGCGAGTCTCGCCAACCGCTGGGCGGGACTGTATGAGGTGTCCCCGGACGCGCACCCTATCCTGGGTCGGGTCAGGGAGCGGGAGGGTTTCTTCTGCATCAATGGCTTCAGCGGCCACGGATTCATGCACGGGCCTGTCTGTGGCCTACTGCTAGCGGAGGAGATTCTGGACGGGCGAGCCCACACGATGGACATATCACCGTTGCACCTTGATCGTTTTCGGGAAGGTAGGCAGATTGTCGAGCGCCGGGTGGTGTAACACCGCCGCGCAGCATCTGCGTCATCTGCGGATTAGGATTAACCCTCGTACCGCAGCTGATCAGCCGTGCCTCAGCGTGCCGGAACGGTGCGAGCGGAGGCAACAAGAGGCGCTAGGTCAGGGCCCCGTCGACTGTCACGCTCAAACAGCAGGAGTGAGAGAATGGATGCCAACATGAAAGAGCGGTTCCTGGCCCAATGGGAGAGGTACTTCCCGGGCGCAGAGCTGCCCATCGCCTGTAGGTACAGCCACGAAGAGATGCCTGAGACTGCAGCTACGCTAGACTCAGGCTCCCACTGCGTGATCTGCGAGCTGGCCCCGGTGCGCGATGGGGAGACCCGGGTGTTCGACAAGGAGACGCTCAGGTGCAGCGGCGCAAGACGGTATCTGGGCTTCGAGACGGAACTGCGTCCCGACTTCGTGCATTTTCTTTCCTGCGGCATACCGGGGGAGGTAGAGGGAGAACGGTACAAACGCTCGCCCCGACTGGTGGAGCGCTATCTGGAGAGTCAGCCCACGTTTCAAGCGCCGGGCCAGACCATCGTCTTCGAGCGCTGGGATGCCCTTGCCGAAGGAGGGTGGCCGGACATCGTCATCTTCTTCGCCACGCCGGACGTGCTCTCGGGGCTCTTCACTCTGGCGAACTTCGACGAGGTGGACCCCCAGGGAGTGATTGCCCCGTTCGGATCGGGGTGCTCATCCATCGTCTACCATCCCTACCAAGAGCTACAGTCAACGCATCCACGAGCGGTGCTCGGCATGTTCGACGTATCGGCCCGACCCTGTGTGGAGCCGGAGGTGCTCACCTTCGCGGTGGCCTGGCCCAAGTTTGTGGCGATGGTGGATCAGATGGAGGAGAGTTTCTTGATCACCGATTCCTGGCAGAAGGTTCGCTCGCGACTATGACAGATCCACGTGAGCTCACGGCCCGCTCCCAGCAGCGGTCCGCTCGGAATATGTTCGCCTCTCTCATCATCGATCGAGCCCCCCGCCGGCGCCGCGATGAAGCATGGGTGGCGGACCGACTGAAGGACCCGGTCAGCCGCTTCCTCCCGGTGTGGGGTTCGGAGGTGCTGGTTACGCTTGATTCGGCGCCGTCCCCCGGATGGATGGATGCTGAGGAAGCAGATAACTACCTGCAACAGGCGGAATCGGTGATTCTGCTGGGGGAGATCGACAAGACGACGTACTTTGCTATCGGGCTGCCAACGAAGGAGGGCAATCGGCCGAAGAGCGCGCAGCCGGGACGGAGTTTCCGCCCCCTCCGTGCCGTCGCCAGCCTCCTGGAACAGCAAGCTGCTGGCATGTTGGCCTACGGGACGGCGATGGTGCACTATCACCACGACCACAGATTCTGCGGAGTGTGTGGTGCTCCGACGCTCAGCGCGGAGGGAGGACACCTCCGCGTGTGCAGCGACGCGCGATGCGGTCAGCAGGAGTTCCCACGCACCGATCCCGCCATCATCGTCCTGGTCAGCTCCGGCAACCGCTGTCTTCTGGCCCGGCAGCCGACGTGGCAAAAGAGTCTCTACTCCATCATCGCCGGTTTCGTAGAGCCAGGCGAGAGCCTGGAGGCCGCTGTAGCGCGTGAGGTGGCAGAGGAGACGGGCGTCCAGGTCACAGATGTGCAGTACCATTCCTCTCAACCGTGGCCGTTCCCCCGTTCCTTGATGATCGGATTCAGGGCTACGGCGGAGACGACCACGATCTGCCTCTCGGACGGCGAGTTGGAGGACGCTCGTTGGCTGTCGCGGGAGGAGATTGCCGAGGAGGTGCGAGGGGGTACGCTGGAGCTCCCATCCCCCATCTCCATATCCTACCGACTGCTCGACACTTGGTATGAGGCGGAGGGAAAGGAATCCTTGAGGGAGCTGCGGCGAGCCTAGGGGGTGCCCCCCTCGGTTTCCTGCATCCGTCGCCGGCTAGGCCTGTGAGGCACTCAATTCTGAAGAGGGAATTGTACGATGACTAGATTGCTGCGTCTTGCGCGATGGGGATCCTCGCGGTCTCGCTGGGACTGATAAGCTGTCGGCCCGCGATGAGCCCGGTCCCGACCCCGCCGGCGGTCAAGCCCTCGCCCACCGGCTCGGACGGGGTCGAGCGCGCCTCCGCCGCTACGCCAAGTCAATCGCCCACCGACATGCTCCCCAGTCCCCGGGTCACGCCAACGGCGCCACAGGTCGCCTCGCCAACTCCCGACCCCTCGAGGCAGCGCACTGAGGGCGGGGCACTGGGCACCATTTGAAGCCTGGCCGGCATCCGTTGCGCTGAGCACGCCGACCATTTCCGATTGGTGCTCGACATGGAGGAGACGGGGACAAGGACGCCCTATTACATCGCGGAGCTGACGGACGAGGCCACGGAGCCGTCTCCGGGCACGCGGCAGCCAACCTGGGGCGAGGACCGCATCGATCTGATCGTGAGCGATCTCTATGCTTGCGACTATCCACTGGCGAGCCGCCTGCCCATGGAGGCGGGAGATAACCCTATCGTAACCGTTGTCAGTCAGCTGCCGACCTATGACGACGCTCGTTTGGGCTTCTCGATCTGGTTGAGGTGCCCGGCCCGCTTCGAGGTTCTTGAACTCACGGAGCCGGTGCGCATCGCCGTCGATGTGTTCTATCCTTGATGTGGTTCGCTCGCTCGGTAGTGGTGAAATGGACGATAGTATGAAAGCACGGTTGTTTGTAGCACCTGCTGGGGCCGGAAAGACTGCCCACGTGCTCGCCGAGGCGCGAGAGGAAGCACATGGCCTCACGGGTAGCCCGTACGTTCTGGTGGCAAGCGCTCTCCAGGCTCAGGCTTTCCGACGTCGTCTGGCGGACGCTGGAGGCGCCATAGGCGTGCGGGTGCTCACCTTCGAGGCGTTGTACCACACCTGTTTGAACAGCTCGGGCGTCGTCTACACCAAGATGAGCGAGGCGGTCCAACACCGGGTGATCCGTTCGGTGGTGCGCGAGCTCCCGCTGGTCCATTATGCGCCACTCACCGACCGGCTCGGTTTCGTGCAGGTGCTGAGGGAGATCATCGACCAGCTGAAGGCCGCTCGCGTCGACCCAGCCTCATTTGCAGCCGCAGTACGCGCCCGTGCGGACACGGTGCGCCTGCGAGAGCTGGCAGACATATTCGTCGCCTACCAGGCGCGACTGCAGAGCGAGGGATGGGCGGACGAGGCAGGGCTCGGCTGGCTGTCGGTCGAGGCCCTGGAGAACGACACCAGCCGCCTGATCAGCGATTGCAGCGCACTCCTCGTGGACGGCTTCGACGATTTCACGCCCGTCCAACTGACCCTGCTGGCTCTCCTGGCCCGTCGCCTGCCCCGCGTGGTCATCACCCTGACCGGCAGCCTCGATGGTGGAGAGCCCCGACTGGTGCATCGCCGGTTCGATCGAACGCGGCAGGAGCTGGTCGAAGCCTTGGGCGAGGAGCCGGCGCCCCTTCCGGACGGTAGACCGCACCGTCCGACGACCCTGAACCATCTGGAAGCCGGTCTGTTTCAGAGCAACGTGTCCCGGATCACCCAGCAGACGGGCACCCCCGACCGCGGCACCATCGAGCTGATGGAGCTCCCCAACCAGGCACAGGAGGTTCGTGCAGCCCTGCGCTGGCTCAAGACGGAGGTCGTCCAGCACGGGGTCAATCCGGAGCAGCTCGCCCTGCTGGCCCGGGACATCACGCCCTACCGAGCCCTGATCCGTCAGATCGCCGCTGAGTTCGGCCTGCCGGTTCACATCTACACGGGTCAGCCCCTGGCTAGGAACCCAGCGGTGGCCGCGTTGCTCGACCTGCTCCAATTGATGCTACCCCTCGGGGAAAAGGGAGCGACAGATACAGATGACGGCCATCGCAGCCTGGAATCGGAGCGGGATGTACCGAGACTGCCGCCGCGCCTGGTCATCGAGGCCTGGCGTTCCCCATACTTCGATTGGACAGCACACGATAGAGCGGGAGTTGCCGGCGGAGAGGGAAATGGCGCGCCCGTTGGCATCGAACCCGGTGATGCCGATGCCTTGGGTATAGTCGCCCGACGCGGGCGTGTGGTGGAAGGCCTGGATCAGTGGGAGGCCGCGTTTGAGGCGCTGAGCGAGAGGACGGCGGAGAAGGCGGCTGGCGGTTCGCTCGAGGCCGAGGACGAGGTGGAGCCAGGCGTGCTGAGCGGTGCCCAAGTCCAGGCATTGCACGCCAAGCTTCATCGCTTCGTGGGGTGCTTGAAGCCGCCTGAGGGACGGCAGGCTGCGCGCGATTTCGTTCAGTGGGTGGAGGGTCTCATCGGGGCGGACCCAGAGACACGGGCCCAGCGATTCAGATCGCCCGGACCACCCAGCGGTCTGAATATGATCGCCCGGATCCGCGCGCTGGAGGAGGGAACAGACGCCGTGAGGCCCAGCCGTGGCTCAGAAGCCCTGGCTGCCCGCCGGCAAAGGGGGGTGCGCTCACCTCCTGCCATGGCGAGACGCGATCTGACCGCCCTGCGCGGTCTGAAGCGCATCCTGCAGGGACTCGTCTGGGCGGAGGAGGCGTTGAACGAACCACCGATCACGTTCGTCCGGTTCGTCGAGGACCTCAGGGGCGCCGTGGAAGCTGCGTTCTATCGTTTGCCACGCCACGCGGACGTCGAGCAGATCCTGGTTGCTGATGTGGTCGCTGCCCGAGGTCTCGCCTTCCGGGGGGTGGCCGTGCTGGGCATGGCGGAGGGCCTGTTCCCAGCGGCCCAGAGCGAAGACCCATTGCTGCGCGACGCTGACCGCGAGCAGCTGGCGCTGCCTCTCGAGCCCTCGATCCGGAGTGCCGAGCCGGAGTACTTCTACGAGACGATAGCAGCTGCCTCCGACAAGATCCTGCTCACCCGTCCTCAGCTCACGGACGACGGAGCGCCGTGGCAGGCCTCACCCTTCTGGGAGGAGGTGCGGCGACTGGTGGACAGCCAACCGACCGGCGCCTCCGGGTCGTTGACGCCGCCACCGGGCCGGACCGCATCGTGGCCTGAGCTAATCCAGAGCATCTGCAGTGGGCCGCGGAGCGAGAATATCTTAGAGTGGCTGCGAAGGACCTCGCCGGAGGCCGTGGAGGCGGTGGAGGCAGCGGCTGACATCGTCACCTGGAGGCAGAACCGCGCTAACTCACCGTTCGATGGCGATCTGCGCGCCCTTCAGGACCATTTCGCCAGCACCTTCGACGCCGCTCACACGTGGAGCGCCACGCGCCTGGAGGCCTACCGTACTTGCCCCTTCCACTTTTTCGTCAGCAAGGTTCTCCGGCTGGAGCCACGAGAGGAACCGACAGAGGGTATCGACTGGCTGCAACGTGGTATCCTCTATCACGACATGCTCGAGCGGGTGTACCAGGCCGTTGACGATCCCACTGACCTGGATCAACTGCTGAACGCGCTGCCGCGCATTGCCAGTTCGGTGCTAGACGACGCACCAGCCCGCCAGGGCTTCCGGGAGACCGCGTGGTGGGCGGAGACCCGGAAGCAGATGATTGAAGACGTCGAACGCTCGCTAGCTGCACTGGCGGAGGAACAACAGCGAGGTCACTTCGTCCCCATCCGATACGAGGCCGCCTTCGGACTGTGGGGAGAGCCCGCGCTCAGGGTCGGCGACCCCGCCGGGGAGGATGCTTTCGAGCTGCGAGGCCTGATCGACCGGGTGGATCGAGACGCCGAGGGCCACCTGCGCATCATCGACTACAAGACGGGCGGCCCTTCCAGCTACGGGAGCGCAGCCCTCCGAAAGGGCGACAAGATCCAACTGCCCCTATACGCGCTGGCCGCGCGAGAGGCGCTGAAGCTTGGCGACCCGGTCTCCGGGTTCTATTGGCACATACGACACGCCGAGGCCAGTCCGCTCAAACTGGAGGACTTCGGCCCGGACGAGGCCATGCGGACGGCGGTCGCGCACGCATGGGAGGCGATCCGCGGTGCACGGCAGGGTCGCTTCAGCCCTCAGCCACCCAGCGGGGGATGTCCGGCCTACTGCCCAGCGGCAAGCTTCTGTTGGCACTTGCAGCGGCGCTATACAGGGTAACCCACATGGTTGAGGGACTCCACCCCATCGTCGCCCAACTGACGCCCAATCCAGAGCAGCTCCCGGCGATCCGGGCCCGCGGAGGCGACGTGGTGGTGACTGCGGGCGCGGGTACGGGCAAGACACGCACGCTGGTGGCGCGCTACCTGTCGCTGCTGGCAGAGGGGAAGCCGCTGCGGAGCATCGTCGCGATCACTTTCACGCGCAAGGCCGCCCGGGAGATGCGCAACCGAGTGCGCGCCGAGGTGCGGCGATATGTAGCCCACGGCGAATTAGGGCCGCGCGAACGAGAGCGCTGGCAGGCAGCGTACGCAGGACTGGACGCGGCTCGCATCGGCACCATCCACAGCCTGTGCGCCGAGATGATGCACGCTCATCCCGCTGAGGCTCTCGTCGATCCACGCTTCGGCGTCCTGGAGGAAGCACAAGCAACGCTGTTGCGGCGACAGGTCCTGGACGACGCCCTGGCCTGGGCGGCAGATGACCCCGATGGGGTAAGACTGTTCGAAATACTGGAGGGCCCAGAGCGTCTGCGAGCCATCCTGGAGGCCCTCATGGGGCAGCGCCTGGACGCCAGGAGGGCGTTCGATGCGGCGCCGGGAGAGCCGCTCTCCCATTGGCGGGAGGTTCTGATCGAGGAGCAACGACGCAGGTTGAGGGTGCTGCTGTCAGAGCCGGCCTGGACGGAGGCTGTGTCCACACTGCAGCGAAGCAGGCCTATCGAAGCGGACGACGCCATGGCCCTGGGGCGCAGACTGGCGCTGCAGGCGATAGATGGGGGAACCGAGATCGACGGGGACAGGATTGGCAGAGACGAACCTGGACAAGTGCGGCAGACCGCCTCCGACAGAGACATCGGGCGCCGACATGAGATCCGGGAACAGCTGGAGGCACGCCTGGCGGGACTGTCTAGGCTGGACGCGATCAGCCTGGGGGGCGGGAGCTACAAGGCCTGGCCCGGAGGAAAGGCGGAGAAGGCAGCGGTCAAAGACGCGCTACGGGCCCTCCGCCAGCTGTGGCGGGAGCATGCAGACCTGCTTTCCCTCGAACTCAACCCACTGGACGAGACCCTGGCTGAGGCAATGCCCGGCCTCCGGGCGGTTTTCCAATTCGCGTGCCAGCGGTACCAGTCGAAAAAGCGAGATGAACGCGTCCTGGACTTCGACGACTTGGAGCACGGGGCAGTGGAGCTCCTCCAAGCCTATCCCGAGGTGAAGGCTCGATGGCAGCGAGAGGTGGAGGCGATCCTGGTCGATGAGTTTCAGGACACGAACGAGCGACAGCGGCGCCTGGTGCGCCTACTGGGCGCGAACGCCGGGACGCTGTTCATCGTGGGGGATGCCAAGCAATCGATCTACGGATTCCGGGGGGCGGATGTGACCGTCTTCCGCGCAGAGCGGGAACGGATCGCGGGCCGTGAAGGTCTAGGCTACTCCCTGGAGACCTCCTATCGTGCCCACCGCGGCCTGGTGAGAGATCTGAACGCCCTGCTGAAGCCCGTATTGGGCGAGAAGGACGATCCACACCGCCCGTGGGCGGAGCCCTTCGCGCCCATCGCACCTCACCGAGAGGACCCGGGGCCGGGCATCGAAGCGCCCTATGCGGAGTTTCACCTCGCCGTGGGTAGCAAGGGAGCCGGCGCGCTCGATCGAGCTGCCAGGGCCCTGTGCGGCCGTCTGGGCGAGCTGGTCGACACCGGAGCGCAGGTGATGGATGATGAGGGGCTCCGCCCCCTGAGATATGGTGACATGGCTATCCTCTGCCGCGCCTCGAGCTCCTTCAGCTACTACGAGGATGCCCTGGATGAAGCGGGTGTGCCCTACGTGACGGTGGCCGGGCGCGGATTCTACGACCGACCTGAGATCCGGGACCTACTCAATGCCCTCCGCGCGCTATCCGACCCGACCGACGATCTCGCCTTGGTAGGCCTGCTGCGCTCTCCGGCAGTTGGCCTATCCGACGCGGCCATCTATGAGCTCGTGCGTGCCCGAGAGAAGGCGCCGGGCCCCCTCTGGAATACGCTGCAGGAGGGCGGCGTGGGCTTCGATCCCGTCGCTGAGAGGCGGGCCACCCGGGCTGTGGGCCTGGTAAAAGAGCTGCACACAATGGCGGGACGGACGGCGGTGGGCGATCTGCTCAAGGACTACCTGGACGCGACGAGCTACCGGGCGGCGCTCCTGAGGGCGGGTCAGCAGAGAGCGGTGAGGAATGTGAATAAGCTGCTGAACGCGGCCCGTGAGAGCCGGCTGGTGGGGGTGGGGGCATTTGTCGAGTACGTGGGCAGCGTGCAGGACAGCGGGGCACGCGAGGGGGAGGCTCGATCCCTCAGTGGCGGCGCGGTGCAGATCATGAGCGTACATCAGGCGAAGGGGCTGGAGTTCCCTATCGTCGTCCTGGGTGATGCTACGTGGGGCGGCGGCGGCGGAAGAGGTGTGATCACCGACCCGGAACTGGGCGTCCTGCTGCCCCTGAAGGATCCGGACGACGAACGGGCAGCCACCTACCGCCTCGCCCGGGCGCGTGAGCAGGATCAAGCAGCCGCAGAGTCCGATCGACTGCTGTACGTGGCGGCGACCCGGGCTCAGGAGAAGCTGCTCGTCAGCGGTCACTTCTCTGGCATCAGAAAGGACGGTACTCCCTACAAGCTGGGGGGCTGGCTGGGCAAACTCGGCAGACCGCTGGGTCTGCACGAAATTGAGCTGGATTACGATGAGCAGGGAGGCCGGGTTCACTACCGAGAGTTGCGCGGGGACGGAACGCGAGTCGGCTGCTTCATCTATGAGCCGCACTGCACCACCTACCAGCCCACAGCGGGGCCTACCGTAGACGAGCAAGGGACCACCGACATCCCCATCATGCCCCCTCCCCTTCTGGGACCGCTGCCGCAGGTGGGGCGGAAGGCGAGGGAGGGAGAGACGCGGCAGCTGGTGGGGCGGGTGGTGCCCGAAGGAAAGCAAGCTAGGGCACCATCACGGGTGGTCGGAGACCTGGTGCATGAAGCGTTGGCAGCCTGGCGGCTGCCCAGCAGCATGGATGACGCGGCCCTGCGGCCGTGGCTGCAGGCGAGAGCACGTGCCGCTGGGCTGTTTGACGCCCAGCAGATCGCCAACGCCCGACGGCGGAGTGAACGGCTGTTGCTGCGCTTCCGGAGGAGTAGCCTATTCGAGCGCGTGGTCTCGGCCCAGCGCCGCCTCCACGAGGTGCCGTATGCCCTCCACCAACAAGGACGGCTCGACAGCGGGGCGATCGATCTCCTCTACCGCCGGGAGGGGCGGTGGACCCTCGTCGAATTCAAGACGGATGAGGTCCGCAGTCAAGCCGCCTTCGAAGGGCTGCTTCGTCGGGAGGACTACCTGGCCCAGGTTCAACGCTATGGTGCAGCAGCGACCCGGCTGCTGGGCACGCGACCAACCAGCCTGCTGGTCATGCTCGACTATGAGCACCGGATGCGGGTCTATTCGGTGCCCAAGTCCGGTCCCCCGAAGCGAATACACGTGTAGCGCGGCAGGGCTCTGGCCCCGCAGTCGCTGCCGGCCACAGCTCTGCAAAGAACGCTCCAGGCGCCAAGTATGTCACACCATTAGTAAGGCATCTTCACAATGCTCGGTGCCGTTGACTGAACCTATGCCCCCAGCGCCGGCCTCGCTGAGCCGTCGGCGCTGAAGGCTCAGCTTTCGCATCCCTCAGGGTTGTCGCTGGAGCATGAGGCCGCCCGACCCACGACCGCTGATCGTCAGCAGACATCCACGTCCTGCCACGCGGGGGCAAGCGCGATGACGGGAGCAACCGTGTCACAGACGCGTCACAAGGCTGCCCCGAAGCTGTGAGCACGCCGACCGGAGGCGATGAGGGAACTGCCAGGATGGAGAGGGGCCTCACCCGTGCAACACGCGGCCTGGAGAGCAGTCGTGCCAGCCCAGTGCCAGTCGGTCGTTGACGTCGGCAGGCCCGAGTGCTATAATCCCAGCGGTTGGCTTCCCGAGGTCCATCGAGCACGGCCAGGGCGCGTCTGACGCGCCCTTTCTTTCTGCTGGGACGGCTCTGATGTGACGCTGGTGAAGTGGACAGGAGAGTTATCCCGGTTATAATGAAGACTCGACTATGTTTTATTACCTAGACTGAGCATTTGATGACCAGATCAGAAGCAGCAGCTTGCAACATTCGCATCACGGGGGTCGTGCAGGGCGTCGGGTTTCGCCCCTTCGTCTATAATCTGGCTGGAGAGTTGAGCCTGTCGGGGTGGGTGCTCAACAGCTCATCCGGAGTCGAGATAGAGGCGGTCGGGGCCCATTCGGCTCTGGAATCATTCACAGAGCGCCTCGAATCCGAGGCGCCCCCTCTGGCCCACATCGACAGCATCACGGTGCGGAAGATTGGGGTGGATGAGGTCGAGATCCCCAACCCGGGCGGCTTCGCCATCCGCCACTCGGAGGCACAACCGGGGGCGTTCCAGCCCATCTCACCGGACATCGCGATCTGCGACGACTGCCTGGATGAGCTCTTTGACCCCAGCGATCGGCGCTATCGCTACCCGTTCATCAACTGCACCAACTGCGGACCGCGGTTCACCATCATAAGGGATATTCCCTACGACCGCCCCCAGACGACCATGGCGCCGTTCACGATGTGCCCTAATTGCCAGGCCGAGTACGACGATCCGACCAATCGTCGGTTTCACGCCCAGCCCAATGCCTGCCCGGTCTGCGGGCCGCAGGTGACCTTCCTGGTGATGCGAGACGGACAGCCAGACTCCGTCTGTAGCAGGGACGAGGCGGTCATGGCGACTCGGCAGGCCCTGATGGATGGCCTCGTGGTCGCCATCAAGGGCTTGGGCGGCTTCCACCTGGCGTGCGACGCCACGAACGACGAGGCCGTGAGGAAGCTGCGAGAACGTAAGGGACGCGTGGACAAGCCCTTCGCGCTGATGGCCTTCGATCTGGAAGCAGCCACACGGTTCTGCAGACTGAATGAGGAGGAACGCCAACTCCTTACATCCCGGGAGCGGCCCATCGTGCTGCTGGACGAGCGTGTTGCAAGCCCTATCTCGGAGGCAGTGGCCCCCGGCAATGTCACCCTGGGGGTCATGCTGCCCTACACCCCGCTCCACTACTTGCTACTGGAGCCCAAGGGCGGTTTCCCGTGCGCGCTGGTGATGACCTCCGGCAACTACTCCGAGGAACCGATCGCCACCGATAACGACGAGGCACTGGAGCGGTTGGGGACCCTCGCGGATGCGTATCTGCTGCACGATCGTAAGATCCACGCCCGTTGCGATGACAGTGTGAGCCGGGTTCTCGCGGGAGAGGAGCTGCCCATCCGTCGTTCCCGGGGCTACGCGCCCTACCCCGTTCACCTCCCCTTCCCAATGACTCAAACACTGGCCGTGGGTGGGGAGCTGAAGAACACATTCTGTCTCACCCGGGATCGATATGCCTTCCTCAGCCAGCACATCGGGGACATGGAGAACTACGAGACGCTGGTGTTCTTCGAGCGCATGGTGGAGCAGCTCAAGCGGACGTTCCGCATCGAGCCCAGGATTATCGCGCACGACCTGCACCCGGGTTATCTCTCAACGCGCTACGCCAAGGAGCAGTCCGACGCCTATGAGGCCCGCATCGCCGTCCAGCATCACCACGCGCAGGTCGCCTCCTGCATGGCTGAGCACGGCCTGACAGGCGATCGCCCCCTGATCGGTGTCGCCTTCGACGGAACGGGATATGGAACCGACGGGGCCATCTGGGGCGGCGAGTTCTTGATTATGGACTACGCGGGCTTCCGTCGGGCAGTGCATCTGAAGTACGTTCCCCTCCCGGGTGGGGATGCTGCTATCCGACGTCCTTACCGCATCGCGCTGGCGCATCTGTGGGCTGCGGACGTCGAATGGGATGAGAGCCTGTCAGCAGTGAGGGCGGCATCGAGCGAGGAGCGAACCGTGCTGGCCGAACAGCTCGCGAGCCAGGTCAATACTGTTCCCACTTCCAGCAGTGGGCGCCTGTTTGACGCCGTCTCCTCGCTGGCGGGCGTGCGGCAGGAGATCAACTACGAGGCTCAGGCAGCCATCGAGCTGGAGACCATCGTGGCACCAGGGGTTGAAGAGGCATACCGGTTTGGCTACGATGATCACGTGATCGATTCGGCACCCCTGATACGAGAGGTCGTGACCGACCTCAAGACAGGGGTCTCGGTCGGCGTGATCGCCGCCAAATTCCACAACGGCGTCGCGCGGATGATCCGCAACACCTGCGTGCGCTTGCGAGAGGAAACCAACTTGAATGAGGTCGCCCTCTCCGGCGGGGTGTTCCAGAACGTAACACTGCTGCAACGGCTCCTACCACTTCTGGAGGAGGCGGACTTCGTCGTCCATAGGCACCGCCAGGTCCCACCAAATGACGGCGGGCTCTCCTTGGGGCAGGCCGTCATCGCAGCGGTCAAGGCCCAGCTATGACGCTCAGCGAAAGGTTCCGAGATCCGGGGGCCGCTCGCGCCGTCGCGCAGGCGATCCACAATCGCTCCACCCGCCCGGTGCGGCTGATGGAATTCTGCGGGGGGCACACACACGCTATCCTGCGCTTTGGCATCCCCGCGCTCCTGCCAGATACAGTGGAGCTACGATCCGGGCCAGGCTGTCCCGTCTGTGTCACCTCCGCCATCGATCTCGACCATGCCATCGCGCTGGCCCGGGTGCCGGAGGTGGTATTGACCACGTTCGGCGATATGATGCGTGTGCCTGGCAGTCACACGTCGCTGGCCGAGGCGAAGGCAAATGGCGCCGACGTACGCGTCGTCTACTCGCCGTTGGACGCCCTGCAGGTGGCCTATCAGAATCCCGACCGACCGGTGGTCTTTCTCGGCGTGGGATTTGAGACTACGGCGCCCATGGTCGCATCGGCCGTGCTGACAGCTGAGGATAGGGGCTTGGAGAACTTCACCATCTTTAGCACTCACAAGCTGACCCCCCCGGCCACGCTGGCCATCCTGGATGCAGGGAATGTGGCGCTGGATGGCGTCATCGGGCCCGGACACGTGACCACCGTCATCGGCTCGGACGCTTGGCGCTTTCTTCCCGATGCGTATCAGATAGGCTGTGCCATCGCCGGCTTCGAGCCGCTGGACCTTCTGCGAGCCATCCTAGCTCTGGTGACGATGATTGAGCAGGACACCCCGGAGGTCAACAATGCCTACCCCCGGAGCGTGAAGCCGGAGGGAAATGTCCCCGCACAGCAAGCGATGGAGCGCGTCTTTGAGATCGCCGACGCGCCTTGGCGCGGTTTCGGCACGATTCCCGCCAGCGGCCTACGGGTGCGGGAGCGCTACGCCCGTTTCGACGCTGCCCATGTGTTCTCGGTGGTGGACCCTGGTCGAGCCGACGTGCCGCCCAGCCGCGAACCACCAGGCTGCCGCTGCGGGGACGTCCTGCGAGGTGAGCTTACCCCACCCGAGTGCGCCCTGTTCGCCACGGCATGCACCCCGCAGAGTCCGATCGGTCCATGCATGGTGAGCGCCGAGGGGGCATGCGCTGCATATTATCGCTATGGAGAACGTCCATCGTAGTGCGCTGCGGCAAGGGCCGGCAGGCCAGGAGAGGATACTGAGCCTTCTCCGGTCTCACCAGCGTTGTAGCGATGATGACTACTGCAAGAGAAGCTCCTCAATGACCAAAGTGACCGGCGCGGGCAGGGCCTCGAGGCACGTCGACTACGACCGCATCGCGCCCGCGTACGACCAACGGTTCAAGGCCAACCGCCTGGATGGCGTCTGCGCCGCATTGCAAGCTCTGGCGCAGGACCTCCAGGCCGAGCAAATCCTGGAGGTCGGCTGCGGCACCGGCCGATGGTTGGCCGACCTAGCCCTCGAGCGCCGTCGACTCTATGGCCTGGACCTCTCCGCAGGTATGCTGGATGAAGCTGCCAGACGGGGTGAGAGCTTTTGGCTGGCGCAGGGCCGTGGAGGCCGATTGCCCTTCCACAGCGAGACCATGGATCTGGTCTTCTGCGTCAACGCTATCCACCACTTCGACGATCCCGAGGCTTTCATCCACGAAGCCCAGGATGTGCTCAGGCCAGGTGGCGCCGTGGCCGTGGTCGGGAGCGATCCCCACGGGCGTCGCGACGATTGGTACGTCTACGACATGTTCGAGGGAACCTACGAGACCGATCTGAAACGCTTCCCGACCTGGGGCGCCATTCTGGATTGGATGACGGCCAGCGGCGTGCAGCGAACCACGTGGCAGGTGGTGGAACACATCGTGGACCACAAAGTTGGGCGCGAGGTGCTAGAGGACCCGTTCCTACGAAAGAACGCGTGCTCCCAACTCGCGCTTCTGAGCGACGAGGGCTACGCCGCTGGCCTACGCCGCATCGAGGCAACATTAGCGAGAGCAGAGGTTGCCGGTGAGACGCTCGTCTTCCCCGTTAACATCGTGCTGGCGATGATGGTCGGGCTGAGAGAGAACCCTTGAGACGGGGTCGACGCAGTCACCTACGCTGAAAGGACGAGAACGCCTATGGAAAACGTTATCCGCATGGCCCACGGCGCGGGCGGTAAGATGATGAACGACCTGATCCGAGAGATGTTCGCCGCCCCGCTGGACAACCCTTACCTGCGCCAGATGGCCGACTCTGCTGTCGTGCCCTCGACGGAACGCAACCCCAGGTTCGCTATCTCGACGGACTCCTTCACCGTCCGCCCGCTGATCTTCCCCGGGGGAGACATCGGCTCGCTGGCCGTGCACGGCACGGTCAACGATGTGGCGATGAGCGGCGCTCGCCCGCTCTGGCTCACCGCCGGGTTCATCCTGGAGGAGGGACTGGCGATGGAGACGCTGGAGCATGTGGTACACTCCATGGCCGAGGCCGCCCGCAAGGCCGGGGTACAGATCGTGGCCGGGGACACGAAGGTGGTCGAGCAGGGCCACGGGGATGGCATCTACATCAACACGGCCGGGGTGGGAATCGTGCCGGACGGGGTGACCATTGGCCCTGACCGGTTGCGGCCTGGGGACGTGGTGCTGATCAACGGTACGCTGGGCGACCACGGCATCGCCGTGCTCAGCAAGCGGGAGGGGCTCACGTTCGAGACCGATCTCGTCTCCGACAGTGCCGCGCTCAACGGGCTGGTGGAGACGCTCTTGAGCGTCGCGCCCCACGTCCACTGCCTGCGCGATCCCACACGCGGAGGCCTGGCGGCGGCGTTGAACGAGCTGGCGGGCACCTCCGACGTAGGCATTGAAGTAGAGGAGGCGACAGTGCCCGTGCGTCCTGCTGTGGCGGCGGCCTGTGAGATGATGGGGTTCGACCCGTTCACCGTGGCGAACGAGGGGAAAGTGGTGATGTTTGTACCGCCGGAGGAGGCCGAGGCGGCGTTAGATGCCCTGCAAGGACATCCGCTGGGAGTGAATGCAGCACGCATCGGCGAGGTCACCGCCGAGCATCCGGGGATGGTTCTAGCCCACACAGGTATCGGCGGCCGCCGGGTAGTGGATATGCCGTTGGGCGAGCTGCTGCCGCGAATCTGCTGATGCACCGAGATCGCCTTCCCAGATGGCGCTCGACTCCGTTGACAGGCGACGTATGCTCCGTCGTAGGGTCTAAGCGTGTCATGACTACTAACGATAGCGTACGGTACTTGCTGTGTATCTGTCTGGGGCGAGGGCGATGAGCGCCTAGGCTCTGGATGCACCGTGTCCTCCCAGGACGACGTCTAGGCCGAAGGCAACAGCGCCCTCGCCAGCCCGTGTGGGGGCCTTCGCCAGAGGTGAAGGTTGGC
>CAZGSX010000006.1:51584-58215 GCA_964528475.1 uncultured Anaerolineales bacterium
TGAAGGATCGAGCTGCCCTGTCCATCATCCGAGAGGCACAGAGAAGCGGTGCTTTGGCCCCGGTCAGAGCGTTGCTCGACGCCACCTCCGGAACTAGGGGGATCGCCTACGCCATGCTGGACGCGGCGCTGGGCTTCGATGTGCATCTTGCGGCGCCCACCGACGCGGGCCATGAGCGGATGCAGATCCCGCGGCATACGCCGCGCGGTTGACCCTCACTGATCCAGCAGAGGGAACTGAGGGCGCGCGAGGCTCACGCTAGCCGCATGTGGCGGATAGACCGGGGGGAGTGACCGCTGAACCGAGCCGGGCAGCGTTCGGGCCAGGGAACTGGAGTTGATCATCACAGAAAGACGGACGAAGGCGCACCTCCAAACCAGCTAGGCGGGCTCCGGGACGGTGTTGAGTTGACGGAGACCTGAATCCTTGTAGCATGTAGCTGACCATCAAGTACAGATACGGAAAGCTGGAGAGAAGGCAATCGGCTCAAGCGGGTGGACCGCCGGAGCTCGGGGATGAGCGTGAACTACTACATCTGGACCATTGGCTGTCAAATGAACGTGGCCGACTCGCGACGCCTGGAGTCAGCCCTGGAGCAGTTGGGCCACGCGCCGGTCGAGCGCGCCGAGGAGGCCGACATCGTGGTGCTCAACACCTGTGTGGTGCGCCAATCGGCGGAGAACAAGATCTACGGGCGATTGGGTTCCCTGAAGCCGTTGAAGAGCGAGCATCCGGAGATCGTCATCGGCTTGATGGGCTGCTTTGTTGGTCGCGGCGATACGGACCATCTACAGCGGCGGTATCCCTGGGTCGACGTATTCATGCCGCCGTCAGACCCGCGTCCACTCCTGGATCATCTAGCGGAACGCGGGCTGATCGACCAAGGCCGGGCGATGCAGACACGAAACGTTCTGCAACGCTACGGACTCCAAGACGGCGATCTGATCCTCCCGGCCCGAGAGAGAGAGCAACTGGTGTCAGGGTACGTCTCAGCCGTCTTAGGCTGCTCGCATGCCTGCTCCTATTGCATCATACCTTATCGCCGCGGACCCGAGCGGAGCAGGGCGATGGATGATGTCGTAGACGAGGCGCGTGTGCTGGCAGCGCAGGGGGTGAAGGAGATCACGCTCCTGGGGCAGATCGTGGACCGCTACGGGCTTGACCTCCCAGGAAAGCCCTCCCTGCCCTCGCTGCTGCGACGACTGCACGAGATTGATGGGTTGGAGCGGATCCGCTTCCTCACCTCCCATCCCAACTGGATGACCGATGAAATACTGGACACCGTCGCCGAACTGCCCAAGGTCTGCGAGCACATTGAGGTGCCGGTACAGGCCGGCGACGACGAGGTATTGCGACGGATGAAGCGCGGCTACACGGCGGATGATTACCGGCGCCTCGTGGCGCGCATTCGGGAGCGCGTTGAGGGCGTATCGATCGCCACGGACATCATCGTCGGGTTCCCGGGCGAGACAGACGAGCAGTTCCAGCACACCTACGACCTACTGGCTGAGCTACGCCTGGACAAGGCGCACATCGCGCGCTACTCGCCCCGTCCGCAGACGCTGGCTGCTCGCCGCTACCAGGACGACGTGCCGCCCGAGGAGAAGGAGCGCCGCCGCAAGGCACTCGACGATCTCCAGGCGGAGATTGTCGGAGAGATCAACGCCCAGCTGCTGGACGCGACGGTCGAGGTCCTGGTGGAGGGCAAGAAAAAGGATCGCTGGTGGGGGCGGACACGGACGGACAAGCTGGTCTACTTCGAGGACGAAGGCGACTGGCGCGGCCAACTGGCCCGCGTGCGGATTTCGTGGGCGGGGCCATGGTCGCTCATCGGGACGGTTGAGGACGTCGCTGGGTGATCCCTCGGCCTGACAGTCGGGGACGGCAGGCCGAGTAACCAACCCGGCCCACCGCCCCTTCCTGGTACTGTCCCGCAGTCCCTCGTTCTAGAAGCCCCGTAGAACCAGCGGGAGGAACACTTGGTACCCTTCCCTGTAGAGCAAGGACAGGTTGGATGTCGTTCCCGCGTCCAGGCCGGCGATGGTCCAGTCATCGGGGACGGTGCTCATGGTGCGCAGAGCCTGATCATCTCCCAGAGGCGCCGGCAGCGTCGCTGCCCAGTTCCCATGGGCGTCAGCGGTCACTACAGCGAGGGACTGTAGCGCCTCTACGACCGTGTCTCGATCGTCCAGGAACAGCTCGACCATGCAGTAGGGACAGGGGCTGCCTGCTCCACTGGTGCCGCTCACGCTCGTGCCGTTGATCTGCGTGATCCGAGCCGGTGTAAATGTGCGGAGCGGTTCGGGGACGCCAGCGCCGTAGGCGATGGCGGCCTCTGGGAACTTGTTATCGCCTTGCTCCTCCGGCCAGTCGCTATCTCGTCTGATGACATTGCCCCGCAGCGTGTTGCCGTTGAGCCGGTCGACAATGACGGAGTCATTCATCAGGATGGCGCTCAGACCCGGCTCGACGATCGTGTTGCTGATCACCTCTGTCCCCTTGGGACCGCCGCTGAGCTTGATGCCACGCCCGCAAATTCCGACCGTCTGACCAGACGCGTCTAGGCCGATGATGTTGTTCTGGATGAGGTTGTCGTCGTCGGTCCCGCTCGACTCAATGGCGAAGGGCTGCTCGGACTCATCAAATATGCGCAGATAGAGACCGGCGAAGCGGTTCCCATCGGCCTCGTTGGGTCCACCGATCCGATGGTTGTCCCCCGATACGGTGATGCCCGTTCCACCGGTCCAGGTAGCGCCCGTGCAGGGGTGCTTGTCGAATTGGTGCGGGATGGGGACGGTGCCATCGGCGCGCATGCCTACCCAGTTGCCGGTGAACGCATTGCGCTTGCCCCGGATGGCTGCCGCCACCCCGTTGAATCCGGCGAATGTGTTGTTTCGAATGATGTTGTCATCCGCACTCTCAAGCATGGCCACGCCGCTGCCGCCTTCGGGCTGTGTATCAGAGCCGGAGCTGAGGGTGGTCCCATCGCTGGACAGGCCAAACCAGCAATCCTCAACGATATTGCGGTCATGGTTGATCATGATGTGAGGATTGAAGTTCTGCATGCCCAGGCCACGGATAACGATCTCATCGTCGCCTGCGACATCGCCGACGAGCAGGCCGGTCTTCTGACCCGTCCCGGGGCCGATGAGGATGATCTTGGGCCCATCCATCCGTCCGCCTGGCTGGGTGGATCCGTCGATGGTGACCTGCCCCTTCAGGCGCCTGAAGGCCAGGAGATCGGTCGTGTTGTATATCTGGATCTCCCAGACCCCCAGGCTGCTGTTGTAGCCCTCTGCGGGGGTGGCTGGAATGTCGAACTCGATCAGGGCCGGCAACTGAGCAGGCGCCAGCCCTCGGGACTCGACGATGGCACGGCGGAGCGTACAGACCGCTTCGGTCGAGCACCTCTTGCTCTTGCTATCGTCCGGGTCGGTTCCGCTGGTGACCGTGATGACCGTATTGTAGGTATCCTCGCCGCTGTCCGGGGCTGACGGCTGACTCGCCGCCTGTTGCGGCCCCGCGCGCGCGCCTTCCGGCCCTGCCTCCATCGCCAACGTGGGGCTGGCTAGTATGCAAGCAAGCAGCAGCAGCAGCACAGCGTAGACTGCTATTGGCCCCCTCTTGTGATTCATCTCGACCTCCTTGATGCGATTTCTATGGGCTGCATTCGCCTGACAATACGGGAGCGTGGCTGCCCCCGTGCGCTTCTCGGCGGGGTGAGTCCGACGCCAACCCGCTCTTCAAGTTGGCCTGTCTCAGTGGTCCAGGACCTCCTCAAGGCGGATGCTGACATTTGTGCTCTCGCCGAAGACGACGCCCTGGATGACCAGCTCCTCGCCGCTGGGCCAGCCGGTGAACACCATGCTGAAACCTTCATCCTCGATGGATGTGAGCAGATCGTATTCCGATAGGTCCATTTCAGCGAAGGCATCCCGGTAGAATACGATCACCTCATCCATAGCGAGATCCGTCTGGAAGTTGACCTGGCTCTCCCCTCCTTGACCCGTGAAGTTCTGCACGTTCGTTGGCAACGGGAAAACCGTGTTGTAGTCCCCGCGCGCAGTATCCTCGTCGGCCTGCGGTTCGAAGAAGGAGAGGCTGTTGACGATATCCACGAAGGTGGGGCGGAAGCTCCCCCACTGATCGATGGGAGCCAGCGCCTCCGCCAGGAAGAGCCTCTCCCCAACCAGGATGATGATCAGATCGCCTCTATAGGGTGAACCGTCCATAGAGCCCGAGGTGACCGCAACGGCAGCCGGGTAGCCACTGAGCTCCACGCTCTCCATCTCTCCTGTCTCCACGTCAAGGGCCTCAGCCATCACCTCCAGGAATTCGACCGCTGCGGCGGTCTCCTCCAGGCCGAAGTTCTTGGTCGCTTCTCCCAAAGGCCAGCTGATGAACGTGAGCAAGGGGGATCTGAGGGAAGAGGCCTCGTAATCCTCCTTGCTCGGAGCCAGCATAACCTCGGTCTCCCTTTCGGCGTGGTACCAGCCCTCGGGATAATGCAGGCTATAGCCGCCCGCGGCATTGCTGTACTCGTCCATCGCGGGCCCCGTGAGTTTGGCGATCTCCTCCTCCACCATGGCCCTGTTGTCGGCGTCGGGCCAGAGTCGGAGATAGGTCTCAAAGCCTCGGATCGCCTCCTCAGTCGCCCCCTGATCGCGATGGATGATACCCAAATTGTAGTAGGCCATGGCGTGATCGGGGTCGATCCTAATGGTCTCTTCGAACTCGGAGAGCGCCTGAACACTAGCGTCCTGTAAGTGATAGACCATCCCCAGATTGAAGTGGGCGTTGGCGTAGTCAGGATCGATTCTGATGGCCTCCCGTAGCTGAACGACGGCCTCGTCGAGCCGTCCCAGCATCCCGTAGACACGCCCGAGATGCACGCGGGGATTTGCACTATCGGGATCTAGCTGGATCGCCTTCTCCCATTGGGCTATGGCCTCGTCCTTTCGACCCTGCTCATTGTAAGCGACCCCCAGGTTGTTGTGCGCTCCGGAATAGTCGGGGCTCAATTCGATGGCCTGCTCCCCGGCGACAACCGCATCAGACAGCCTATCCAGTTTGAGGTAGGCGGCTACCAGGTCACCGTAGGCTTCACCGAACTCGGGATCAAGCTCGATCGCTTTCTCGTAGGCGACGGCGGCCTCCTCCCACTGGCCCTGTTCGCCCAAGGACGTTCCCACGTTCCGGTAGGCATCGGCATTGTCCGGCTCGAGTTCGATGGCCCTCCTGTACTCAGCAAGCGCCTTGTCGAACTGCCCTCGCTCGGCGTACTCTACCCCCTGCTGTATGTGCTCGCCGGCTGAGGGCGTGGGGGTTTGAGTGGGTGTCAGGCTTGGTGGTATCGGGGTCGGAGTGGGCGGTTCCCCCCCACAGGCCACGAGGGTAGCGCTGATCAGCGCTATGATCACTACGAGCCTTAGATGTGTGTTGCTTTTCATCGTTCTTTCCTTGGTGAGTTACATGCCAAAGAGCCGCCAGCCCGCTTATGGACTGCGTTGGCGACAGCGACCAGTCTGGTGTCAATATCGTCATCGTCCCGCGAGTTCGTAGCTCCTAGTACTCTTCGTCTGTTTGTGGATCATAGCCGCCGCAGGGGACCAAAATGAACGAAGGCGGCAGGTAGCGCGTTGCGCCGTCTGCCAGGCCAGCGGCCGGATAGTCCAGCTCCTCCCACCGAAGCGTCGCTCCGCCCGGGTTGAGCGTGAGGCGGGCGACGCCCTCGTCATCGTACTCCAGGATAGAGAGGTGGATCTCCAGCGTGTCCGTGGTCACTCTCGTTCCCTCCAAGGTGCCTTCGCGTATGCGGCAGGCGGTGAGTTCGTCGGCCACCAAGCACAGCTTCACGAGTAGAAGGGAGCCCTGGATTCTGCTGCCGTGAGGTTCCAGTTGGATCTCGAATGACACATCCTCCGTCTCCAGACCCCAGCAGCCCTCGAACCCAGCCAGGGAATCCTCCGTCTGCGCCCTTGACGTAACAGAGGGCGCAGGCTCGGGCGAAAAGGTAGGCGCAGGCCGGGTCGTCGAGGTTGAGGTAGGCCTCAGTGTAGGGTCAGCCTTCGGGGTCGAGGCGGTTGTTGGGAGAGGTGTGATCGCGTCGATCGGGGCGGGTGACGGCGATGACTTAAGCGCGATCGCCCAGGCGAGCAGCCCCAGGCAGACCATTCCCCCACCAATCCAACCGATCCGGCTTGCTGCATTCCCCTCACTTGGCCCGTTCATACCTTCCGTCCTCTCCTGTCGGCCCGCCGCCCCAGCCGCAAGCAGCCCCTCCTTGAGCAACTCCTCTTGATTTCTATCGCTGTAAGGGAAGGGGCGTCAGGTTGAGCGCGGATCCTCCAATCGGCGCCCCCTCCCCATCCATGACCAGGAAGCACTGGTCTGTATCGTCGCGAAGAATCACTCGGCCGCCGGCACCGGGTTAAGGTACCAGCCGGCCGCCCCACCGGGCGGATCGAAGTACGCCAGATCCACGTGCGCTCCGAACGTGTAGCACCAAGTATCGTCCCACCAGTTGCTGCCCTTGTCGTGCCAACTGGCCCAGGACTTCGGCTCGCACCAACCAAAGCCCAGGGCGACCCAGAAGCTGCCGGAGTAGACATCGCACCGGTCCGCATCGCAC
>CAZGSX010000007.1:0-37054 GCA_964528475.1 uncultured Anaerolineales bacterium
TAGCCAGCCAGCAAGTCTCGCGGGAACACGCCCGCTTGCGCCGTGAGCGATGGGCGCCGACAGGTCCGTGGAGGGTGAACCCCGAGCCCCGACGTGGTGGCCGATGCCGCGCTTCGTCCGGAGCGCGGCTGGCTGACCCGATCTCATCTTAAGGGTCCTCCCTGCGCTTTGGTGACTGACTGATAGCTTGTGAGTGGCTCCGTCATAGCAAGACTCTTCGGGTGCATGGTACGATCGTGCCCGGCAATCATTCCACAGATACAGCACTTGGGGAGAAGCGGATATGTGGAGACACGAGTTGTCAGCCGTATCGGAATGCAGCATGGAGGGGCAAGTCGCCCTCGTGACTGGTGCCAGCCAGGGCCTTGGACGCGCGTTTGCCGAAGATTGTGCGTGACAGACGATGGATCTCCTTCTCGTCGCACTGCCAGGCTCCGCTCTGGCACAGCTGGCGCAGGACCTTGCGCTGCTATTCGGCGTGCGGACGGAGTAAGTCGAGATGGACCTTGCGAAATCCGGGAATCCGGAGAGCTTGGTGGCCTGGATCGCAGGCCAGGACTTGCAGGTGTCGCTGCTCATCAATAACGCGGGCGTCGGTTATAACAGCCGCTTCGAGGACTCTACTGTGGGGGAGAACGAGTCCTGCATCTTGCTGAACAACTTGGTTCTGGTCAGGCTCACACGCCTCTTGCTCCCTGATCTTAAGCGCCGGCCCCAAGCCTTTATTCTCAACGTGGCCAGTCTTGCTGCGTTTTTCCCAATGCCCTATATGCCTGTCTATGCGTCCTCCAAGACGTTCGTCCTCAACTTCAGTCTGGCGCTGCGGGAGGAGATGAGGGGCACGTCGGTAGCTGTGAGTGTCTTATGCCCGAATGGGATCCGTACCAATGGCGAATGCAGGCAGAAGATCGAGGCTCACGGGCTCATTGGCGAGTTGGTCAGCATGAGCCCGGAACGGGTCGCGGCGTGTGCCTTGAAGGGCCTGTTCGCTGGCCGGCCTGTGATTGTCCCAGGCTTCGTGAATCAGCTGATTGCGGCCTTGGGAAGGCACGCGCCGCGCTGGCTCATCTACGCCATCGTGTCGGCGTTCTATGGCAAGACGGCAAGGGAGACAGTACTGCAGGGCGCCGTGGCGCCGACCTAGCACCCGGAGGCAGCATGTGTCGATCAAAGGTTGCAGTGATTCGCTGCGAGACCTACGAGCCGGATCTGGTGTACGCTGGGTTGAGGCGTGGCGTCGACCTGCTCGGCGGCTCTGATCGCTTTGTCACCAGCGGCGAACGGATTGTTCTCAAGCCGAATGTCCTTGCCGCGGAGGTTCCGGAGAGGGTGGTGACGACCCATCCTGCGGTCCTGGCAGGGTGCGCACGCTTGCTTCGGGAGGCAGGGGCCGATGTGGCTTTTGGCGACTCTCCAGGCATAGACAGTCCAGCTCGTGCGGCAAGGCAGTCGGGACTCCTAGAAGCCGGAGTGCGGGCTGGTGCGGAGTTCGTG
Organism: uncultured Anaerolineales bacterium; assembly: GCA_964528475.1. Classification (GTDB taxonomy): domain Bacteria; phylum Chloroflexota; class Anaerolineae; order B4-G1; family B4-G1; genus SKLM01. The sequence continues at coordinate 1,495 of CAZGSX010000007.1, forward strand.
GAGTTCTCGAGTAGCGTCCGCCTGGAGAATCGGAGGGGCGAAGCTGTGGCCAGCTTCCCAATCGCCGAACCTGTCTTGGGGTGCGACGGGATCATCAACCTTCCAAAAATGAAGACACATCAGCTGACCAGAATTACGGGGGCGGTGAAGAACTTGTTTGGCTGCATTCCGGGAAAGCGCAAGGCGCTATACCATGTCCAGTTCACGGACGTCCAGGAGTTCAGTCAACTGCTGGTGGAATTGAACCTGCAGCTGCAACCGCGGCTCCACGTGATGGACGGGATTGTCGCTATGGAGGGCAATGGACCGCGGAGCGGCGATCCCAGGCCCGTGGGTGTCCTGATCCTCTCCGAGGACTCGGTCGCCGTCGACGCCACGTTTGCCCGCATTGTGGCGCTGAATCCGGAGTACGTGCCGACGACGGCGGTAGGGCATCGAAGCGGTCTGGGCTCCTTCCGAGAGGAAGAGATCGAGTACGTGGGCGATCCCATCGACTCGTTCCTCAAGTCCGACTTCAAGGTGATCCGGAAGCCGGTCTCCAGTTATGCGGCCTACGCGCACTACAACGTCATCAAGAACGCCGTCTTGCCCAGGCCTGTGATAGACGCCGATCGTTGTGTCCGCTGTGGTCGCTGCGTGGAGGCCTGCCCTGTGCCGGACAAGGCGCTCCGGTTCAAGAATGGACGCCAGGATCCCCCTGAGTACGATTATGATCTGTGTATCCGCTGCTACTGCTGCCATGAGATGTGCCCCGAGCGGGCAATCGAGAAGAAGACGCCGTTCCTGGGGAGGCTCCTGCAGCTTGCCTAGAGGTAGGCCTGGGAAGGCCGTGCTCTGTCCTTCACTGCGCGGCGGTGGATGTCATACACCACATGCGTTTGTCGTGGCCACGCCCCTGTGTTAGAATGGTTGCGCTATGGGAAGAGTTGTCTTCATGGGAACGCCGCAGTTTGCGGTACCTGCGCTGAACGTGCTGGCTACTAAACACCAACTGGTGGGCATCGTCACTCAGCCCGACCGAGGGGCTGGCCGCGGTCGCGAGCTGAGACCATCGCCGGTGAAGAAGGAGGCTCTGGCACGCGATGTCCCGGTGTATCAACCATGGTCCCTGCGGTCCGCCGAGGGCGTCAGCCGGCTTGCGGGATGGAGACCCGAGGTGATAGTTGTCGCTGCCTTCGGACAGATTCTGTCACCAGAGGTTCTGGAGCTGCCTCCCTACGGCTGTCTAAATGTGCATGCTTCCCTTCTTCCTCGGTGGCGGGGGGCGGCACCGGTTGCAGCGGCAATCCTGGCTGGTGATGAACTCACTGGTGTGACGATCATGAAGATGGACGCTGGATTGGATACTGGTCCCATTCTTGCCCAACGCGAGGAGCCGATTCGTTCCGACGACACCCGGGCCACGCTGATGGAGCGTCTCTCGTACGTGGGCGCCGAGCTGTTAGCGGAGACCCTTCCGGCTTACTTGGCTGGAGAGCTACGCACCCAGCCACAGGATGACGACAAGGCGACGTTTGCGGATCGGTTGCGGAAAGAGGATGGAGAACTGGACTGGGCCCGTTCAGCGGTCCAGCTGGATCAGAAGATTCGTGCCTTCACGCCCTGGCCTGGCACATTCACCTTCTGGCGCGGCTCGCGGCTTAAGGTGTTGAAGGCCAGTCCACTGCCGGACTGGGAGGGTGGCGCTGCGCCGGGAACGGTGGTAGAGCTCGAAGAGGGCGCAGCCGTCGCAACTGGCGAGGGAGCTCTTTGCTTGGAGCAGATCCAATTGGCCGGAAAGCAGGCGATGCCGATCGAGCCCTTCCTGCGCGGTCGCCGCGACTTCGTAGGCAGCCAGCTGGGATGAGCGGACCCCAGGTGCGACTGCACGGGCATTTGTAGAGGGAACCCGCGGGCTCAGAATCTCAGGTCACTGCTGCTTCGTCTTCGTGTCGGATGGTCCGGTGGCTCGGGCCTCGTGCGCTGTTCCACGGTGGCAGATGCGCTGCTTATTGCTTCTTGATGCCTCTCGAGTTTGCGTTGCACCTCGTTGGGAGCTCTTGAGGAGACCCGCAATCAACCTAGATGCCTACCCGCGTCTGCCTGGGATGAAGGCTTGCGTGCGTACGCGGTGAACAGATCGCCCAGGTTCACAGGTACTGCCGTGGATCTCAAGCCGAGCTTGGTCACCAGCCACTCCGCCGGGCGACCCATCATGGGCACCAAGGCGCCCACTCGGTTCATCAAGTACCCCAGCCGTAGGTACCTTCCCTGAGGTTTGTCGGAGAGAACTTGGAACCCGCACTGCTCCAGCATCATTCGCAGTGTGCGCCGCGAGAAGTAGTAGATGTGCATCTCCATGAGCCACGGCCAGTGAGGGCCCATGAGCCGTGCGAAGAGGCTGTCGATGTCGATGGTGTGGACCACCAAGAGCCCATCCGAGGAGAGTACTCGACGCGCCTGGATAAGAGCCTCCCGGGGATCGGTCAAGTGCTCGATGACATCCCACAATGTCACCACGTCGAAGGCATTGTCGGGCAAGTCGGCAGTCTCCAACGTGCCCTGGACCATGTGAAGTCCGCGGGACCGCGCCTCTCTCACTGCCCAACTTGACGGCTCCAGACCCCAGGCGTCCCACCCATGGTCCTTCGCGATCTCCACGAAGACCCCGGTATAGGCTCCCACATCGAGGAGGGGTCGCCCATCGGGCTCTCCAGTCAATCGCTCCAACGGCTTCAAGTGATGCTCGAAGGTGAGGACTCGGCCTTCTCGCTCTTCGATATAGAGTGGGTCCTCCACCGCCTGATAGGTTTCGAGGATGTCCTTCCCATCCGGGCGGGGATCAGTGTACACTAGACCACATTGTTGACATTGGACGATGGGGGGATGGGTCCCGTACCCGCTGTGCGTGCAGCGAAAGGCCCGCCAGTCGCCCTCTTGGTCCACCGTGGACGGATAGACCACGCGGGCATCGTCCGCCCCGCACAGGTTGCAGCGCACGTGTTCCATTACGGGCGTGGGGCTCCTTCATTTCCGGGCGTGTCCCCACCTGCGAGGCGCCTGGCAGCCAGCCGGAGCACAGTCCACACCGCCTTGAGGATTTCGTCTTGAGAGATCTTGGAGACGCCCTGACGCCGGTTCTCGAAGAGAATCGGCACCTCGCCCACGCGCCAGCCGAGACGCTGTACGCGGTAGAGCAGCTCAATCAGGAAGGAGTAACCATCGGCCCTAATGGTGTCAATGCCCACGGATTCGAGCACCTCAGGGCGATAGCACCGATAACCAGCCGTCACATCGCGGGCGCGCAGACCCAACCCCGACCGCGCGAATGCGTTGGCCCCCCAGCTCAGCACCCTACGTGCCAGCGTGCAGCCGCTTGTGCCGCCTCCATCGACATAGCGTGAGCCCACGACCAGATCGAATCCTTGGTCAATCCGATCCACGAGGTCGGGCAAGTATCGCGGGTGGTGAGAGAAGTCCGCGTCCATGGTGCAGATCAGATCCACATCCTGCTTCAGGGCGCGCCTGAAGCCAGCCACATGAGCCGTCCCCAGGCCCAGCTTGCCCGGGCGGTGGATCACCTCCAGGCGTCCCTTGTGTTCCTCCGCCATTTGGTCCACTATCGCACCGGTCCCGTCTGGGGAGTTGTCGTCGACGATGATGGCCTGCACATCGAGGGGAAGGGAGAGCAACTGGGTGACCAGTGCCTCAATGCTCTCTCTCTCGTTATAAGTAGGTATGATCACGGATACGCGCAAGACGCACTCCTTGATGGCTGGTCGCTGTGTATACTCTAGTGCGGAGCCGAGAGTTGGCGAAAGAGCCGGACTGCCTGCCATTATCGATCCCTCTCGGTTGGATTCACCTACACGACTGAGAAACGTGTGAAAGGCTTCTGACGATCATCGAGCGCGGGCACCAGCCACGATGGGTCTTGACGGTCTCAGGGTGGTCTCCTGTTGGCTTCCCTTGCAGGGATCTTCTACGAGAGTGCCCAAGCGCCCCAATGACCTCACCACGCCGCCCCCGCGTTACGTCTGGTCCGCATTCGTCGTCGGTTGCAGGCCAGGCAACCCGGCCATCGGCGGCGCCAGGCAGCCCTCCGGTGCTCCGAATTCAGGCTATTGTAGCTTGGTTACCACCATCCTGCAAAGCTAAGGTGAAACCAGCCGAATACTGAGTTGCCCCCACGCCATTGGTATCCTCAGGGCTGCACGGGGGGGTCACGAGCAGAGGCGATGTGGCAGAAACGCGACGTCGCGTGCGGTCCTAACCACCACCCTCCGCGACGTTACATGGGGACCGGGCGGGGCTTGACACACGCAGTCGCGCGGAGAGTCCCTCCCCGGGGTCGGGTCAGCCTGTCGCGATCGCCGGGGCTCAAGTCTTGGTTCCCCGACGATCAGCGCGACTCAAGGAAGCGCGACTGGACGTAGGCTGCCAACCCGGCGACGTCGTTCAGATCGAACTGCGGAACGTCGATGTCCAGCGCCTGGTCGGTGGCAATGGCCACCAGGGTGTCTCGGTGGGAGATCAGTCCTGTCTTGGTTAGCCCCCGTACCACCTCGATCTTGGGCGCGTCGGCATGCTTGTAGCCCTCGGTGAGGATCAAGTCCACGTCCTGGATCTCGGACGCGACAGTCTCCAATGGGGGTTCCTGCGCAAATGTGTGGATATGCACGGTCCGATCTGGCCCCGCCAGGACGACATGATCGGCGCCGGCTTGCGTAAACCGCCAGGTGTCTTTGCCCGGCTGGTCGAACTGAAGCCCGCGCTGATGATGATGCTTGATGACGGCCAGCGCGTACCCCCGCCCCTTGAGCTCGCGGACGAGCTTCTCCAGCAGCGTCGTCTTACCACTGCCGGAGTAACCGACGACGGAGATGATGGGGGTCGCGACGGGCTGATCTGATCCTTCAGGGTGTCCTGACATCTCACTGTCCTCGCTTTGATCACAGCACGTCGTCCAGCGTGAAGAAACCGCCGGCTTGGCTGCTGGCGAACATGGCGGCGTCGATGAGTCCATCCGCGAATGCCTCCGTGTTGTAGGCACGGTGGGTCAGCTCCAGCCTCTCGTTCCTGAATCCAAAGATCACCTGATGGGTTGATGGCGTGCCTCCGGACCTGATGGCGCTGAAGTGCAGGGAGCCTCGTGCTCTGACGCCCATGCCCTCCCATCCATACTCCGCTATGTCGTCAAGGTCGTACCCCAGTTCGGAGGCAATGATCTCCCCCATCTCCTTGGCAGTTCCGCTCGGCGCATCGCGCTTGGTCCGACCGTGCATCTCGACGATGTCGATGTCGGCGCCTTCCCCCGCCTGCTTCGTCACGGTGCGGATCAGGTCATAGAGGAGGTGGACGAGCCGCGAGCCGTTGGAAGCCCGCAGGACGGCCACGGTTTCCGCCGCTCGGTCCATCTTCTTCGCCTGTTGCGCGGAGAAGCCTGTGGTCCCGGTGACGAAGGGTTTCCGGTGCTCCAGGCAGGTCTGGAGCATCGTCATCGAGACCTCCGGTCTGGTACACTCGAGTACCACGTCACAGTCGTCGATGACAGATTCCAGGTCTTCGAGGACCACGGCCCCCAGGCGGCGTCCCAACCCGACAAGGAGTCCCAGGTCAAGGCCGATGTAGTCTCGCCCGCTCGGCCCGATGCCTCCCACGAGTTCGATGCTGGGATGGACCGCAGCACGTCTGACCAGCGCCCGACCCATGGCGCCGTTTGGACCGACAATCACTAGTCTAACCACTTGGCCCAGCTCCCGTCATTGGTTGCCCGCTGGATTTTCCGGGGCCAGGGACGTCATAGCTCCCCGAGAGTGATGACGCTAGGCCCGGTTCAATTGCTTTGACAGAAGGAGTATAGGCGAAAAGCTGTGCTGAGTCAACGCTCCGCGACCGCGTCGTGCGGTCGACGAGGGAGGACAGTGACGACGTTCGCTAGTCTGCTCAGAGGGATGCTCAGTGTTTGGCCCGCCGGACTATTGTGGTACAATGGCCGAAATCATGCAAGGAGGTTGAACTATGCACGCTGAGCTTCAAGCTGCCTACACTAAGACCATCAATGCCTGGTGCATGTACGACTGGGCGAATAGCAGCTTCGCCACGACGATCATGGCTGCCGTGCTTCCCACATTTTACAGCGAGGTGGCTGGAGCGACGCTGGAGCCTGTGCAGGCCAGCAGCTACTGGGGCTACACCAATACCGTCGCCATGCTTCTGGTTGCCTTCGCCGCGCCTATCCTCGGAGCCATCGCGGATCACAGCGGGGCCAAGAAGCGCTTTCTTGGGGGATTCGCAGGGATGGGGATCCTCTTTACCGCGCTTCTGGTCCTGGTGAGCACCGGGGACTGGCTCTTGGCCTCGGCGCTCTATGTGCTGGGACGCATTGGTTTCTCGGGATCCATCGTGTTCTATGATGCCCTCCTCCCCCACGTGGCCCGGTCCGAGGATATCGATCAAGTCTCGACAAAGGGATACGCTCTCGGCTATCTTGGTGGAGGTCTGCTTCTCGTCATCAACCTGGCCTGGATCTTAAAGCCCGAGTGGTTCGGTTTGCCCAATGCCGAGATTGCTTCCCGCCTCTCATTCTTGAGCGTGGCGATCTGGTGGGCCGTGTTCTCCATCCCCCTGTTTCGCCGAGTTGATGAACCCCCCTTCGTACGCCGCAGGGGCGAGAGCTCTAACCCACTACGAGCTGGATTCCAGCGCCTGGGGCGCACGTTTCGGGAGATTCGGCGTTATCGGGAGCTGTTCAAGTTCTTGATCGCTTTCTGGTTCTACAACGACGGCATTGGCACCATCATTATTATGGCTGTCATCTTCGGCAAAGAGATCGGGCTCGCCAGCACAGATCTGATCGGCGCCATTCTCGCCGTGCAGTTCGTCGGTGTTCCGTTTGCCTTTGCCTTCGGGTGGCTGGCCAGGCGCCTGGGGGCCAAGCGGTCAATCCTGCTGGCGCTGGGCGTGTACACGCTGATTGCCATCGGTGGATACTTCATCCAGACCAGCCTCCACTTCTGGATACTGGCTTTCTTGGTGGCGACGGTTCAGGGAGGGTCGCAGGCGCTGAGCCGATCCCTTTATGGCAGGCTGGCACCTAAGGCAAAGACCGCAGAGCTCTTTGGCTTCTATGATGTGAGCTCCAAGTTCTCTGGCATTCTGGGGCCGGCTATCTTCGGTGTCGTGGGGCAGCTCACCGGCTCGAGCCGCTTGAGCATCGTCTCACTGGTGATCTTCTTTATCGTGGGAGGGGCGCTGCTGCTCACTGTGGACGAGGAACAGGGGATCCGCCTGGCCGATGAGGAGAACAGAGCAACTGGGTTGGCTTAGGCCATCCCAGGAGTCTTGAGGGGGGTCATCTTTTCCGGACGGTGGCTGATCAGGGAGGCGCGGGCGGCGAACCCTCAATCTTGTCATGATTGTGCTGTGTGAGGCTACCCACAGATGGCGCCCCTGATTCTCATCACCAATGATGATGGTATTGAGTCGCCGGGGCTGAGGGCCGCTGCTGAGGCAGCCCTTCCTCTAGGCGAAGTGCTCATCGTGGCACCCAGCCGCCAATGGTCTGGGGCAGGAAGAAGCCTACCGCACGATCTCCAGGGAAAGGTATTCTTCCATCCTCTGCGTGTGACTGGCATACGGCTGACGGCGTACAGGGTGGATGGCTCTCCCGCCGCCGGTGTACTGTACGCGCTCCTGGAGCTAGCCCCCCGGAAGCCGGATCTTCTGATCTCTGGGATCAACTACGGCGAGAACGTAGGCGCGGACATTACGATCTCTGGAACGGTCGGGGCGGCGCTGGAGGGAGCGGCGAACGGCTTGCCGTCGATGGCCGTGTCCCTTCAAACCCCGAAGTATATGCACGTACGTCCGTCTGAGGATGTCGACTTCGGCGCCTCGATCCGATTTGCGCGCCGTTTCGCCCGTCGACTCCTGGAGGTTCGGCTCCCCTATGATGCGGACGTGCTCAAGCTGGACATCCCTTCCAGTGCCACGCCGGATACGCCATGGCGTCTGACCCGAGTCTCTCGACACACGTACTACGCGCCCGTCCCACCGCAGCGACGTGACCTGGCGCAGTCCGCCCCAATTGACTACGAACCGCTCCCCCATCCAGAGCGGACCGAGCCGGATTCGGACATCTACGCCCTGGCGGTTGACCGGGTCGTGTCCGTTGCCCCTTTGAGCTACGATCTAACCGCTCGTGTCGACCGGGGAAAGGTGGAGGAGCTGCTCCGACCCTCGTAGGTGCCTGATTGCCGCGCCAAAGCCGTGTGCTATAATCCTCACGACAGCGACACGAATGCTGGAGAGGAAGTGTGTCTTCCTTCCGTACTGCTAACCACAACCCAGAGGACCTAGTTCGCTGATCTTGGAATCTCTGGATAGGTGACCCGATGCAACGCATACTCTGTCCCGCTGACGGCGGCCGATCGCTCCTTGAGCAGAAAGCGGCCTAATATCGGCCCCGTTTCGATTGGCGGTGCGGGGACAGCTGCCGAAGATGGCTTGAAGAGCGCCTGGATCAGGAATGGAATCAGCAAAACCCAAGGTTGATGTCTCTGTCGTGCTCCCGGTCTATAACGAGGCCGGCTCCCTCCCCGAGCTGATCCCGGAGATCACTGAGGTGCTGCGAGGACTGGAGCAGTCCTACGAGATCCTGGCCGTCGATGATGGGAGCTCTGATGGTAGTGTGGAGGTTCTGCAACGGCTGCAGGAGGATGAAGTCCATCTGCGCATCGTGGAGTTCCGGCGGAACTTCGGCCAGACGGCGGCCTTCGATGCGGGGTTTGACTACGCCAGGGGCGAGGTGATCGTGACGATGGACGCCGATGGTCAGAACGATCCTGCTGACATTCCGCGGCTGCTGGAGGTGATGGAAGAGGGGGGTTACGACCTGGTGAACGGGTGGCGGAAGGACCGCAAGGAGCCATTCTTGACGCGCAGGTTGCCCTCGATGGTTGCCAACCGACTCATTGCCAACACAAGTGACATTCATCTCCACGACCGAGGGTGTTCCTTGAAGGCTCTGCGCTGGGATCTCGTGAAACAGATGAACCTGTACGGCGAGCTTCATCGCTTCATTCCGGAGATAGCCAGCCTCATCGGTGTGCGAGTGGCCGAGGTACCCGTCAATGATCGCCCGCGGAAGGCAGGGGAGTCCAACTACAGGGCGTTGGCTCGAACCCCACGCGTTCTCCTCGATCTGTTGACCGTTACGTTCCTGCTCGGTTACTCGAAGCGCCCGATGCAGCTCTTCGGGCTTGTTGGCCTGCTGAGCGGGGGCATCGGTGGGTGCATTGGCCTCTATCTCGTCGGAGCCAAGGTCCTGCGGGGCATTCTATATGGGGAGGAAGCATTCCGCAGCTTTCAGATCGGCACCAGTCCCTGGACGATGTTCTCCGTACTGCTGATCGTGCTGGGCGTTCAGTTCTTGATGATGGGCTTGTTGGGCGAAATCCTCACTCGAACGTATCACGAGGCACAGGATAAGCCCATCTACGTGGTCCGGCGCGTGCTGGAAGCAGAACCGTCCGCCACCTCAGGCGCCAATAGCGAGGCGGCGTGACCCAGGTTCTGGTTATCGGGATTGACGGCGCGACCTTCGACCTGGTGCGTCCCTGGGCGGAGAAGGGCGACCTGCCCACGCTCGGGCGATTGATGGCGGAGGGCGCGCACGGATTGCTCGAGTCAACACTGCCTCCGGTCACATCGCCCGCCTGGCCCACATTTGCCACCGGCAAGAACCCCGGCAAGCACGGCGTCTTTGACTTCATCCGCCCCCTGGGGGGCCAGTTTGAGCTGGTCAATGCTTCGTCGCTTCGCGAACCGCCGCTGTGGGAAATCCTCTCCGAGGCTGGGCAAACGGTCGGGATTATGAATGTCCCGGTGACCTATCCTCCCAAACCGATCAATGGTTTCATCATTGGAGGCATGCTTTCGCCTATGGCGGGGACGTTCACGTTTCCGGTTGATCTCCTCGATCAGTACGCGGATGATGGGTCAGGGAGGATGTTGGCCCCCTATCGCATTGCGCCCGGCGTGCAGTACAAAGGAGGGAACGAGGAGGCGTTCACGGCTGACCTCTTGGATCTTGTCGATCGGCGCGGGCGCTACGCCCTCCGATTGATGGAGGATTACCCTCACGATTTCCTGATGTTCCACTTTCAGGCCACGGATGTCCTCCAGCATGCCCTCTGGAAGGTCGTTGACCCCTCACATCCTCGCTACGACCCCGAGTATGCAGCTCGCTTTGCCCCTGCCTTCAAGGAGGTCTATAGGCGCATTGATGCCTATATTGGAGGCATGCTCGACCGAATTGACGATGACGCCACGGTTTTCGTGATGTCCGATCATGGTTTCGGGCCGCTCCACCATACGGTCAATGTGAATCTCTTTCTGCTAGATCAGGGCCTCTTGCGGCTCAAGCGGGGGGCTTGGACGCGCCTCAAGGCAGGCCTCTTCAGAGCAGGGCTGACTCCGGCGTCGATCTGGCATCTTATTGAGTATGCAGGTCTGCAGAATTACGTCTGGCAAGTCTCGAAATCGACGCGCAACCAGGTGGTCAGCAAGTTCCTCTCCTTCGACGACGTGGATTGGAAGCGTACCGTGGCCTACTCCATCGGGCACGTGGGCCAGGTCTATATCAACCTGAGGGGCCGTGAGCCCCACGGCATTGTGGAGGCTGGGGCCGAGTATAGAGCCGTCCGCCGCCGGGTGGTGGAGGCCCTGGAGGAATTGCGTCATCCTGAGACGGGTGAGCCGATGCTCGATGAGGCGATCCCTGGGGACAGCGTGGCCCATGGGCGTTATGCTTCGCGTGGCGCTGATCTTCATCTCGTGCTCGATGGCTACCGGGCCATTGCGTTTCCCCTCTTTGCTGCTGATCATCGTATCGTCACCCAGCAGATTCGAGGTGATTCAGGATGTCATCGGCGGCATGGGCTCCTGATTGGCTGGGGGCGTGGGATTCGAGCGGGTGCGGCGGCGACCAACGCACATATCATGGACATGACACCCACCATCCTGCACCTGATGGGGCTGCCCGTGCCCACTGATATGGATGGCCGGGTGTTGAGTTCGCTGCTCACTCTCGAACGCCCCGTGGAGTATCAAGAGGTACGGGCGACCGAAGCCAGCGTCGGTGCGGGGCTCTCCCCTGAGGAGACGGCCGAGGTGGAGGAGCGACTACGGTCGCTGGGCTACCTAGGCTAGAGGAGTGGTTCGCCGTGAGGGCTCGCCCGCTGTCGTGCGTTGGGCTCCTACTTCTCCTGGCAGTGGCGTTTGTGCTGCGGCTGGCTCCCCTGGGTCGCTATGTAACTCCCGACGAGCCTGCCTGGGTGTATCGATCTATCCGGTTCAAGGACGCCGTGGCGGCGGGCGACTGGCATGGGATCCCGGATACCGGTCACCCGGGGGTCACGACAATGTGGCTGGGAGCTGCGGGCGTCGCGGGGCGAGAGTGGGTGGCTGCTCGGGAGAGCCAGCGACACCTGGAATGGGTCCACTGTCTGGCCTGGTTGGCGCCGGAGAATGGTGAGGCGTTCGGTCACCTGGCCCCCTTTCTTTCCTGGGGACGCACTGCAGTCGCGCTGGTCACGAGCCTAGGACTGGGTGCGCTCTTCTGGTTGGTGGGCCGCCTGATTGATCGGCGTGGGGCCGCTCTGATGGTTGGTCTGCTCGCGCTGGATCCTTTCTTGATCGGCCACTCTGGTCTGCTTCACACGGATGCATTGCTGGCCACGTTCAGTGCTCTCACCCTGGTGACGGCTCTAATCGCGCTGCGGGAGCCCGAGCAGCGCGGTTGGTGGCTCCTCTGCGGCGCTCTGGCCGGCCTATCCGTACTGACCAAGACGCCTGGCCTGCTCCTGTTGCCTTTCGTTCTGGCTCTTCTCGTGATTCATCGGCTGTGGCCAGCGGTGTGGGGTTCAGCCGTTCTTGCTCGTCCTGCACGGCGGGTGGTGGTTGACGGGGCGTTGCTCACGGCGTCATCGCTGGTAGTCTTCATCGTCCTTTTCCCCGCGCTATGGAGTGATCCCGCTGTTACCCTGCGCGGGCTGTTCGCCTTTGCGGGCAGCCATGTGGAGGTGGTGCAGCGTCCCATCTTCTTTGCGGGTCGAATGACGTACGATCCTGGGCCGCTGTTCTATGTCGCCGTGCTTCTGCTCCGCGCCTCTCCTTGGACCCTCGTCGGTGTGGTGGCAGGCCTCGTGCTCTGGCGAAGGCTACCGTCGGATCGTCGATTCGCTTTCCTCACGTCAGTGGCCTTCGTTGTCGCTTTTGGGACAGCTATGAGCTTCGGGGCCAAGAAGCACGATCGCTATCTGCTGCCCGCTTTCCCGCCGCTCACCCTTGCGGCGGTACTGGGCATCAGCACGTTTCTGGAGGGGAACCTCGGCAGCCGAAGGCGTATGGCTGGTTTGTCGATAGTTGTCCTCCAGGGTCTCTTTGCCCTGGTGTTTGCTACCTATCCTCTTGGTTACTTCAATCCGCTGCTGGGTGGTCCTTCTGTGGCCTCTGGTTTGCTCCCTGTCGGATGGGGCGAGGGAGCCAGCGTTGCCGCTCGACGGTTGAATCAGCTTCCGGATGCTGATGAGCTGACTGTCGCCACCGACGACGTGCCGTCACTCGCCTCCCTCTTCCGTGGGCGCACGGTTTCGCTGAGTGAGAATCCTGAACGCGTTCACCTGTCCGATTATGTTGTTGTGGGATCCGACGCTGAGCAGTTTGGAGGCTGGCCCGTTCTTGAGTCCATTCGCGTGCCAGGTGGTCAGAGGACCCTTGTTTACACCAATGCCGCATCTTACGATCAGGAGGATTACCTGACGGCCCGTGTTGGGGAGGGGGATCTCATCCTCCTGGATGCTGACACCCCTTTGCTCCGGCGATATGACGGCCCCGGCACCCTGGTTTCGGGCGCCTCCTTGGTGAACGAGATTGCCGTGACCAATTGGTTGCAGGAGCGGACCACGGCGCACGACACCATTTGGCTGGTCTCGTCACGGGGGGCATCGCCCATTACGGCCTCCCTTCTGCGTCGCCAATTGGAGGCGATGGCCAGAGCGGAGTCCAGCATCAGCGTTTCCTCTGCCGTGATCACCCAGTTCGCTTTCGATACACCCGCTGCTGCCCTCCAGTCTAACCCGCATCTTGCCAGCTTCGATGGTCAACTAGTGCTGATTGAGGGAGCTCTCCCGTACTCCACCGCTTGGCCTGAGACCCTGGCCCTCACCTTACGATGGCAGGCGCAGGTTGATAATCCAGTCGACTATCAGGCTAGGGCGGTCCTGGTCGACCAGGATGGCTATGCCTGGGCGACCGCCGAGTCGGTGGTGCGAGACCAGGCGGATATCCCCACATCCTGTTGGGATCGGGAGACGTGGTCCGATGTCGTGCTTGACTTGCGCCTCCCGCCCGGGATTCCGCCAGGCGCCTATGCGGCCGAGGTCAGTCTGTACGACAGGGCGATGGGGGCTATGCTGGGGGCAGTCGGACCTGACGGGGACTTCCGGGGGACACGGATCCCTGTGGGAGAGACCAGGGTCGAAAGGCCGACCGAGGCGGTCGACGTTGCTGCGCTTGCCATATCCGAGCGCCTGGATATCTCAGTCGGTCCCCTGACCCTGCTGGGTATGAATTCTCCGCCACCACGGGTTACTTCCGGGGAGTACGTCTCGCTGGAGCTCTTCTGGCGGGCGGATGCCCCACCACAGACTGATTACGACGTGTCGCTGCAGTGGGTCGATTCCGATGATCAAGTGGCACTGGAGGTCATCGCGCCTCTCAGTCCCTTCCCCACGTCCCAGTGGCGCGCTGGGGATCGCTTTCGGAGCCACCATCGTGCTCATATGGCTCCCGACCTTCCGCCAGGTCCCTATCGGCTGACGCTCAGCGTGCTGGACTCGGGCGATGAGTCGGTTGGGATGGAAAAGGTTCCCCTGTCGGAGATTGAGATCCTCCCACGGGAGCGGCTTTTCGAGGTGCCCAAAGGGCTTCGTCAAGACCTAGATATCACGTTCGGTGGACGAATTCACCTGTGCGGGTACCATGTCGCCAATGTCGAGGTCTCCCCCGGAGAGACCGTTCCGTTGACGCTCTGCTGGCGGGCGACGGGCCCCGTGAGTCGAGCCGACCGCGGATTCGTGCTGTTCGTTCATCTATTGGGACGGGATGGGCTGCCCCGCGGACAGGTGGATCGCGTCCCTGGGAACGGGCAGGCTCGTACGAGCAGCTGGGCCTCCGGTCAGGTCATTCTAGATGAGATTAACCTCCCGGTGGCGGCCGGCGCGCCGCCTGGGAACTATCGGATTGCGGTCGGCTTCTACGATGTGGCGTATGGGGATCGCCTGCAGGTGACGGACCGCGGAGGCGATCTGTCGACGGCGGACCAGGCGGTCTTGCCGGTAGAGATCACGGTCCAGGAGGCGACACCGTGAGTCAACGCCAGCGCCGCCCCGGTCGTGACCGCGGTCGGATGACGATCCAGGGGGCCCTGGTCGTCTGCCTCCTGTGTGGTATGGCGATCGCCCCTCTGCTCCGAGGTGACAGCCCTTGCACCCACGACGGCGGGCTCCACTTCTTTCGTGTTGCAGCGATGCGTGAGGCCTTGAATGGAGGAATCGTCTTCAGTCGATGGTTGCCGGACTTGGCCTTTGGCTACGGTTTCCCCTTCTTCAACTACCGGGCTCCGATTTCCTACTATCTACCCTTAGGGCTCCATCTGATCGGGCTGCCGCTTTCCTGGGCACTCAATCTTGTCTACGTGTTGAGCCTGCTGATATCGGCGTTGGGTGCCTACTTGCTGGGTCGGGACCTTTTCGGGCCTTGGGCAGGCGTCCTGTCCGGAGTGGTGTATGCCTATGCCCCCTATCAGTTGCTCGATGCGCTGGTGCGTGGCAATGCCCCGGAGTCGCTCGCCTTGGCCCTGATGCCTTTGATACTCTGGGCCTTTCGGCGGCTCTTGCTGGAGAAGGAGCGTCGGTGGTTCATGGCGAGCGCGCTGTCGCTGGCTACCCTCTACCTGACCCACAACATCTCCAGCTTGCTGTTCACGCCTCTGCTGTTGACTTACATTGCCTTGCTCTGGTACGTGTACCGGGAGCGAGCGGCGTGGCGCGAAGCGATCCTGGCGTCTGCGCTGGCCCTCGCACTCCCCGCCTTCTTCTGGGCTCCAGCCCTCGCGGAGAAAGGGTACGTCCAGCTCTACCTGACCAGCGCCACGCGCAACAATGACTTCCACCACAACTTCCTTTCCATGGGAGAGATCTTCGCGTTGCCGCGGCCGTTCGACACCTCGTTGATGAACCCCCTCCTCGACATTAGGCTCGGCTTTGTGCCCGTTGTGCTGGCTGGGTTGGGTGTTGTCTGCGGCCTGCTGGCGTGCCGCAGATTGGAGTCGGGGCTCTCCCGACAAGTCCACCAAGCGGAGGAACGCGCTGGCGATCTCGACATGAGTGGCTGGGCTGTCAGGGAACGACGGCTGAGCCTGCTGTTCTTCTTGGCCCTCCTGGTGCTTTTTGTTTTCATGAGCACATCAGCCTCGGTGTGGCTCTGGGAGCACGTGCCGCTGCTGCCGTTTGTCCAGTTTCCCTGGCGTTTCGTCGGGAGGGCCAGTCTGCCGGTCGCCCTGCTGGCTGGAGCGGTGCTTCTTCCCTTTGCGGAGGGGAGGCGGCGCAGTGCGCTGGCCAGACTGCACCTGGAGCCCGGCGCAGTCCAAGCCTTGGCAGCGATTCTAATTGGCCTGGCGATTATGGCCGCCTTCCCCGCCACGTATCCACCCGGGGGCTACTGCCCTATGATGCCCTATCCATCGGTGGAGGACGTCCATCGCTATGAGCGCAACACGGGGCTGGTGGGTGTCGATCCTGTGGGTGCGTATTTCCCTGTTTGGGTCGAGGAGCGCCCTCGGGGGTCGACGCTCGAGGCACAGTACGCCAGTGGAGCAGCAGTCAGGCGCTTTGACGCCAGTGTCCTTCCGCAGGGAGCCCAGGTCGTAGCCTCCGACTATGGACCCAATCGGGCCCGCATCGAGGTTGAGTCGCCCCGGGCCTTTCGGGCTCGCTACTTGACGTTCTATTTCCCCGGGTGGCGGGTGTGGGTGGATGGGGAACGGGTCGAGGTGACTCCTTCTGATCAGGAGGGCCTCATCACATTCGAGGTGCCCGCCGGTCGTCATACCGTGAGCATCCGGTTCGGGGAGACTGCCGTTCGCTTGGCTGCCGATATTGTCTCGCTGATCGCTCTCCTCTGCCTTGTGGGGATGGGTCTGTGGCTTCCCAGGGCTCATCGAGAGGAACGACGAGAGAGCTCGGGCGCTCCACCCTGGCAGAGCGGGCTCTGCTCTGGGTCCTCCTTTCCGGAGAGTGATATGCAAGAGAACCGCTCTCCGGTTGCGGGCTACTGGGGGCTTGTCCTGCTGGCGGTCTGCCTGACCGCCTTCAAGCTTCTTGTGGTTGATAGCGTGCACACCCCGTTCCGGCATCCGAGGCTGCGTCCAGATGGCACCCTACCCGGTGTCGACCATCCTCTTGGTCAGGCATACGCTGACGGTTTGCACCTGATAGGATACGATCAGAGTGCCGGCGAGATGCCCGGCGATGGCACGCTGCGCATCGACCTGTACTGGACGGCGCGCCAGCAGCCCTCGCGCCGCTACCAGACGGTCATTCACCTCGTCGGGCCTGAGAGATTCCGCTGGAGTCCCCAGGACAGCTACCGCCCCACCGACTATCAGGATCCGCCCCCGACCACCACATGGCGGGTAGGCCGCTATGCCATAGACACTCATGAGGTAGAGCCCCTGCCGGGGACGCCCCCCGGCCGATACGACATCGTGCTCACCGTCTTCGATCGCGAGACACTTGTACCGCTCTCTGTGCTGAACGACCAGGGCCAGCGGGCTGCGCCGGAGCTAGCCCTCGGCAAGGTCACGTTGCGCGCGCCGCAGCATAACAGTGAAGACGACGACCTAGATGTGCGCCAGGGACTCGACGTCGGTCTCGGCGTCCTGACGCTGTTGCGGGCCCGCGTCGACCGCGACGAGGCTATGCCCGGAGATCCTGTCTACCTCACGACGTTCTGGCGCGCGGACGAGCGACCAGAGGAGGATCTCGTCCTTCGTGTCGTGCTGCTAGATTCTGACGGTCGCCCGGTGGCTGATTGCGTCCGGCCGCCGGCGGCTCCGTGGCATCCCACGTCGGCTTGGAATCCGGGCGACGTCTGGCGCGGTCAACACTTGATCACCCTCCCCGCCGACCTCGAGACCGGCGTCTATACCTGGACGCTGTCCCTTTCTCCTTCCTTTTCTCCGACGGTGCCTCTTTCGGACCTGTCGGTGACCGCTCCGTCCCGCACGTTCACGCCACCTCCGGTGTACATCAACACGAATGTCACTCTGGGCGATGTGGCCACTCTGGTGGGTGCCAACCTGGAGCCACCCAGCTTGACCTTGGAACCAGGGTCAGCGCTCACCGTGACGTTGGTCTGGCGTGCCGAGGCGGAGACCGACGTGTCTTATCGCGCATTCCTTCACCTAAGCGACCGAGACGGTCAAGTGGTCGCCCAATCTGACGGCGTTCCCGACGAGTGGAGGCGCCCAACCACGAGTTGGGTCCCCGGCGAGATCATCACCGACGTGCGAACCCTCGCCATCCCCGATGAGGCCTCGCCCGGCGAGTACACCTTGACCGGCGGACTATACACGCCCGTCGATGGGCGGCTGACCGATTCCGATGGCAGGGACGCCGTTCAAGTGAGTACAGTGACCCTGGCTCCGCCGTGATCGCGTCCAGCCTCCCGTTGTATGTGGCTCTGTGGACACCGTGCTTGGCGCCATTCTCCCTGGCCCGGTGGCGGTAACATCATGTGCCCGATGGCCGATCGCTTGGAGGGCTAAGCTCGCGGGGGCGTGCTCGGTGTCAGGGCTCGCTGCCGGCAGGACCTGCTTCACGGATGAGCGCATGAGACACAAATTCGTTGGAGAGGATGTTCTGCTGCCTCCAGCGGATAGGCCCCCGAGCAATGACCTGCTGACCCTGGAGTGTCCAGAACCGGAGACAGAGCGGAGGCTGTCAGGCTGCGATGGTGACCCGAACGCCACCTGGAAGCCTTCGTGTCCGTCGTGTCTTCCGACGAGGCTTCAGAGATGGGGCTGCCGTCGCGATGCTCACCCTTTCGCGGGAGTCACGGGGCGGATAGGCAGTTGCGGACTGCTTATGCTCGGGTATAATCGTTGATGGGTGATGATCCCTGGCAGGAGGATATGATGATTGAAGTGGAGATCGACAGCATTCGCGTCAGCTTGATGTCCGAGCATCGAGTGGTGGTTCTGAAGGCCCTTGACAGGGAGCTCTATCTTCCCATCTGGATCGGACCGTATGAGGCTGAGGCCATTGCCATTCGCCTGAAGAATGTGGATATCGCCCGTCCTCTCACCCACGACCTGCTTAATAACGTTATCGGTGAGATGGGTGGCGACATCTCTCATATCCTCGTGAATGATCTTCGCGACGATACCTTCTTTGCCCTTATCTCCGTCGACATGAACGGCGCGACGCTGGAGATCGACTCGCGGCCCTCTGACGCCATCGCGCTCGCGGTGCGCGCCGGCGTGCCCATATTCGTCGCCGAAGATGTGATGAAACGAGCGAGCATCACGCCTGAGGAGGACATCACGGAGGGCACTGAGGCCGCTGAGAGGGCTGAGGACGAGGAGGACCTTTCCGCATTCCGTGACTTCGTCGAGGGCCTCGATCTCGATGATCTGTCTTCCTAGAACGATCTGGACAGGGGCGACAAGGATGACAGATGACAGGGCCTGACAAGCTTGTTCCGAACAACACTGAAGCCGAGGAGGCTGTTCTCGGCTCTCTCCTGATCGATCCGGAAGCGCTGTTCCGCGTCTCCCCCTTCCTCACACCGGACGACTTCTATATTCAAAAGAACGCCTGGATCTACGGGGCGATCCTCAGGCTGCACGAGCGACGCGAGCCCATCGACTTCGTCACGCTCTGCGATGAGTTAGAGCGGCAGGGGCGTCTCGAAGAGATCGGAGGCGCCGCTTACGTCACCCATCTGATCAACATTGTTCCCAGCGCCATCCACGTTGAGGCGTATGGACATATCGTCGAACAGGCGGCCATTCGCCGGCGTCTCATAGATGCGGCTAGCCGGATCGCCCAATTGGCCTACCAGGAGGACCAGGATGTCGACCTCACGGTTGATCGCGCCGAGCAGGCCCTCTTCAGTGTCTCTGAGCGTCGCATCACCCGCGACCTGGCACCTGTGCAGGAGATCATCCGGCGCTACTACGATCGTATCGAGTATCTGTACGATCATCGCGATGAGCCTCTGGGCGTGCCCACCGGTTTTATCGACTTGGATCGGCTGCTGGGGGGCCTGCAGAGCTCCGATCTGATCCTGATCGCGGCGCGTCCGTCGGTCGGAAAGACGTCCCTCGGCATCTCGGTCGCGCGTCACGCCGCGAATCTCGGACAGCACGTGGCCGTCTTCAGCCTGGAGATGTCCAGCGAGCAGGTCGTTCAGCGCATGGTGGCTGCCGAGACGGGCATTGACTCGCAGCGTCTGCGCCAGGCGGATCTGCGAGAGCAGGAGTGGCCCCTGTTCGTCCAGGCGACGGGGCGCCTGTCGGATCTACCGCTCTATATCGATGACACTCCCTCCATCTCGGTCCTTCAGATGCGCACCAAGGCCCGACGTCTCTACGCCGAGCACGGGATTGATCTAATTCTCGTCGACTATCTTCAGCTGATGACCGCCGGTGACATGCGCTCAGAGAGCCGTGTGCAGGAGGTGTCGTATATCTCTCGCTCCCTCAAAGGACTAGCCCGAGAGCTCGACGTGCCTCTGGTGGCCATATCCCAGCTCTCCCGCGCTGTCGAGCAGCGTTCGGATAAGCGACCCATTCTCGCTGACTTGCGGGCCAGCGGCAGCCTGGAGCAGGATGCGGATGTGGTGATGTTCATCTACCGCGATGAGCTCTACAACACCGAGTCGGAGCGTCCTCACATCGCCGATATCATCATCGCTAAGCACCGTAATGGGCCCACTGGAACGGTTCAACTCTTCTTCCGCGAGCGGTTGGCTCAGTTTCTTGATGCAGAGACCCGACGCGCGCCAGTTGAGTTCTCATAATGGATGGAGTGTTGAATGACGACTGATGTGCGACCCGCCACGCGCGTCCTTATGGATATCGAGATCTCGCTGGACGTGGAGGACATCTTGAGGGGACAGGGCATCGACCCGCAGCGAGCCCGTCCTGGCCTCTTCACCTCGGCAGAGGGGGTCGAGGATCAGCTTGCAGCCCTTCTCGATCCCAAGGCAGTATACGTTGTCCTGGCTGTCAGGGACTTCCATCACAGGGCAATTGAATTGGAGGGAGGAGCAACCTTCGAGGGACAGCTCGCGGCGCGGGCCCTGGCCGGCGCGGAGGAAGTGGCCCTGGCCGTCTGCACCATTGGTGCCAGCTTGGAGAAACGCATGGAGGAACTCTTCTCGGACGAACCCATGCGGGCGATGGCATTGGACGGAGCTGGGGTGGCTGCCCTCTCCAAAATAACCGAACGGGTGGTCGCGGACGTTCGCCAGGTTGCGGACGACCACGCCTGGGGGGTAGGCATGCGGGCCCAGCCGGGTCAGGAGGGCTGGCCCATTCGGCAGCAACGAGTAATCTTCGAGCATCTCCCCGCTGACGACATCGGCGTGCATCTCACAGATAGCTGTCTGATGATTCCGCGGAAGTCCGTCTCATTTGTGATGGGGATGGGGCCGGACATGAGGCCCGATGCCGTGGCCTGCGATTTCTGCTCCAAGCGTGACCGCTGTCCGTGGCGGGTTGAGGCTTCGTAGCAGGGATCTTAGTCGAAGTCCCCCTCACGCTGTCTGCCCGCAAAGAGGAGCCGTGTGGGGAGCGCACGGCAGGCGCCAAGGAACGTCCAGACGGTCTTTCTTCGCCATTGTGGGATGAAGCAGATGCGCATTTGCTCCAACTCCTCTCTCATTCAGCAGGAATAAGGCACCATGACAAGTGAATACACCGTCGATTTCCAACCGCTAGGGCGCCGCGTGCGGGTGACCGCCGGCAGCACACTGCTGAGGGCAGCCCGCGAGGCGGGTGTGGGACTGAACGCCGTCTGCGGCGGCGCCGGGATGTGCGGCACCTGCCGTGTTCGGGTCGCCGAGGGCGCTGTCTCCCCAGCCAATAAGACCGAGAAGAAGTTCCTGGACGAGGCTGATCTGCTGGCCGGATACCGTCTCGCGTGTCAGGTCGAGGTGCAGGGCGACGTGCTGGTGGATGTTCCCCCAGAATCGGTTACTGCCCCGCAGCGAGCGCAGATCGAGGGGCGAGAACGAAGCGTGGAGCTCGATCCAGCTGTCCAATCCTTCGATGTGAGTCCGACGGCCCCGACCTTGCACGACCTGCGCTCCGATGAAGAACGGCTACGGGAGGCCCTTCGCGAGGAGCACGGGATCACCCACGTGGTGTTCGATCCGGTAGCGTTGGCGGGGATGCCCGCCAGGCTTCGGGAGGACGACTGGGAGGTTCGTCTCTTCGTCCACGATGATGGCGGCTGTTCCTCGGTCGTAGGCGCTGCGCCGGTGGCGACCCATCCTCTTGGCCTGGCCGTCGATATCGGTACCACCAAGGTGGCTGCGTATCTGGTGGACCTGGAGACAGGAGAGACACTGGGGGCCGCGGCCGAGATGAACCCGCAGATTGCTTTTGGAGAAGACGTCATGGCTCGCATCAGCTACGTGATGAAGGAGACAGGCCATCTGCGCGAGCTCCAGAGGGTGATCGTTGAGGGGTTGGAGGACCTTGCGCTTGAGCTGTGCCAAACACGCGAGCGAGGCTGCGACGAGATCCTGGATGCGGTTCTGGTGGGCAACACGTGCATGCACCATCTGGTGATGGGTCTGCCGGTCGATCAGCTGGGTGTGGCGCCCTACGTCCCTGTCCTCTCCGCTTCCTGCAGGGTCAAGGCGAGGGACTTGGGGCTGCGTATTGCCTCAGGAGCGCACGCTCATCTACTACCCAACATCGCTGGCTTTGTCGGCGCCGATCACGTTGCGATGCTGATGGCCAGTGGGATCCACGAAGCGGATCAAGTCACTCTGGGTTTGGACATCGGGACCAACACGGAGGTCAGCCTCTCAGCGAACGGACGTCTTCTTAGCTGCTCCACAGCGTCTGGTCCTGCGTTCGAGGGGGCGCATATCCGGGACGGCATGCGGGCTGCACCGGGTGCCATCGAGTGGGTCAGGATGGTCGACGGGCGGGTCGAGTACCAGACTATTGACGATGCACCGCCGGTCGGCATCTGCGGATCGGGGATTCTGGACAGTGTGGCTGAACTGCGACGCATCGGCGTGCTGGGCGAGAATGGCTCAATGGGGCTGGACACCCATCCTCAGGTACGTCAGCTCGGGTATCACCCTGAGTTCGTGCTGGTGACCGCTGGTCAGGATGGAGCGCGCAATGATATTGTGATCAGTCGAAAGGACGTCAGCGAGATCCAGCTAGCGAAAGCCGCTATCCGCGCCGGAATTGAAGTGCTACTCGACGAGGCGGATGTGGAGATTGAGGAGGTTGAACGAGTCGTAGTGGCCGGGGCCTTCGGCACATATCTCGATGTGGCAAGCGCACGCGCCATCGGGATGTTTCCTCCGCTTCCCTTGAACCGCTTTGATCAAGTCGGGAATGCAGCCGGTATCGGAGCGAAGCTAGCCCTGCTCTCCCGCCAGTGCCGGAGAACGGCGGACGACATCGCCCGGCGGGTGGAGTACGTGGAGCTGACCACTGACTCTCGCTTCTCCGGTGTGTACATGGATGAAATGGGGCTGCCCGACCCTAGCGATGTCGATGTGTAGCGGTGGTCGGAGGGGCTTCACCTTGTGATGACGTATTCGTCACACATGGTGCGCGGCAGAGGATCAACGGGTGGGCTGCAAGCGGGCGGCCCTGCACCACTCACCGGCAATCAAGGACCGAGGGGTCAGCCCTGCCACCTACCTGCACACCCTCAGGGCGCCAGGTAGGACATCGCACCTTATCTCCCGAGCAGCGGTGCAGAGCACCTCTCCGTCGACGTGAGCCACCAGCCCATCCGGTGAAGTGACGGTGACGCTCTTTGCTTGGGCCATGGTGATCGGCTCGAGGTTGACGTGAGTTCCCCGCAGGAAATGGGGAATGAGCCGCAGTATCGTCAGCCGACTCACCTCATGGGCCATGCAGAGATCAAACAGGCCGTCGTCAGGCTTAGCTCCTGGGGCGATAAAGAAGCCGCCCCCCTCACGTGGTCCGTTCGCGATCGACACCAGCATGGCGGGCATCTCCAACCGTTCCCCATCATACGTGATCACCGTGCGGGGAGCTTCGAAGTTGAGGAAGACCGACTTCAGCACGGCCGCGAGATAGAGCGGCAGCCCTCTCAGGCGCTTCATGCTCAAGGTTTCCAGCAGAACTGCCCCGTCGAAACCGATCCCCACCACATTGCCGAAATACCGCGGTGCCTGGCCTGGTATGCGCACCCGGCCCACATCAACGGCTGCGCTGCCGTCGCTGGTTAAGTGTCGACATGCCTCACGCAGATCAAGGGGCAGTCCAACACCTCGGGCGAAGTCGCTTCCTGACCCAGCGGGGATGATACCCATTCTGGGATTTGCTCCGTTCTCGGAGGCTGCCATAAGACCGTTGATGATTTCATTGGCGGTGCCGTCGCCGCCTGCCGCGACGATGGTCTCGAATCCGTCCTCCGCCGCGCGCCTGGCCAGCTCCGCTGCGTGCCACTGTCCTTCGGTCCTCACCATGTCAAAAGCAATCCCGTCAGCTGTCAGGTACTCGCGGACCTGAGGCTCGGCTCGTGCCCCGTAGCCCCGACCAGCTGCTGGATTTAAGATCACTTTGATGCGTTCCATTCAGTCCTCCGGTAGATGATTCCGCGAATCGGTGCGGGATGCATGCACTATGAAGAACACCTCGCGGTGCATTTCGTTGCATCTGGTGCCGCTCCTTGAAACTCGGAAAGGGCGGCGGTAAGCGTCTCACCCTGCTGGACTGACAGACGAGCTAGTCGGGCACGATATACGTATCGACGACGTTGCCGTCCGCATCGCGCAGAGTGAGTAGGGTGCCTTTCTGCCAGGCGGGCTCCGCGCGACCCCAGTAGAGATCCCTCGCTGCGTTCTCACCTGCCCCGGAGTGTACTTGCACCGATCCTCCTGGGAACAGCGTCAATGCCGGAAAGGTGAACGGATCGTCTGGCTGACCCGCAAGCGTCCATCCTTCCAGACTCACCGTGCCGCCCTCATTGGTGACCGTCACCGTTTCGACCTGTAGGTTGCCGGCCCCTGTCACCCCGCTGATCTGAATCAGCGCCGGTCCGGAGGGAGTGAGCGTTGGCAGAGCCTGGTGACTCTCCTCATCTGGCGACGGGCTTGAGACAGCGGTCAGGGTCGAGTCTGCGGGCGGTAGCTCTTCGATCTCGTTGTCCGGTATGATCAGCACCTGCCCCACCTGGAGCACGTCCGGATTGATCAGGTTGTTGGCCGCCACGAGCGCTTCGATGGACACATCGTGTTGCTCCGCGAGAGCGGACAGCGTATCGCCCGACTGTACCGTGTAGGTGAGGGGCCCAGTGGGCGTTGGGGTCACCACAGGCAAAGGAGAAGACGTCTCTTCGATCACCGCCGTTGGCCAATCCTGAGCGGGCACGTCGGCCTGAGGTCCGCGTCCCCAGATCAGGGTAACGCCCAGTAAGATGGCACCAATGACCACAGCAGCTACGGCAATGAGACCCCACCTGCGCGAACCCATATCGACAACCTCCACTACCAACGATGATTTGTCATGGCTACTCCATTTTACCACGATAGTTCGCAAAGGACGAAAGCGCAGGAGCGTCTGGGTCAGCGAAGGCCTGATCTGCCGTGCGCCTTAGTCCCTGGAGAAACCCGCTCATTGATCTTCGTGGGGGGCACTTCCTTGCGGCGTCGATGACCAGGTCTATAATGTTGGAATGCCCGAGCTTCCTGAAGTAGAGACGGTTGTCCGCGGTCTGCGCGCTTGCCTGACGGGGCGCAAGATCACGCACGTCACGATCAAGTGGCCCGGGAGTATTGCTGCCCCCGCACCCCACCTCTTCGCTCAGCGCCTCAGGGCTAGGACGGTGACAGGCGTCCGGCGCCGCGGCAAATGGGTCATCGTGGAGCTGGACAGCGGCGATACGCTGCTGGTGCATCTGAGGATGACGGGGCAATTGCTGCTGAAGCCGGCTGACTGCCCCTGGGGTAAGCATACGCGGGTGGTCCTTTTCTTGCACGGCGGCGAGCAGCTCCGTTTCTCCGATATGCGGAAGTTCGGCCGACTGATCCTGACGGATGAGCCGGGCGAGGTGCTCCGCGGCCTGGGACCGGAGCCGCTCTCAGAGCAGTTCACGGTCGAGTGCTTCCAGCGCATGCTTGTGGGACGGCGCGGGCGTATCAAGTCTCTCTTGCTCAATCAGCGTTTCCTTGCTGGCCTGGGCAACATCTACGTCAATGAAGCCCTCTGGCGGGCGCGTATCCATCCCCTCCGTCCCGCTGATACCCTCGCCGCCGAAGAAGTGGCCCGGCTCCACAGGGCCATCCGCGAGGTGTTGGCTGCCGCTATTGAAGGGGGTGGAACCACGCTCGAGAATGGCAACTTCAGGAGGTCGGATGGGGAGGCCGGGGAGTTCGCCGATCAGCTGCAGGTGTACGGTTGTGAGGGAGAGCCGTGTCGCCGCTGTGGAGCCCCCTTGGAGCGTACCAAGGTTGGGCAACGGGGGACCTTCTTCTGTCCCCAGTGCCAGAGACGGGCGGCATGCGATGATGCGTGAGTCTGCTTGCCGCGCCTCGGCCGCGATGGGGTCTGAGTCACCCATCGCGGGGACGTCACGCGGCGGGGGAGTCGAGCTAGGCGAGGGAAGGGTCCCTGTCGTCCGTGAGGGTGGCGACCGCGTCTCGCAACCACGCTCGCACCTTTTCGGGCGAACGGAGGCGACCGTCAGCCCCGGTCTCGCACGGCTGGTTGCAGACTTTGATGGCGATGCCACCCCTGGCCTGGATCACGCCGAACGCCTCCTCGTCCTTATCGTCATCTCCGATGTAAAGTGGCAGAGCGTCAGGCCAGGGATATCGGTCCAACAGGTAGGTCACCGTCTTTCCCTTATGCGCCAGCAGCGGCCCGATCTCCAGGAACTTGTGTCCGCCGAGCACGCGAAAGCGCTCACAGGAAGCGGCCTCGTTCACCATACCTCGCGCCGTCGAAAGAATCTCGTCAGCTCTGTCATCGGCAGCATCGCGGGCATGAATCGCCATCGCCCAGCCCTTGTCCTCGAGGAAGAAACCCTCCTCATCGGCGATCAACCCTTTCCAGCGAGGCATGATCTCCTCCAGCACCGGACGTACCTCATCATAGGCCACCCTGTCGATGCGCTCACCGTTCGGCAGCCGGAGCTCCACCCCGTACGTCCCCGCTAGCAGTACCTGTGGTACGGGCAGCAACTCCTCGATCTGGCTCAGCCGCCGGCCACTGATCACGGTGACACGAATGCGGGGATGCCCGGCCAGCTCTGTCAGCAGCGCGATGACTTCGGGATCGGGGTTGACGTGTTCAGGGGTGGGGGCGAAGTCGGCCAGTGTCCCATCGTAGTCTAGGAAGAGCCGCCAGCGCTCCGCAGCCTGGACCTCCGCCCTCACTTCCTCTGGCCCCTCCAGGATCACCTCTCCCCTCATCCCAAGCCCCCCGCAAGCATCCTGAGCCCCTCTCCCGGCAAGGTGAGCCCCCTCCCCGTCGTCGCGAGACCGCCCCGTGTCATCCCGAACTCCTCCCCCGCAATCTCGAACTCCCCCTCCGTCGTCCCAAACCCCCTCGTAGTCTTGAGCCCCTCATCCGTCATCCTGAGCGGAGTCGAAGGATCTCACTCCCCCCTGCTCCCCCGCCCCTCCGCCTCTTTCAGCAGGGGCTCGATATCGCGCCGGAAGATAGCCTGCCATGTATACTTCTTCCGCACGCGGCGACGAAGGCGGTAGATCGATGTTGCCTGGACGAGTGACAGTATGCGGTCGGCGATTTCCTCTGGATCGCCGTCGGGAGAGATGACGGTGACGTCGCCCCCGCCAATCTCCTCCGCGGCTGGCACGGCCGTGCAGACGACTGGCTTTCCAGCCAGGCCGGCCTCCAGGACAGGCATGCCAAAGCCTTCACGGTGGCTCGGCATGAAGACCAGGTCGCTGGTTCGCAGAAGGTCGGCCACGACCGGGAAGCCGATGGTGAACCCCTCCTCCGACCCTGGGCCGGACTCATACACGAATCGCGCGGCGTCGACCACATCGAGCTCGCGGCGCAGGGCTTGGAGCTCCCTGAAGTAAGCCATGCTCGCCTCATCGTGGGGGTCCGGAGGACCGGTGAGAACCAGCCGTACGTCCGCGTCCCGGGCCTTCAGCGCCGCAACCACGCGCAGGGCCAGCTCTATGTTCTTCGCCTGCGTGACGCGCACGGGCATCAACAGGATCAGATCGCTCTCCCGCAGCTGGAGCCGTTCGATCAGTTCCCGTCCTTCCTGGGTCAGTCCCAACAGTGCGGCGGGGTCGACGCCATTGTAGACTACGTGGATCTCACTGGCGGGGCGCTGAAGTAAGCCGGCCAGCTCGCGCTGCCTCTCTTCTGAGACCGCAACGTAGGTGACGTCCTCCCGGTAGGTGCGCAGCAAATCCCAGGGATATCCTGGGTGTAAGTTGGGGAGGGAATGATCACTCGTCCACCCCACGTCGTGACACCAGGCGACGCAATGGGAGATAGCTCCGTCGTCGAGCAGCTCAAACAGCGCAACCGTCAGGGGCAGATTGAAGCGCTTGGTGAAGGCATTGTGCACGATCAGCGTATCAAAACGAGCCATGACGGGCGACAGCGCATCGACGAGATTGACCACGAGGTCGTCGAAGCAGCCGGGCACCTGCCCTTGCTGGAGCTTGGACGTGACCTCCGCGATCTCAGGATGCTGGGTATCGATCTTGGGGATGCGAATGAACTCGACCTCGGGGGGCAGAGCCTCCCCCTCTCCGCGGCCGGCGATCATGGCGACAGCGTACCCGGCCCCCGCGAACGTCCGTAGATGGGCCTCGATGACCGCCTCTACCCCGCCCACCACCGGGGGAGCGGCGTAGTGGAGCACGGCCGTCCGGGGTTGGCTTATTTCGCCTTCAGCTCGCATAGGTTCAGCTCCTCAATCGTCTCCAGCTGGTGGCACAGCCAGGCGTTGATGTCCTCGCGCTCAATGAGCCAGCGGAGCCGCGCGGACCACTCTCTCCGCTTCTCCTGGTCCATACTCAGCGCTTGGTGGAGGGCGTTGGCCGTCGCGTAGATGTCACAGGGGGAAATGACGATGCCCCCCGGTTCCAGCTGCTGCCGGGCCCCGATGCGTTCTGACAGCACCAGCACCCCGTCCTGCTCGTTCACCGTCGGTCCCTCCTTCGCCACCAGGTTCATCCCATCGGCGATGGAGTTCACCAGGAGGACGTCGTAGAGCTGCATGGCCGCCACCGCGCGGGGATAGTTCTCCCCCACCAGCACCCGGATCGGCTCCCAGTCGCTGTCGCCGTGTTTGGCGTTGACCTGGCCGGCCGCGGCCATCAGCTCGTCCAAATAGTCCTGATACTGCCCGACGCCGAGCCGAGAGGGCACGAGGAGCGCCACCAGCTTCACCCCGGCACGATACTCGGGGTGGAGCTCCAGCAGCTCGTTAAACGCCCAGAAGCCGCGCACGATGTTCTTGCTCGGCTCGATGCGGTCCACCCGCAGAATGAGCTTCCGGTCTTCCACGAACTCCCGCATCTCCGATCGATACTTAGCTACCTCGTCCGACCTGGTCATCTCCCTCAGGGCCTCCACGTCGATGGATATCGGGAAGTCCCGCACGTGGGTAGTGTGATTCTCGTACCATATCCGGCCGGGAGTGTAGCTGACCTGCGCGCGGGGCAGGAACGATTCGCACGTACGGAGGAAGTTGAGCGCGTCCAGCTCCGTCTGAAAGCCCAGCACATCGACCGCGCACAACCCGGCTAGGATCCCCTGCCGCATCTCGGGAGGCAGGATGGACCAATACTCCGGGCCGGGCCAGGGGATATGGACGAAGTGGAGGATCGTTGGGCAGTCGGCCGGTTCCAGGCGCTGCCGCAGGAAACGGGCTGCCAGATAGAGGTGGTAGTCCTGGAGCATGACGAGGGTCGGTCGCTCCGTCATCAGCGCCCTCTTCGCAATAGCCTCGGCGAATTGCTCGTTCACCGCCACATAACCATCCTCCCATGCGCGCCATGTGGTGCGATCGATGATGGGCGACGTGACCACGTCCCACATCGAGTGCTGAAGGAACCAGAGGAGAGGGTTGGCGATCACATTGTAGTAGGCGTCGTAGACTGAGGCTTCCGGGGTCAGGAAATCCACCTGCATTGTTCGGCCATCCTCGCCCAGCTTGATGGCTCCTGTTGCGAACTCTGCATCCCCCTCGGTGCGGGCACATCCGATCCAGGTAGCATCGGTGTGGCGGCACATTCCGAGCAGCGCCGTAACGAGCCCGCCCTCGCCGCGCTGGTGCGTCAGCGCACCGTTCTCATCCCTCTCGAAAGTCACGGGCCCGCGATTCGCCGCGATGATCAGTTCCCGCTGGGCGAAGAAATCGGACTGCAGCTGCCTGCAGCGCTGGCGCATCTCCTCTATACTGAGCTCCGGTGCAGCACTTTCGTTGTCTATCATATCTCACCCCTCTCCTCACGACTGGCCTGGATCGCCAAGTCGATAAACACGGCCGCGGTCCATCCAAACATGTCAGCTGCTTCCTTCGGGCGATCACCGGTCTCTGCATCGTAATACTCGTAGATGCTGGGATGGCTCATCACTAACTCCAAGGTCCGATCTCGCAGGGTACCGGCCAACTCGTGCCGGCCGACCTGATCCAATGCCTCCACGAAGAAGTAGTTGATATTCGCCCAGACCGGGCCACGCCACATGGTGCTGGGGTCGTAGTGAGGATCGCTGCGGGAGACAGTGGGTATCATGTACTCACCCCAGAACTCCTCGGGATTCGTCAGGTGGTCGATCAATTGGTCACATATGTCCTCCGGCAACTGCCCGGTCCACAGGGGATAGAGGTTAGACGGCGTGACCACCGGAATGGGCTTTTCGTCGCGAAGGGCCCAGAAAAGCCCGGCCCCATCATCCCAGAAATCCTCCAGCATCCGTCGGACGATCGCCTCCGCGCGACGGCGCCACATGGCGCCCTCCGCATCCATCCCCAGAGCTTCGGCGATCATAGCCAGCGATCCCATCTGCACGCAGAGATAGGTATTGAGATCGGGTGGCTCCACCGGCATGCCATAGTCCCACAGAGGGCTATCATCTAGGCCGGACGAGTAGGGGTGGTTGTACTGCGCCAGGCCGTCCACGTCGTCGTCGTTCATGCTGAACCACCAGGCATTCCAGCGCACCAGGGGGACGTAGATCTCTCGGAGGAAGTCCAGGTCCGGTTCGCTCTCGTGCAGTTTCAGCGCCGCCCACGCCAATATCGGGGGCTTCGTGACCTCCGCGCGGATAGGATGGTCGATCTCCGCGATCACCCCCTCGTCGTAAACCGCGTCGGGCATCATGCCGTCCGAAAGTTGATGGGCCACCATCGCCCGAATCTGGTCTCTTGCCAGCTCCGGATCCACGTGCCGATACGCCAGGGCATGCAGCGCACTGTCCCACAGCCAAAGCCCTACGTAGTTCATCTTCGACGGTGTCATCGCCTCATACGTCACCCTCCCCTGGGGGCTGATGAGGTTGCTGCCCATGATCCACCAAGCATACGCGTACGTGGAGCGATACCGCTCGGAGACCTGTGGGACGCGAGCAAACCAGCGCCGCCAACGCTCCAGCGCGTTGGCGTAGGAGACGGAGAAGGGAGGGACCTCCCCCTGAGGATCGAGGGTACCGCCGATGGTGATGGTGATAGCGCAGTCGTCGTCGGCCTCCACCACGAAGTCGACGACGTAGCCGCCACCCCTAGGAGTGATCTTGTTCCGCACGCATTCAGCTGTGCTTGCATAGGCGAGGTTGCGCACAGCCTTGAATACACCGCCTCTCTCCGTCTCCTCCCAGAACTGCGGAGAGACGTGAAAGCGCAGCCCCGCTGCCGCTCCCGGTGGGACGCCCAGAGCTAGAACCCGTTCGTCTTGGAAGACGAGTTGGAACTGACCGAGCCTGGTCTCGAACGTGATGGCATGGGGCTGAGTGACCACCTCGTCGAAATCGAGCTGCTCGCCGGCCTCATCGACCAGGGAGAAACCATGGATGAAGGGGGGACGATGCCGGTAGGTATCCAGTCCGGGCTGCAGCCCCGTGAGCCGCTCGGCTAGCTTCACCAGCAGCCGGCTCTGACCAGGAACCTGATAGACCAGCAGACGCGATCCCCGATCGCTGAACGGAACCTGGGTGATGTCGATCTGGTTCTTTAGCAGGTCGAGGAGAGAAGGCTTCCCTGGACCCTGCTCCTCCCGCTTGCGACCCGTTTTCGCCTTGTGCTCCCTATCGCGTACCGGCATGGGTCAAACCTCTACCTCCAGACCGCTGACCACCACGGTGACCTGTCCGGCGCCGACGTTCTCCACCTCACCCAATGGGCCTAGGCCCAGGGCGACTCCATCCGGTATGCCCAGGCCGAGACAATTCGGTCGCAGGTTGAGGAGATGCCGCAGCTGGGGCGTGGCCTCCGTGCCCCTGAAATGGGAGGCGACTATAACATCGTTCAGCCAACCCCAGCCTGGCTCGGGCCGCGGCGGGGCGTCTGTGTTGGGGGAGGGGGCAGCGACCCAGGCACCGACGGCTTCAGCGCCTGCCCCAACGCCCATCACGGCTGCTCCCTGCTCAAAGGCTCGGGCGACGGCGTCCAGACCAGGACTGGCCCGGAACGACCGCACTAGTCCCACCGGATCTGGCCCGTCTTGGATGTAGATGAGGCCCGCCTCCTCCAGAAGCTGGCAATTCTCGATCAGCTGAGCGCCCGCAGCGTCGAAGATGGGGACGATGTACCCAGTTGGGGCGCCCAGGTCGACATAGGATTCGAGGAGCGCCTCGGCCTCGACGGACGAACCACCAGCCGTTGGCACGAGGGCCATCGGCCGGTCGAGATCCGCCCACCCTAGCGCGGCGCCATCGACCTCTTCGTGAGCTCTTTCGATCCTCGTCGCTGAGCCTTCCGCCCCTTGTCGCTCTTTCCCCTGGCTGGAGCTACCCCCGGCCAGCACCAACCATCCGGTGCCAGAGCGCCACCGGAGGGGGCCAGCGCGCGTGAGGG
Source organism: uncultured Anaerolineales bacterium (assembly GCA_964528475.1). Classification (GTDB taxonomy): domain Bacteria; phylum Chloroflexota; class Anaerolineae; order B4-G1; family B4-G1; genus SKLM01. Next base: position 33,840 of record CAZGSX010000007.1, read on the forward strand.
GCATTTCGCCGCTACTGGGACTCATAGGTAGTGGGCGATTGACCTCGCCATGACGGCAACCCCAATGGGGAGGGCATCTTCGTCGAAGTCGAAGTGGGGATTGTGATGGGGCGCATCCAGACCGCGCTCTGAATTGGCAGAGCCAACGAAGAAATAGCAGCCGGGAATCTCACGGGTGAAGTAGGCAGCGTCCTCGCTTCCCATAGTACGCTCTCCCGACTCGACGCTCTTCTCCCCTATTACTGCCGTGGCTGCCTCTCGCACCACCTTAACCACATCGGGATTGTTGACCACGGCGGGTGTCAGGTGCTCGATCTCCAGGTCAGCCGACGCACCACATCCCACTGCGACATTTTGGACGACCTCACGCACTCGGTTCAGAACCCTCTCTCGGACTTGGGCATCGTACGTTCTGATTGTACCGGTCAAATCAACGCGGTCAGGGATGACGTTAAAAGCGTTACCACCGTGGAACGAGCCAACCGTGACCACGGCAGTCTCCAGCGGACTGACATTGCGGCTGATTATTGACTGGAGTGCTGTAACCAGATGTGAGGCCGCAACGATGGGATCCACTGTCTGGTGGGGCAGCGCACCGTGTCCCCCCTTGCCCCGGACCGTGCAGGCCCATTTCTCGGCGGCGGCCATCACGGCTCCCGGTGTGACGTTCACAGTGCCCACCGGCTTCTCGTTCCAGAGATGGGTAATCAACGCGACATCGGGACGGGGATTCTCTAGCACTCCCTCGGTCACCATCATCTTGGCGCCATCTCCTCCCTCTTCGCCTGGCTGGAAGACGAGTTTGAGCGTGCCCGACAAGGCCCCTCGGTGCCGCGCCATCAGCGTAGCGATGCCCAGTCCGATGGCCATATGACCGTCATGACCGCAACCGTGCATCACTCCAGGATTCTGTGAGACGTAATCGGTCTTGTTAGCCTCAAGGATGGGAAGGGCATCCATATCGAACCGCGCCAACACCACCGGCCCGGGCTGGTCGCCTTTGAGCAGCGCCACAACACCCGTCTTGGCTACCCCCGTCTGGACCTCATAACCTAACTCGCGCAGCATTTCGGCGATGATACCCGCTGAACGGTGTTCCTGTAGTGCCAACTCGGGATGTCTATGGAAGTCTCTGCGCCAGGACACTAGGTCCTCTCGAAGAGCCTCAGCCTCCGCTCGCCAATCTATGTCCGCCATTCTTGCCTCCCTGGTACCTTCAACCCGACGAGATCGCTGCCATTGTACCTGATAGTCACTGCGTCCGCAATCACTCTGGGTGTGCAGGGTGGTCGACTCGACCACTCGTTCTCTGGGCACCATCCGAAGCGTCCCTGCTTGTGCTGACAGAGCGCCACACAGGCCTGGCATGGGCGGTGAGCTGTCCGACGCCCATGGTCCAGCTGAGAGTGTTGAAAAACACCTTGTATGACCGATCGCACAGGGCAGACGCCCCACTCGTGGATCAAAACGGGCCTCAAATAGGGAGCGCATGACGATAGTGCCCGGTTCTAGGCCCTGCATGCCCCACCGGCTGAGCCAGCCACGACTTATTCAACACTCTCCCAGCTTTCAGTTGCATGAAGGGCTGGGTTGATGTAGACTGGTCATTGGCACGGCCTTCAGTCAAGCTCGGCGTTGGGCATATGCAAAACCGTGGGGGAGTACGGGGATGCGTGAGTAGAGAGGGAGGTACAAATGGATAGCATGCTTAGTCGCGTCATGCGTGCAGCGAAGTTGGACGTGGAGTTCTTCAATGAGGTTGAGGCGGATCCCAGCCTGACTCAAGAGGCATTGACCGTCGTGATCCTTGTTTCGCTGATCGGGAGCATAGGAAGCTTTATCGGCGGGATCATGGGCAAAGGGTTCGGTCCGGCACTACTGGCCTTGCTCGCTGCCCTGGTCACAGGAGTGATCTCCTATTATATCTGGGCCTATGTCACTTACTTCGTGGGCACGCGGCTCTTCGCCGGCATCGCTGACCCGGGAGAGCTGCTGCGGGTGCTGGGTTATGCCAGTGGTCCGCGCGCGTTGAATGTCTTTAGTTTCATCCCGTGTTTGGGGCCGGTGATCGCGCTGGCGGGTGGCGTCTGGTCCCTGATTGCGGGCTTCATCGGTGTCAGGGAGGCGCTAGACCTCGACACCACGAAGACGCTGATCACCGTTGTCATTGGGTGGGTGATCATCATGGTTCTCACATTCCTGGTGTCAGCCGTGCTCGGCCTGGGAGCCCTCGGCTTGGGCGCAGTTGGGTCTTTGCTTGGCGGAGGCTAATCGAGAGCACGCTGATCGGCCGCGTACCGTCGAAGGTCGTGCCACGACAGACGGTGCTGCTGCCCTGACTGGCTTGGTTAGGCCGGGGCACCTCTTCTTGAGACCTGGGATCTGAAGGGGTCTCTTTCCTACCTAGCGTTCACCGCGGTAGATGCGTGGGGCGGCACTTCGGTAGACCGCATTGACCGTCCGTCAGAAGGCCAGCGTCAAGCGTTGTCGCTCCGAGGATCGTGCACAGGGTCCTCTCGCGCTGTTCTCCTGGCGGCGGTCTTCCTGACGCTTGGGCCGTGGACGGCCCGCCTGGGGTGGGTCAATCCCTCCAGGAGGGGATCTCGGGACCAGTTGAGAGCCGCCGAGGTTTGTCGTTGTGGCACAGTTGAGAAAGGAGGGCACGTGGAGACGATTCTGAGAGGTAGAGAGACAGCGGTCACCATCAGCCCTGATCGCCCCACAGTGCTCATTGGCGAGAAGATCAGCGCTGCCGCACGAAGGGATCTAGCAGACGCACTGCGCAATGGTGATCTGAATCCTCTGGTCGAGGAAGCAGAGGACCAGGTGGCAGCCGGGGCGGATGTGCTGGAGGTCAACGTCGGTGCTCCGGACGTTGACGAGGTGGTCTGGCTTCCCAAGGCCGTCTGCCGGATTCTGGAGACGGTGGACGTTCCGCTCTCGATCGACACAGCCGACTTCAAGGCCTTGGATGCGGCGCTGGAGGCGCACAAGGAGCTGGCGCCGGGTGGCAAGCCCCTGATCAACTCGGTCAATGGTGAGGAGCGCTACTTGGAGGGTATTCTCCCCTTGGCAGCCGAATACGGGGCGGCCGTTATCGGGATGGCTCTGGACGACGATGGCATTCCACAGACGCCGGAGGCTCGGCTAGCGGTGGCGCGGAAGATCGTGACGCGAGCTGAAGAAGCAGGGGTTCGCCGCAACGATGTGATCGT
>CAZGSX010000007.1:37154-53650 GCA_964528475.1 uncultured Anaerolineales bacterium
TCCAACGATGACCTGCGGGCCTTCTTCGCGGAGCGCGGCGTACCCACCGAGGTGCAGCGGGGTGGGCGGGTCTTCCCGGTCAGCGAGGATGCCCGCGATGTGGTGGCTGCCCTGACGGCCTGGATTGACGCGTGTGGGGTAACGCTTCGCACGCAGTCCGCGGCAAAGGCACTGGCTGTCGACCGGGGACGCCTGACAGGCGTAAGGGTTGCCGACGGACGGGAGTACCGCGCTGACGCGGTGATCATCGCCACCGGCGGCGCATCCTATCCCGCGACGGGCTCGTCCGGCGATGGATACCGGCTTGCTGAGTCAGTCGGCCACAACGTTGTGTCGATCCGACCCGCGCTGGTGCCGCTGGAGACGGCCGGCGATGTGGCCGCACGGCTGGAGGGACTTAGCCTACGCAATGTCAATCTCTCCGTGTGGACTGACGACAACAAGAACGATGAGGCTTTTGGAGAGATGGTATTCACCAGTTTCGGGGTCTCTGGCCCTGTCGTCCTGACGCTGAGCCGGGGGGTGGTCGATGCGCTCCGGGCAGGGCTACGGGTGGCGCTCTCCATCGACCTCAAGCCAGCGCTTGATCACCCGACGCTGGACGCACGTATCCTGCGCGACATCGAGGCCAGCCCGAAACGCCACGTGCACAATATGCTCAAGGAACTGCTGCCCAGCAGCTTGATCCCTGTATGCCTCGATCTTACAGGTATCGGGCCGCACCAGGCTGCCCATCGGATCACGGCTGAACAGAGGAAGCGACTGCGTGTCTGGCTGAAGGACTTCCGTCTGGAGGTGACCGATCACCGGCCATTGCGGGAAGCGATCGTGACGGCGGGGGGCGTGGACACGGCTGAGGTGGATCCGCACACCATGGCCTCCCGGGTGGTCGCAGGGCTGTACTTCGCTGGCGAGATTCTCGATGTGGACGCCGAGACGGGGGGTTACAACCTGCAGGCGGCCTTCTCGACCGGGTGGGTCGCCGGTCGGTCGGCGGCGAAGCCCTGAAGACGCTGGCTTGATGGTCGTCGCGGAGGCATAGGTGTTCGCATTCACTGAGCAATTGCATGAGCTTCTAGCCAGGAGGAGCGCGGAAGAGGCGTTCTCCGGGGCCGTCTTGGTGCAGCGACAGGACAGGCTCTTCTTTGAGGGGGCCTATGGCTACGCCAATCGATCCTGGAAGATAGGGAATCGCGTCGATACGCGCTTTCGCATCGCCTCTGTCTCCAAGATGTTCACCGCTGTCGCTGTCCTCCGGCTGATCGATGAGGGAGAGCTGGACCTAGATACCAGCGTCGTCGAATGCCTGGGCCTGGGGCAAACAGCCATTCCTAGGGAGGCGACCATCTACCACATGCTGACCATGACGTCCGGCATTGCGGACTGGTTTGATGAGTCAGGCGACTGGGAGAAGGATTGGGCCGCGCTCTGTCGCCAGCATCCCATCTATCTTTTCAGAAGGAATCGGGACTATCTTCCCCTCTTCATTCACGCGCCGCCGCTGGCTCCAGTTGGTGAGGAATACCGTTACAACGGAGCTGGCTACATCCTGCTTGGTCTGGTCATCGAGCGTCTGTCGGGTCTCTCGTATTTCGATTACGTGCGGCGTCATATCTTCACCAAGGCGCAGATGACCCGCTCAGACTTCTTGGCACTGGACGACGTGGCACCAGAGATCGCTGAGGGGTATGTGCCGGTCGCAAACCGGGACGCTGAAATCATCGATTGGAAGAGAAACATCTACTCGACCACCCCAGAGGCTGCGGCAGATGGAGGAGCGACGTCGACCGCCGGAGATCTGGTGCGTTTCTTGAAGGCTTTGAGGAACGGTCACCTCCTGTCGCTCGAGATGACGGAGACGATACTGAGGCCCCAAGTTCTGCAGCACGAAGAGCGGTATCGCGGTTATACTTGGAAGTACGGTTATGGCAACAGTTTCATGCTAGATCAAGATGAGCGGGTTGTCCGCTGGGGTCATACTGGCGAGGAGGATGGAATTAGCTGTCGTCTGTATCATTACCCTGGGATCGGCGTGGACATGGTCATTCTCGGTAATCAAAGCTGGTGCGCCGGCGGTCTAGGATGGGAGATTCACGATCTGATTGTGGATGCGAGCCCTTGACCGGATGCCCAAGGGCTGGAAGAGTTCACCAGCTAACGCACTATGACCTACAGACTAGCGATTTTCGATTTCGACGGTACTTTGGCCGACACCGTCCCCTGGTTCGCGGGGGTTGTGAACCGCATGGCCGATCGATATGGGTTTAGGCGCGTGGCGGAGCAGGATCACGAGACTCTGAGGGGTTACGGTCCTCGAAGGTTGCTGGAAGTCCTGGATGTGCCGCTGTGGAAGGTGCCTGCCATCGCCTACCATGTGCGGCGGCTGATGGCGCAGGATATCGATCGAATCTCGCTATTCGATGGTGTGGACATGCTTCTTCAGACGCTGTCAGAGGCCGGGGTCGTACTGGCGCTGGTGAGCTCCAACAGCCGTCAGAACGTCACGCAGACGCTGGGCCCGGAGAACATGGCGCTGATCGAGACAACTGCAAGCGGCGTCTCCCTGTTCGGCAAAGCGTCCAAGTTGCGAGGGGTATTGGAGACTTGTGGCGTGCCTCGGGAGGAAGCGATCTACATCGGCGACGAGGTGCGGGACATTGAGGCGGCCCGGGAGGTGAACGTGGCGTCGGGCGCAGTCGCCTGGGGCTACAACACCGTGGCAGCACTGAGGGCGCACAAGCCGACGGAGCTCTTCACCACCATGGACGATATCCTCCGGGTCATCATCGCCGACGAGCGCCCCTATCCCAGCTAGTCGTTCGCGGGGCAGCGCCCAGACTGTTGCACCTCAGTTGGGATGTGCTATCATGAACAGCGTGAAGCCAGAATCGGCTTCACGTTTTTCGCCTTGAGATAGCTAGGAGAGGGTTGCTTGAGCACTGCCATTCGGTTCCAAAACGTCTCCAAAAGATTCACGCTCCACCACCAGCGACCGCGGTCGTTTCAGGAGTTGGTTATCCAGCTCTTGAAGGGAAACAGTGATGCCTCTGAAAGGCCGTGTGTGGTGGAAGCCGGACGTAAGCGAGGCCCTGAAGAATTCTGGGCACTGCGTGACGTGAGCTTCACGATCCAGCATGGCGAGACATTGGGGATCATTGGGCCCAATGGGGCGGGTAAGAGTACGGTGCTCAAGCTGATCTCGCGCATCATCGAGCCGACGTCGGGGGAGATCGAGGTCGATGGGCGGGTCGGTGCTCTGCTTGAACTAGGTGCAGGGTTCCACCCAGACCTGTCGGGGCGTGAGAACATCTATCTGAATGGCTCCGTCCTTGGTCTGAGCCGCTACGAGATCGACTGTAAGCTGGACGAGATCATCAGCTTCGCCGAGCTTGAGCGGTTTATCGACATGCCCGTCAAACACTACTCATCGGGGATGCGCATGCGGCTAGGGTTTTCCGTTGCTGCGCACATCGATCCCGAGATTCTGCTGGTGGACGAGGTGCTGGCCGTGGGGGATGAGAACTTCCAACACAAGTGTCTCGAGCACATCATGAAGATGCAGCGGGACGGCGTGACCCTATGTTTTGTTTCCCATGGGCTGGGGTCCGTCCGTCGATTATGCTCGCGTGCTGTCTGGCTGAACAATGGGACTGTCCAGGCCGATGGCGAAGCGAACGATGTCATCTCATTCTATCTACGACATGCGGCTGATGAAGAGGAGAGCCGGCTCCTGTCGGACGAGCAGCTGAGAGCGAGCGTGGGCGCGGAGAAGGCGGAGAACGACGGCCTGAAGGAGCACCAAGAAGCTGAGGGAGTGGATATTGTGGATGTCTCGTTCCTCGGTGAGACGGGCAAGCGCCGGCAGGTGTTTCAGGTGGAGGAGCCTTGGACGGTGCGGCTCCGTTGTCGGGCGTCGCACCGTCTTGAGAACCCCGTCTTCAAGCTAGACATTCAGCGGAACGATGGCTTGCATGTTTTCACCACCCGTAGTGATTTGAACGGTCTGGATCTCGCCTATCTCGAAGGTGAAGGTGAGCTGTCATATGCGATGGACGCTATCCCGCTGATGGAAGGGATGTATCTTCTCTCTGCCTCCGTTCGTGACGCAGCCGGGGCGGTGCCGTACGGTCGACTTGAGGACCCCTTTGCTTTCCGGGTGCGTCAGCTTGGAAGCGGAGAGCGGTACGGCTTGGTGAGCCTCAGAGGAAGATGGGAGATACATGCAGGAGATGCCCCGAGCGTAGGTCACTTGCTTTCCCAGCCGGTTGAAGGAGGGACCCTAGATCAGGGCCGATGTGTGAGGTGCGGCGACGAGCGCCGGTGGGGGACAGGGGATCTTGTGATTGCCGACGTCGCCCTGCTGGATGCTACCGGTGCAAGGCGTCGGGTGTTCGAGACTGGCGAACCGTGGGCGGTGCAGTTGAGCTATCGAGCGCAGCGGCGGATTGAGAGTCCAGTGTTTGGGTTGGCTGTTCATCGTGGGAATCTGCATATCTGTGGCCCGAACACGTACTTCGCGCGTCTAGACATTCCTTTCGTCGAGGGTGAAGGTCGGATTCACTATCGGGTGGACAACCTTCCGCTGACAGCCGGGACCTATCACTTATCTGTTTCGGCTCATAACGTGGCTGACACAGTCATGTACGATTTTCAGGATCGCCTCCACGTTTTCAAGGTGTGCCAGTTTGATGCGGTGGAAGATGCCGGCGTTGTCAGTTTGCCCGGTGAATGGAAATGGCAGGGTGCTGGAGGAAATGCCCGCGCTTAGTCGAACTGCCCGATCCATCTGTACGGTTTCTCGTTCTGGAGTGAGGCTGATATGGACCGACCTCGAGTGCTGATCATTACCCACGATGTGGTCGATGAGAAGATGGCCGGGCCAGCTATTCGTTGTTGGGAGTTTGCTCGCGCCCTCGGCCGCGAAGCAGAGGTGACCCTCACGACGCCTCACGCATCCTCATTGTCGCCAAGAGAGTTTGAGTTGGTGCAACATGACGAGGAGCGACTAAAGGATCTGGCGAGCGCTAGCGACGTAATCATCTTGTCGGGCGCCACCTTGTGGCACTTTCCATTCCTGAGATCGGTGGGGGCCGCGCTTGTGGTGGATGTCTATGATCCCTTTCTCCTAGAGAGCCTGCCGATGTTGTCTCGTCAACCGATCATTGAGCGGCGACGTCGTCATGTAGAGACGCTCGATGCGCTTACGGACTTATTGGTCTGGGGGGATTACTTCATCTGCTCCAGCGAGAAACAACGTGATTACTGGCTCGGCTGGCTCACCGCCTTGGGTCGCGTCAATCCAGGCAACTATGATGATGACCCTACCCTGCGACAGCTCATCGATGTGGTCCCCTTTGGGATACCGGATGAACCTCCTGAGCATACACGCCTTGTCTTCAAGGGGGTGCGACCCGGTGTAGCCTCCACGGATCACGTGATTCTGTGGGGGGGAGGAGTCTATAACTGGTTTGACCCTCTGACACTGATCCGTGCCATGGACCGGGTGGCGGCACAGCGTGATGACGTGAAGTTGGTTTTCCTGGGGATTCGTCACCCGAATCCGGAGGTGGGCGGCGGCGAGATGGCGGAACGAGCCGTTGCTCTGAGTCGAGAGCTGGATCTCTACGAGAAATCCGTCTTCTTCAATGATTGGACGCCCTATGACGAGCGGCAGAACTACCTTCTGGAGGCCGACGTGGGCATCAGCTTACACTTCGCTCACGTGGAGACCCACTTCTCCTTCCGAACTCGCTTGCTTGACTACATCTGGGCCGGGTTGCCCATCATCGTCACCCGGGGAGATGTGTTGAGTTCCTTGGTGGAGGAGCATCAACTGGGATGGACGGTCGATTATGCGAGCGTCGACGAGGTGACAAGGGCCATTCTGCAGAGCGCTGAGTCTCGGCGTGAGGAATTCCAAGACCGGTTTGCGGACGTCGCCCCAAAACTCCGATGGAAGATTGTGACAGAACCCCTCAAGGACTTCTGTCACCACCCTCGTCAAGCCTCAGACCAGAAACGACTGGAAGAGGGTCTCCACTCGTTGCCCGCGCTCAAGCTGATTAGCCAGATCAATGCACTGAGGCGGGAGATAAGGACCCGAGATCAGCGCATTTCGCAGTTGGAGCAACTTTCGCGGGAGCGCAAGACGCGCATCGCTGCTTTGACTGGTCAGGTCGAGGTCCAAGGGCGTCAGCTGGCTGCTAGAGACAGGGAGATCCAGCGCCTGGAGGAAACGCTCACGGATGTTCGTCAGGGGCGCGTCATGCGCCTCTTGGATGGTGTCAACCACATTTTCAAGGGACGTCCGCTGAAATGATGGATCCTCTGGATCCTCTCTACAGCCAAGCTCCACGGTTCACGGCCCGACGTGGTGACCTCTTCTGGGTTGTCAGCGATACGGAGGGGCGAGGAGTAGTCCTGGACGATTTCGTCTATGACGTCTGGCTAGCCTTTGATGGACGCGCCACCGATGTGGTGCTCGAAGAGCTCTGCGGCGAGGCGGGTACGACGTCCCGTTTTGTGGAGGCGACTGCGAAGGTACTAGCTCGTGCCGGAGTGCTTCGGACATCCCAGCCTTTGGGCTCTCTGAATCCTGCCTCCGGTCTTGGTCGCTCAACACCCAGTTCGCCCGCGTTGGTGTCCGTGATCATCGTAGCGGGCCGCGAGGCGCGCGTTCATCTGGAGAGCTGCCTCCCATCAGTCTTGGCCCAGACGTATCCCAATCTGGAGGTCATACTGGTCGATAATCAGACCACGGATGACTCTGCGGGGTATGTGCGGAGCAACTTCCCAGAGATAGACTTGATTGAGGTGTCCCAGTCACTGGGGTTTGGTGCGGCAAATAACCTCGCAATGGACCAAGCCCGCGGTGAGTTGTTCTTCTTGCTCAATGATGATACTGAGATGGAGTCGAATTGCGTTGCTAGGTGCGTCCGGGCTATGGCCCAGTCAGATAGCATTGCTGCGGTCGTGCCGAAGATGAAACTATTCTATCTGCGCGATTTCATCAACTCGATGGGCACATCGGTCCACGCCAATGGTGTATCGTATGATAATTTCACTGGCTATTTGGACGTGGGGCAGTTCGATGACACCGACCAGGTATTCACAGCTTGTTTCGGTGCGGTGCTGTTACGTGGCTCTGTGGTGGAGGAGATAGGTAACATAGACGAAGCGTATGTCTACTACTATGAAGACTCGGACTGGTCGTTCCGAGCTCGCGTCGCCGGCTATGATATTGTCGCCGCACCCGGGGCAACGGTATACCACAAGTTCAACGCCACGATGAACACTCTGCCCAGCGCCTTCAAGGCGAGATTGGTGACCCGCAATCGTCTGCGGTTCATCTGGAAGAACGTCAACTTCAGGCGAGCGCTGAAGTTCACCCGTCTCTATCGTGACGAGGACTGCCGTAGAGTTGCGCTGGCACTGAAGCGCGGTGAGGAGGAGGTAGCCAAGGCTTACCGGCAGGGTTGGAGAGAGTGGCTGCTCTCGCTCCCGGGCTTGGCGCTCGCTCGCTGCCGGACTCGAAGATTGCGTAAGACCACCTTTGATGACGACGCAGCTTTTGAGCTTGCAAGAGACATGCCCCCACCGGCAATGCATGGTCCCTATCCCGTCATCTCCACATCCCTCATCAGGAATCACTATATGCAGCTCGAGAGGTTCAAGCCGAGCCCCTCATCTCCTGCTGGGGAGACGCCTGCAGTCTCTCGTGCCAAGGCGGTCGACGCGCCTTCCATCCTACAGGCGACACGGGATGTCCTGCGAGAGACGGGTGTCCGAGGACTGATGGAACAGGCCTGGCGCTATCTCCGTTGTTGAATGATGGGCTGGCTCCGAGCGTCAATGCGTTCAGACATCTACCAACGTCGAAGTGACCTCCGGGTCGATATTCAGCCCGACGGTTGGGCACGCATCTCTTGGCCCAGTGATGAGACTGGGGTCGCCCTCGATCCCAAGCTCTTCGCAGTCTGGTGGGCGGCCGCATCTTGTACTCCGCAGGAAGTGGCGCGGAAGGTGAGGATCTCCACCTATGCAGCGTCCTCTGCGTTGGCTGCCCTAGCGCACGGGGGGCTGCTGGAGTGCCGGGCCACTCCGGCTCGCGTCAACCAGCCGTCACCGCCCAAAGTCAGCTCTCCGGTCTCCGTGTTGATTGTCCAGTGTCACCGCCAGGCCGGTGTCGAAGCGAGTGTGAGATCCGTACTGGACCAAGGTTACCCAGCCTTGACCGAGATCTCGGTTCTTGCTCAGTCGGCCACGCGCTATCCCGAGGAGGGAGTGGGCATCGTCCCCTTTGAGAGCGCAGCGTCAGCTGAGTCGCTGGTCAGGCGGGCGTCGGAAGCCGGCGGGGAGGCTCTTCTCCTCCTGGATTCTCGGGTTAGCCTAGCTCCGGGAGCGCTTTCGGAGATGATCTATACCCTGGGACTGCGCAGTGACATAGCCGGTGTGGCCCCTCGGATTATGTGGAATCGATGGCCGGCGTTCGTCGTGGGGGTAGGCAGTCGGGGGGAGGAGCAGGCTCCGACATCCGGTTACTGGGCTGGTTGTCTCGATGTCGGTCAGTTTCCGCGTTGGTGTGAGGTGCTGGCGCTCAGCGGTTGGGCTGGTCTGATGAGCTGTGAGGCGCTTCAGAGGGCTGACCTGTTCGAGATCGACGACGTAGCGACGTGGATGGCCAAGTGGTGCCGTGATGTGCGGCTGGCAGGGGATCACCTTCTTGCCGCGACCGAGGCACTGGCTTACGGACCATGGCCCGAGGTCTCGGGGGGGCCAGGGAAGAAGCGCCACGAAGCAGAGGCTGCTGAGAGCCATATAGAGCCTCCGGCGTTGATAGAGCGACCGTGGCCTGGGTCCGGCGACTGCGCTGACTTAGAGGACAGGGTTCTGCTGGAAACGGATTCAGTTCTACACCATGGCAGAGCGGCCCTGACGGTAGAGGCTGTCAGAGGTCTGTATGATCATTATCCGGCGATCAGCCCGCTGCCTATTCGGCGCCGGATCTTGTTCCTTGGCAAGGAGACCCCGCGCCGTTGGGGCATCAGGCGGCAGTTGAGCACTGTGGCGGATGTGAGTTGGATTGCGCCGGGCGAGGCGGACGATCAACGCCTGCAGGATCTCTGTCAAGGAACAGACATGCTCATAGTCGGGGCTGAATCTGTGCAGCGATGTGGTTCTTTGGAGAAGATAGGATGCCCTGTATTGGTGGATGTCCAGCCTCCTATGACGCCTTCTTCGCATACTGAAATAGCCCAGAGTAGACCGCTGCATGAGCAAGTTGAGGCTTTCGCAGATAGGTCGGACGACTGGCTGGAAGGTGTTGATGGCGTGATCTGCGCCAGCGAAGAGGAGCGACTGTACTGGCTGGGCCAGCTGGCAGGGCGAGGCCGCATCAATCCTTATACCGCGCAGGCGCACTATAACCTTCGCCACCTGGTGATGGTGGTGCCGAGCGGTGTTGACCCAGCAGGCACCTCAGCCGATTCGGCTATCCGAGAAACTCTCCCCGATGCTGAGGCAGAGGATAGGATAGTCCTGTGGCCCGGTGCCGTGCGAGCGTTTGACGACCCACACACTGTCATCCGTGCTGTCAGCCGACTACTGTCGTCGCACGATCACTTGAAGCTGATATTCGTCGCCTTCGAGGGTGACGAACACGAGGAGCATGTTCTCCAATCCGCGATCGATCTGGCGGCGGAACTCGGAGTGACAGAGAGCCTACGTTTCGACCACCGGATTCCCCGTTCTCTGAGGGACAGCTACCTCGCCGGAGCTGATGTAGCGGTGAGTTTGGGTGGGGATAGTCTTGAGGCACAGTTGCATGAGCCCCTGGGACTCCCAGAGTGCATTCGATCAGGGCTGCCGATGGTTGTCACCGATCGGCACGCCGGGAGTTGCCTGATACAACGATATGATCTGGGACAAACCGTTCCCGTCCAGGACACTGAAGCGGTAGTGGACAGCATAGAGGCGTGTCTCGAGCGTCCTCGGGAGACATATTCCGAGGGATTTGCGGAAGCCAGGCAGGTGCTGGCTTGGGACGAGGTTGTCACGCCGTTGGTCGACTTCTGTCAACAGCCTCACTATGCCTTGGATCGACTGGTAGAGGAGCTTCTATTCCCTGAAGGTGCGGCTCTTGGTTCCCAGCCGACGCCGGTGCGGGCGCTGCCTGTGAAGGCTTGGCGCCTGTACCAAGAGCAGGGCTTGGGAGGCGCAACCAGGGAGATTCGACAGTACATCCGATGGAGAATAGGAGCCTGACATGCGCTATCCCACGGTTAGTGTGATTGTTTTGAACTACGATGGATTGCGCTATATGGATGACTGTTTCACCTCTCTGAGCCGACTGGAATACCCTGGCGAGAGACTAAATCTTGTGTTGGCGGACAACGCTTCCAGTGATGGTTCGCCAGGCTATGTCCGGGAGCATTTTCCCCAGGTGCGCATCCTGCAGTTCGACCGGAACTACTGGTTCAGTGGTGGGATTAATCGCGCGGTGGCACAGTCGAAGAGTGAGTATGTGGCCTTCTTGAACTCCGATATGCGCGTTGACCCTGGTTGGCTGGTTGGGTTGGTCGAGGCGCTGGAAGGGGACCCGAAGTCGGTCTGCTCGTCATCCAAGATCCTGAACTGGGATGGCCGGTTGATGGACTTCGGCGGTACGCTGCTCTCTTTTCTCGGCCATGCGCGTGCCGATGGATACCACGACCCAGACCTGACCGCCTACGACGATGTGACGCACATTCTTGCACCTTGTGGTGGGGCGATGCTCATCGACCGTCAGGTCTTTGTTGATGCGGGTGGATTTGACGAGGACTACGATGCCTACTTCGAGGACGTCGACCTGGGGTGGCGGCTCTGGATCATGGGATATCGGGTAGCTTTTGCCCCTCGCTCGGTATGCTATCACGTCCATTTTGGATCCTCATCTAGCTTGAAGCCGGAGAGAATACAGCACCTCTACGAGCGGAACGCCTTATACACCATCCTTAAGAACTACGAGCAGAGATACCTGGATCGGGTATTGCCGCTCGCTCTGCTGATGCAGTTCAAGCGAGCCTATCTGCACGGAGAAACGGGAGGGGTGGACATGAAGGTCTTTCAGAACGGCTCTGCCTCACCTTCTCCATCACCGAATGAGTCTCCATCCGACTATGGCATTCGTTACTATCTGGGACAAGCGCGCGAAACCCTTCGCACTGGCGGGCTGTTGGCCCTAGTTCGCAACACTCTCGATGAGATCGATCGTCGAAGAGGACATCCTGTGCCCCGATTAGTTTCCGGGGATCGCACTTCGAGAGAGCAGCGAGCCTATGAGTTGGAGCAGGCGGTCATCGCAGCGGCCAATGATGTGATTATCAGCTACGATAGAGTGATGGAGAAGCGGAATCGCATTCAATCACATCGTCAGCGCTCAGATCAGAGGATTTTCCAGACGGTGCAGGCGCTGAGCTTCGGTGTATGTTTTGACCACCCCGAGTATCGAGAGACGCAGCAGCGTCTCATGGAGCTATTCGAGATTGAGGAATTGTTTGGAGACGCATTCGATCCGGATATCCCATTTGCGCTGAGCGGCACACGGGCAGAATGAATATCGCGCACGTGCTCCACGGGTACACACCTGCTGTCGGCGGTACAGAGTTCCTGTTCCAGCAGATCTCAGAACGTCTGGTGTCGGGGTACGAAGATCGAGTCACGGTGCTCACGACCAACGCTTACAGCTCGGGGATGTTTGTAGATCCGAGTCAGCCGACCATTCCTATTTGCGAGAACGAGGAAATCAACGGAGTGGGCGTTCGCCGTTTCCCGGTCAACAATCGGATAGCTCCGCATATCAAGGCTGTGCAGCGTAGAGCGTTCGAGAGCAATTGGCCCCTCAATGACGTGCTTCGGACGCTATACCATGGGCCGATCTCGTGGCCGATGTTCAGGGCTGTCCTCCGACTGGAAGCCGACGTGGTGGCTGCTTCAGCCTTCCCTTTGCTCCACATGTACTACGCTGCGTTAGGTAAGCGGTTCAACGGAATACCGTTGGTGCTCTACGGTGCCCTCCATCCGGGACAGCGGTGGAGCTTCGATCGCCCGATTATCTACCGGGCCATCGCGGCCTGCGACATATACATCGCCTACACGACATTTGAGCGGGATGTCGTGCGAGAGAAAGGGTTTCCGTTGGAGCAGATCCGCGTAATTCCGCCCGGCGTCGATGTCGGTCCTTTCGAGAGCGCTGATGGCGCCGCGCTGCGTCGAGAGCTGGGATGGGAAGATAGGCCGGTCGTCGGGTTCGTGGGGCAACAATCTGCGCACAAGGGCATTGATACGCTCTACCGAGCTATGCGTCTGGTCTGGCGGCAGCTACCAGAGGCTCGCTTGCTGGTGGCAGGGGCACGCACAGCCTACTCGCCGTATCTTGATCGTATTCTAGAGGGCTTCTCACCGCGGGAACGGGACCGCATTCACATTGTCCTCGACTTCACTGATGAAGAGAAGCCGGGTGTTTTCGCTGCCTGTGACGTGTTCGTGTCCCCGTCAGGACACGAGTCCTTCGGTCTGACGTTCATCGAGGCGTGGGCGGCTGAAAAGCCCGTCATCGGCTGTCGCAGCGGCGCAATCTCATCGGTGATCGACGAGTGGGAGGACGGCCTGCTGGTTCGCTATCAACATGCGTCATCCTTGGCTTCGGCCATCCTGGAGCTTTTGACGGATGATAGGATGCGCGAGGAGATGGGACGCCGAGGCAAGAATAAGGTCTTGGCTGAACACACGTGGAACAAATCTATCGCTCGTTTCAGGACAGCGTATCAAGAGGCTATTGGATAATCGTTGTTTGTGGACCCGTACTTATCCACACTGGAGGAGGACAACTTGGAAGATGTGAGAGACGCGCAGGGCAGCTCCCAGGGTCTAAGGATCTTGATCGTGAGCACCCCGAAGACAGGTAATACGTGGCTTAAGAATCTTCTCTCCCACATCTATGAGCTGCCCATCGTGCAGATCGGCACGACCTTCAAATTGGTGGAAATGGAGGCGTTAGGTCCGCGTTGGGTCGCGCATCAACACTACGCTTCACAAGGGGATCTGATCGCGTGGGGTGAGAGGAGAGACGTCAAGTTCGTCACAACCGTCCGACATCCGGGTGATATCCTCGTCTCCATGTTCCACCACGTCCGGAAGTTTGCTGACCGTTCGGGACCGTCAGGTCGTCCGGCCAGCGCTATGCTGCCCGATGGCGATTCGATGGGTGAGCACACAGCTTCCTTCGTCAGGGACACGTTTCACAAGTCCTTGGATATTTCCCTTGGCTGGATGCGTTCAGGCAAGACTCGGGTAGTTCGTTATGAGGACCTCTGGCGAGATCCGCTTCCCGCTCTCAGGGAGCTGACGGCTTCTATTCGCGAGGCCTCGCTGGATCGGATTGAGCGTGCAGTTGAGCTGTGCGACTTTGATCTGATGCGCGCGGTTGATGCAGATCCTGAGTTCTTCAGAAAAGGCCAAGTCGGCAACTGGAAGCGGGCCCTACCAGAGGACATCGTACGTATCCTACGGGATACGGAGCCGTACCCTGATCAGTTCGCTAAACTGGGCTATACCCTGCAGCCTGATGATTCGCTGACGACCCTACCCAGGGCTCCTCGGGTGTCGAAAAACCCTTTCTGCGATATCACCCACTTTGACAACGGCGTTCCCGTTCCCCCGGTCGCGATCAGGTGCTATCTGTCCTTGGATGCGGCAGAGCGTGGGCGCTGGGAGAACCTGGAGGTGACCCAGGAGGATTCCTTCTACAGCTGGCTCAATGCCCCTGCGGAAGAGGATCCGAGGCGAGGAGAAGAGGTGAGCACAGTCACCAACCTGGCCAACTACGTCCACCGCACGCGACCCGACCTGCAGAAGGCGTTTCCCGACCCGTTCAGAAGGGATCGCTTTCGCTTTGTGCGATGGTTCATCCACAACGCCGAGCAGCGGTACGAGCTAGACGAGGCATTCATCGAGCCCCTGCGAGGTGGTCTGAGAGTGTCTCAGACCTTCCAGGAGGGAGGCAACATCTTGGCTTCGATTCTGCACTCCATTTACCGCAAGCTTGGATTGCTGAGATCGAGTATCATGGAGTCAAGGTGAGCTACAAGAGCGACATCTACCAGATCCATGCAGGGCAACCGGTGAGTGTCGGAAGGCTCGAGAGATCATGAAGGTTTTCGTCGTTAGCACGCCAAAGACAGGCAACACGTGGATGTCGGCACTTCTTGCGGATATTTATGATCTGAGGCCAGTGGTGTTTCCCATTAGGTTCGACGCGGACGTGGCTGACGAGATGGGCTCGGATTGGGTCACCTTACAACATTACCGTCCCGGGCCCAAGCTGCTTGAGTGGGCAGATGCCAACCAAGCGATCTTCGTCACCATGTTGCGCCATCCTGGAGATGTCCTGACGTCGCTGTGGCACATGATGTGCAACAGGTCTTATGACCCCCGTGCTGACCTGCGCTTCCTGAAGCTGCTGATGCGTGACGATGACAAGCTGGGTGAACACGCCAGGGAGTATGTCGAGAAGCATTTCCATCGGATGATTCGTCTCTCGTTGAAGTGGAAGGACTCAGGATCATCCCTGGTCGTGCGGTACGAGGATCTATGGCGAGATCCGGTGACGACGCTGACTCAGCTTACTGACCGGATCGAGCCCGTCCCGCAGAGCCGAATTGACAGAGCAATTGATCTGTGTGACATCCACATGCTCCGGAAACTGCGCGATGACCCAGAGGGGAAGTTCTTTCGCAAGGGAGGACCGGGAAACTGGCGGTACGAGCTGCCCGAGAGCATTCTTGACGTCTTTCGGCACCAGGATCCTTATCCAGATCTCTTCCGAGAGCTCGGCTACACACTCGACCCTCGGGATCCACTGATCGACGCACCAAAGAAACCGCGCAGATCGACAAACCCCTTCTTGGAGAGGACCGACTTCGAGAACGGGGTGGACGTGCCCGTGATCGTGATCAAGTTATACCTGTCGCTGAACCCAGATATGAAGGAGCGATGGTTCGATGACGCCACGGCGACATCACCGGGCAGCTTCTTCGCCTGGCTTAACACACCTGTCGATTCTGGGTCGGGTGACCGGGGAGAGCGACCGATTATCACCAACCTCGCTCACCACGTCTATCGGGAGCGCGCGGATCTTCAGGACATGTTCCCCGATCCCCTTGGCGAGGATCGCTACCGCTTTGCGCGCTGGTTCGTCCTCCATGCTCAAACCGAGTACGATCTCAACCCCGTCTTCATTGAACCAGTGCGCAGCAGTATGGAGATCATCTCGCAAACGCTCTCCGTCGGAAGCGGCGTTGTCCTACCCTCTCTTGCTCGGATCCGTCAGAAGCTCTCCTCGTGGAGAAGAGAGATCCGCGCGCGACTGTCACTTCTTGGATAGGCATCATGAGGGTTATCGTAGCGAGCACACCCAAGACCGGCAATACGTGGATGAGTCGGTTGCTTTCCGTGATCTATGATCTCCCGCTGGCGGTGCTGCCCCCGACCTTCGATGCGGCGGTAGCTGAGGAGAAAGGACCTCGCTGGGTGGTCTTGCAGCATTACTACCCGAGCCCCGATGTCCTCGCATGGAAAAGACAGCACCAAGACGTTGAGATCGTCACTATGATGCGCCATCCGGGGGATGTCCTCATTTCGCTGTGGCACATGCTGCGCAACAAATCCTACGATCCGAATAGGGATTTGGGGCTCTCCGCCATGCTGATGCTTAATGGTGACCAGATGGGCGAGCATGCTGTTCAGTACGTTCGAAAGGATTTCTTCCACGGGCTGTATATCTCTCTAGACTGGATGAACACTGGGTCGTCCCTGGTCGTGCGCTACGAAGATCTGTGGCGCGACCCCGTAGGGACCCTCGCTCAGTTGACCGATCGGATTGACCCTGTCCCGCGGAATAGGATTGAGAGCGCGGTTGACCTATGTGACATCAGCATGCTGCGGAAACTGCACGGCGATCCTCAGGGCAAGATGTTTCGCAAGGGAGGGCCTGGCAACTGGCGACATGACCTACCAGATAGTATCCTTGACGTATTCCTCCATCAGGAGCCGTACTCAGCCCTTTTTCAGGCTCTCGGGTATACGTTGGATCCTCATGACCCGCTGATAGACGCACCGAAGAAGCCCCGCGAGTCAACGAATCCGTTCTCGGAGAAGGGGAAGTTTGATAATGGAGTCCAGGTTCCGGTCGTCATCATCAAGCTGTACCTGCTGCTGAACCCGGCGTTGAAAGAGCGATGGTTCGATGACGTGACGGCAACGGGGCCAGGGAGTTACTATGCTTGGCTCAACGCCGTTGCTGACGAAGATCCAAGAGCAGACTGTGAACCGGTTATCACCAACCTGGCTCACTACATCTACCGAGAGCGCTCAGATCTCCAGAAGGCCTTCCCTGATCCTTTCGGGGAGGACCGGGGTCGGTTTGCCCGCTGGTTCGTGAATCACGCGCAGGATGAGTA
>CAZGSX010000008.1:0-52053 GCA_964528475.1 uncultured Anaerolineales bacterium
GTATCAGGATGTTTACACTTGATTATAAGCCCAATGAACTGGGACGTCAACATTCTGCCGGGCCGTTGGACCTGAGGTGGAGGCTCTCCTATGTGTGCCTTCTCATCCCCTGATCCGCTGGCAGGCTGACGGGAGTGTCCCTCTATGATACTTCGGCTCTCCCTCGTGATCCTTCTTGCAAGCTCCCTTTTCCGGGCACGCGTACCTTGCGCAGCCGAATCTTAAAGTTTTCCATTTCTGGGGTTTTTGGACAAGCAGAGGCAAGGAAACCCTTGAATTCTTGGCTTGATTGTGATATACTTTTGTAATTCAACTCTGCCGCCCCCGAAAATATTGATCAACTATCAACAAGAGAATAAAGGGAGGCCTCATGAAATCTCGGTGGCTATCGATGTGCGGAATGATCCTCTTGACACTGCTTTTGGCAGTAGCCGTTGGCTTCGGGTTCAGGCATCAGATCCTTGCTGAGACCCCTATGGCAGCGCCGAGTCTAGTTTCTCATGCTAAGGGCTTCGAGCCCTCATCTCTGGACTCTCCGGAGCTTGCGTCCGCGACCCGGTCTTTCCTGCCCGTGGTGGGATTGGTTTCGCGGGTTGACGTGGCTCAGAAGAACGTCGCGGTGGGACGAAGCGCTCAAGATGAGGCCCAGCCTCCTTCGGTCCCTGCCGACCCCCCAGTACCCGGTCAGGGCGGGACCTGCATCTCAGGCTACATCATCGACCGTTACCATCGGCGTACGGGGGCTGGTTGGTTGGTGACGGTCAGCTTGCCTGACGGGACCTCGTATGAGCAGAATGCCGACGAGGATGGGTACTTCGAGTTTGGTGATTTGGGAGCTGGCACCTGGACAGTTGAGCTGGATGCGTCATCAGGCTGGCAACCGGTGACGAGCTCCTCCTTCCAGGTCACGCTGAGCGGCACGGGCGGCACTTGCGCGGGGGTGCGATTCAAGGTCGAAGCACTCGCGTGTATAGAGGTCACCAAGCTTGATGCCATGGGCACGATGGGGTTTATGCAGATCGGCATCCCCGGATGGGAGATGACCGCCAGCCACGATGAGACTACTCTCACGAAAGTGACGGACTGGAGAGGCGAGTGTCGCTTCGACGACTTGGTCCCGGGCATTTGGACTGTCGAGGAGGAAATGCAGCTTGGCTGGGAGCTAGCACCTGGTCAGACTAGGACCCGGACGATTGAGCTTGAATCGCCGCGCAAGCCGGGCGTGTGCGAGTCGCTTACGTTCGTCAATCAGCAAGTTCGCGGGGGTTCCATCTATGTGCGCAAGGTGGATACAGCGGGCAATCCGCTTGCTGGCTGGTGGATGACGCTTGAACGGATTGATGGAACACACCCGAGCGTCTCGAAACTGACTGACAGCTCTGGCTATGCTATCTTCACCGAACTCGCCCTGGGTGACTGGATTGTCACGGAGGAAGTCAAGGAATGGTGGCGTCCGACGGGCCCCACGGAGCAGGGAGTGACATTGACAGACCGCGGCAGCCATGAGACGGTGACCTTCGAGAATGAGCCGCTAGGCTGTATCGACGGCTACAAGATCAACCACCTAAACCAGGGGCTGACCGGGTGGACAATCTTCGCTGACAATGGGGCGGAGACGTACACCGCTGTCACCGATGATCGCGGGTATTTCCAGATCAAGGTGCCGCTGGGCAACTGGACAGTGTCGGAGACGCTGCAGACAGGATGGGAGCCGGTCACCCCACCTCAGCTGGAGGTTGAGGTGACACAGCCGTTTGTCTGCGAGCACATTCGCTTCAAGAATGAGACGAGGTTCACATGCCTGGACGTGTTCAAGCTGGACGCGTCCGACGGCGTCGGGCTGCCGGAATGGCAGATCACCGTCAAGCCGGCCTACGGGGGCGACGCCATCACCGGTGAGACTGATGGCACCGGGCACGTTCGCTTCCAGGGACTGGCGGAGGGCACGTACATCGTTTCGGAGGAGATCAAGGACGACTGGCTTCCGGTCACCAATACCTCCCGGCAGGTCACGTTGGAGGCGACGGGAAGGTGCAAGGTGATCACATTCAGGAACCGTCAGGCAACAGAGCAACCAGTCGATCCGCCTGACTGTGACTGTGAATGTCGTGCTTACCACAAGGTCTGTTGGGGTGACACCCTGTATTCCATTGCGCTACGCTACGGAACGAGTGTCGCGGCCATCAAGCAGGCGAATGGTCTCTATTATGACAGGATCTACGCCGGTCAGACTCTCTGCATCCCCTGATAGGGCGGGACAGAGCTGACAGGTGTACGTAGGACATCGGAGCCACGCGGGTCTGTACCAGGCTCGCGTGGCTCGCTGTTGGAGGATACCCTTTTCCTGGTGCGATGACGGCTGTGTTGTAGCGGCCGCCAGCGTGACGATAAGTGCCTGCGAGTAACGTTACGCGTTCCTTAGCTCGGCAGGGCATCGCTCCCCGCAGCAAAGCCTTGATGACCCGAATCGCTCTCGAGATCCATTCTCTTGTCCCCCTCGATCGTGGGTCAAGGTTGGCGTGAGCGATCCACTGTTCGATTGTGCGCCAGTTCCAAGACAGACAGCAACGGCAAGCACGAGGGGATCAAGCCCTGACGGCATCAGGCTGATCTAGTAATCACTATGCAGCACTATGACCGGGGCCGGGGACAGCGTCAGCGTCGACCCTGAAGGGTCTCTTGCAACATCTCGGTTCTCGGCTTGCAGAGGTAAACAAGCTCTCCACGGGCCGCGCCCTTAGCACTCTGTGAGTTACTAGGGTGAGTTGTGGGGGTCGTCTGAAGGGCGGCGGGGCGACAGAAGATGATAGGTGAAGCCGTTCATGCACACCTGGTCCAGTGGACGGTAGTTCTGCCCGATGGCCTCCAGCACTGGCGGCGGATAGAACTGAGCCCGAAAGATCACTAGATCGAATACCTGCTGCTCGATGTGCTCAATGATCCTGGATGTGTCAAGCAGCCCATTGTTGTACAGGTTCAGCAGCTGGGTTGGGTTGGTCACCACCGGCTTATCAGCTAAGATGGTGAACATGGCTTCCTCGCTGAAGACGGGGCCTTCCGCTGCATGCACGTAAGTCATGATCTTCTCGCCAGCCGCATAGTCCTCCTCTGTCAATGGGTGACCAAGCTGCGTATATCCCATCGTGTCGTGGTATGCGACGGGAGCGCAGTGCGTGGGTACCAGGTTTTCTGCGTTGCCGTAGACCAGTTCCTCGTCCACACCCAGGAAGCGGGAGAGCGGCTCGAAGACCGGGCCAGATGTCGGCAGATGGAGCATGCCAGGTGCTTGCCATAGGTAGAGCAGGGGGATCAGGGCCATCGCGAAGGCGCGGCATGATTCCCTGTCAACCGACAGTCGCAAGCGGGGTAGATTCACCTCGCCGATCGCGTCTTTCAGCCGTCCCAGCGCGAGGCCGGATGTGAGACAAGCGGCTGCCACTGCGGTGTTGAAGTAGCCGAATCCTGCTCCCCATTTTCCGCTCAGCGCGCCGACCCCCAGGGCGAAGAGGAACCACAGAGAATACGCGGAGAGGCGATCCCAGAACAGCTCGTAGACCAAGTACCCGACAGCCAGCGCCACGAACAGCGTGTGCAGCTGAAACCACTGCCGAAA
This sequence comes from uncultured Anaerolineales bacterium, assembly GCA_964528475.1. Taxonomy (GTDB): domain Bacteria; phylum Chloroflexota; class Anaerolineae; order B4-G1; family B4-G1; genus SKLM01. Next base: position 3,614 of record CAZGSX010000008.1, read on the forward strand.
GAGAAACAGCATCTGACGGTAGTCGAACGCATTAACGTTGGCCTGGATGATATTCACCCACCATTCTCCCTGGGTGGCCACATTGATCAGCCAGAAGGTTGCGCCGGCCGCCAGGGCGAGGCCTGCGCCCGCGAGGAGTGCCTTCTTCACGTCCCGCAGGAAGACATAGGACAGCGCTGCAGCGACGGTGAAGACTGCGGTTTGCTTCGTATAGCCGGCAAAGAACAGCATCAAAAGCCCGACCACCAGGTTATGCATGCCATGCTTGGGGTGGTCAAACTCCCCGATGAATGCGATGGCCAACGTCTCGAACATGACCAGCGTCATATGCATACGGCACAGAGGCCCAATCTGATAGACGTAATTCGAGGCGAGGAAGCCCAGCCCCGACACGAGGGGGAGGAACCATGTCCCCATCCAGTCCTGCTTCTGGGATGCCAACTTGCGCCGTACGACGACGGCAAGCGTGCCCGCGGTGATGAGCGTCGCAGCAAATGATACGAGTCGCCCGGCCACCAGTCGAGGACCGAAGATGGGCAGCAGAGGAACAATCAGCAGATGAAAAAGTGGCGGGTAGTTAGACGCATAGAAGGGAAAAGTCGCATTGTCGCGGTAGGGCCAGTCGCCCTGGCTGTACAGAATGGCATCATGGAGCTCGAATCCCTCTCCCTGATCATAGTCGAAGGGCCAGCGGAATAGCTCCAGTGCATAAGACACGTAGATAAGGAGATAGCCTATGTAGACAAGGACAGCTAGGATTGCGAGCGCCATGGCGACGGTCCTGAGCGCACGCGGTGGCGGTGAGATCATGGTGAGTGGATGAGCTGCTGCTAGGCTGGTCGGCCGCCGAGGCTAATCAAAATGACCCCCACAAGCGCAGCCCCGATCCCGAGACCCAGGGCCAGGCGCTGCAACGGCCCGAACCCTCCCCATTGCCCAGCCCCCAGTGCATCCAAGGTGAGAACCCCGATGACACCGATTGCACTGAGGGCGACAACAATGAATCCCAGCTGGCGCTTAGTCACCATGGAGAACGCCGGTTAACTCTTTGGTGAGGCACGTCGTAATCAAGATGGCGGCGATTATAGCATACCATCGTCCGGGTGCAACTCGCGGCGGGTCGGTCGCTATTCGTGTGGTAGGCGAAGTTGCGGTCGTTCTGCGTGCAGGGGTATCTTAGGGAGCGAGCTTGATGAACCAAGCGTGCCGATCGAGCACGGAGTGTGCCCGACCGAGTTGACCCAGCAAAGTCGTGCTAGTCGTGCTCCTTAGTGTTACACTGGACTCGGTAGCCGGTGACGTCGAGGCTGCGCATCGGCTCCATCTTGAAGATGCTCTCCTATGATGTCGGCAGGATGGATGTGTGGCGAGGCTGGTCAAGTCGCGATGCGCGACCCCAAGCCCACGCTGACAGTCTCTTGATCCTGACCCTGGGTCATCGCGGGTCAGACTCCTGCCTCTTGCTGCTTGGAGTGGAAGGGCAGTGCCGCTGTCAGAGCACATACCTCAACGGCGACCCTCCGTGCCTTCAATCGTCCACTATGAACACGGGCTTCCATTGCATATCTTACTGTTTGGCCCTATAATGGGCCTCGCTGGAGGAGAACATGCTGCCGGGACCGTCTTCAGGACTTCTTCCGTCACTTGGATAGGCGTGACTCTTCATCTTCTCCTCCGACAATGGCGGTGATGGGTGCGTCCCCAGTTCGAATGTCTTGACGTCCAGCGGTTCCCTCTGGGGGTCTAATACTGGAAGTTTTCTGTGGTCTGCATGGGGTCCGATGACTCACGTGTCTGCCCAATCACTTGTGAGCCTGTGTCTTTGGCGTGGAAGCGCACGGGATCCTGTGGTGGGGCTTCCTCGCGGTCTGAGCAGGGAGGACATATCTGCGTGCAGTGCAGGGCTGGCACTGGGTGAGGGATAGATGCAGATAGGAGTTGGCGTCACCAGCCTGCTCTTCCAGTGCGAGCAGGCGAAAAGAGAAACATGGATATCCTCCGAAGACTGGTCGGCCTAAAGCAGCCAGCTTCTTCACGCCGTTCCGCACCCAAGAAGGCCTCGCCAGTGGCCTCCAAGCTCGAGGTTGGCTGGATGACTGATGCGGGCCGGGTCCGCGATCACAACGAGGACACGGCCCTGGTGATCACCGCAGCTCAGGAGGGTGACAGGGCGCTGTCGCAGTTCGGTCTCTTCATAGTCGCCGACGGTATGGGAGGACACCAACACGGGGAGATCGCCAGTTCTCTGGCGGCTCGCGTCGCAGCTCACCAGATTGCTCAGCGGGCCCATCTGCCCTTGTTTCTCCAAGGCCAGGGGGATGTCAGCCACCCGGACTGGGGCGAGATTCTGACGGATGCGGTACAGGCCGCCAACCGAGCTGTATCTCGCGATGTGCCGGGGGGCGGGACGACATTCCTTTGTTCGTTGGTCTTGGGCACGCAAACCTATGTCGCCCACGTCGGGGATAGCCGGGCTTACGTACTGACGGCAGCAGGTCTTGATCAGATCACGGAGGATCACTCCATCGTGAATCGATTGGTCAAGGTGGGGGAGCTGACACCTGGGGAGGCGTTGGAGCACCCACAGAGAAATGTCCTCTACCGGGCTGTGGGTCAGGCTGACAAGGTGGAGGTGGACACCCACGTGCGTACGGTTCCTGCTGGAGCGCATCTACTATTGTGCACTGACGGGCTTTGGAATTCCGTGAGTGAGGAACGGATCGTCCAGCTTGTCGAGGACGCGTCCTCTTCCCAGGGCGCGTGCGAGGATCTGGTCTGTGCTGCGAACGAGGCTGGTGGACGTGACAATATCACGGTCATTCTGTGGCGTTCACCATTGGGTTAGGCAATCGGTGCGGATGACCAGCGGAGCGTGGCAACCGCCGCCGTCCATTGTTGATGACAGTGGTTGGCGACCGCCGGGGAAGGTCGAGCTACGGGGGCCGGTGGGCTGGTGAGAGGGATTGTAGTCGGAAGTCGGGATGCTCCTCAGTGTGCCTGTCTCGGCTGACGAAGTTGTGTTGAGGTCTACCCAGGAGTGGGACAGGGGGCGTGCGTATGAAGGACGGCAAGGCGGCACTGATCTTGGTTGTGGATGACGAACCGCGGATGACCCGCTTCATTCGCATGAACCTGGAACTGGAGGGCTATCACGTCATCGAGGCGCACGACGGGATCGAGGCCCTTGATAAGGTGCGCAGTGACCTGCCAGATCTGGTCATCCTCGATGTCATGATGCCGGAGCTCAACGGGTTTGAGACGCTGCGCATGCTGCGCGAGATATCCGACGTACCTGTGATCATGCTTACCGTACGCGACGAAGAGGAAGACAAGGTGCGCGGTCTGGAGCTGGGGGCCGATGACTACGTGACCAAACCTTTCAGTGCTCGCGAGCTGGCTAGCCGTGTGAAGGCAGTGCTTCGGCGCGCGCAGGGCCCCACCAGCCCTCAGGAGTCGATCCTGGAAGTCGACGATCGACTGAGCATCGACTTCAACAAGCGCGAGGTCATTGTCGAGGATAAGAGAATCCATCTTCGACCGACAGAGTTCCGGCTGCTATATCACTTGGTCCAGAATGCTGGATGGGTTGTACCTCACGAGACCCTGCTGTCCAAGGTGTGGGGCTATGAGTACGGAGAGGATGAGATTCAGAACCTACGTCTCTACATCAGCTACTTGCGGAAGAAGATCGAGCCGGATCCTTCGAGTCCTCGCTACATCTTCACCGAGATAGGGACAGGCTACCGCTTTGTCGATTTTCGGGATGAGGACAGAGGTGGTGCGGAGTAGCTCCAGATAAGCCCGGAAGACGCGATATTGCCCATCTGGCCCCCTGGCATTCCCAGGGGGCTGAGTGTTTCTAATGCGTCTCTAAGGGGCCTCTAATGCGAATCTAATAGGTCTGTGCAATCATATACGTGAAGTAGAGATTACAGGGTTAACTATGGTTCTTGAGCGGACCTATCGAGAGGTCGACATAAGGAGGTGGAACAATGACACAGTTGACTCGTTGGGAACCCTTCCGCGACTTGATCAGTCTCCGGGAGGCTATGGACCGGCTGTTTGAGGAGAGCGTGGTGCGACCGCAGGCGGGGGAGTTGGGCCCTCGGATGATGGGGACGCTTGCTGTCGACATGTACGAAACCGATGAGGCCGTGGTGGTGAAGACGGCCATCCCCGGCGTCGATCCAGAGGACATCGATATCAGCGTCACGGGCGATACGCTGACGATAAAGGGCGAGACCAGGGCCGAAGAAGAGGTCGAAGAGGAAAACTATGTTTGCCGTGAGCGCCGTTATGGCGCCTTCTCCCGGTCGCTGACGGTTCCGGTGGCGATCGAGGCGGACAAAGCCGATGCTGAGTTCGATGACGGCATCCTGACTCTCACACTGCCGAAGGCTGAGGAGGTCAAGCCCAAGGCAATTGAGGTCAAGGCTAAGTAGCTACGAATTCAGGCGATCGACACAGGATTGCAGGAGGTGACAACATGACCATCACAAGAGGGACCCCTTGGCGAGACATGAGGACGTTGCGCGACGCGATGGACGAGTTGCTCGAGGAGAGCTTCGTGCGCCCTCGGGAACGTCAGATGGAGAGGGAGGAGCGACGCTGGCGCTTGCCACTGGACGTCTATACCACCCCGGAGGAGATCGTGATTGTCGCATCTCTCCCCGGGCTGACGCCAGAGGAAGTGGATATCACCATCGATGGTGACCGATTGACCATTCGTGGTGAGCTGCGACCGCCACTGCAGAACGTCGACTATCTCTTCCAGGAGCGGGTGTATGGGCCATTCTCTCGAACGCTGACACTCAATGTTCCCGTAAACACGGAACAGGTTGAAGCAACTTTCGAGAGCGGTGTGCTGACGCTTACGCTGCCCAAGGCCGAGGAAAGCCGACCGAGGACGATCGAGGTCAAGAGGAAGTAGTTCGATCTGACTGACCAAGAACGGGGCAGGACCTCATAAGGTCCTGCCCCGTTTGCATGATGAGAGAGTCGCTTGGTTCCCAGGCTACCACAGCCGGCAACCAGATCGTCCCACGCGGGGGCAAGTGGCACACGGGGGTACGTCTCGAGGACTGCCCTAGCTCAACTACGAAGCCTGTCGATCTCCCCGTCCTCCGATGTGGGGCGTCAATGGCCCCAGCGCCTGCAGGGCGATGAACGTCAGGATGGTCCCCACCACTGCGATCCGCCACAGCCCCATTCCGCATGCCGCTCCGATGGCTGAGGTGGCCCACGTCGCCGCCGCCGTGGTCAGCCCCAGTACCGACCCGCGCGTGACCAGAATAGTCCCAGCTCCCAAGAACCCGATTCCCTGTGCAATGCTGGCAGTTATGCGGACGGGATCCACCCGGGTTGCCCCGACTTCTGTGATGACGCTCGCTTCCCGCACCATCTCCAGGGTCACCAGGACGAATAGTGCAGCCCCCATGGAGACCAGGATGAACGTGCGCAATCCCGCAGGCTTCTCCTCATGCTCTCGTTCCTAGCCGATTACCCCACCCAGTACAAAGGCTAGAACCAAGCGCCATAGTATGGTCCATAGAGTCATGACCACTCCTAACCCTGGCTCATCCAATGCAGGGCGAGAATGAAAAGAGCGTCGAGTGGGCAGAGAATGCCGCGCACTCGACGCATCGCGGTTAGAGACAACAGGACGACTGAAGACGGTGAGCCAGGCGTCCTACTCGATCAACTTGACGTCCGTCGCCTCCGGGCCCTTGTCGGATTCTGTAACACTGAACGTCACTGCCGCACCTTCTGTGAAGTCCTCTTCCTTCCCCTCTGCGATGGCATTGCGATGGAAGAAGATATCGTCGCCACTGCGCATGGTGATGAAACCGTAACGCTTCTTCGCTTCATACCACTTGACCACACCCCGTTGTTCTCCGGATTCTAACGGCTCCAGCTGCTTATCTTCTTGGCATTCAGGACACAGGCCTGGCTCAACCTCCAAGCCCATCTTGTCCAGCCTGCGCTGCTCCTCCACGGTAAAGACGAATTGTTTCCCACACTTGCTGCACGTAGCCCACATATCACGATAGGGCACAGAAGACCTCCTTGCATAACTTCGCCACATAGCAAACACTATCTGGAGCTCGCACAGCGGCTCCAGCTTCACTCCCCTCGTATCGTACTAATCTTACGCCAAGGAGGAAGTTTTGTCAATCTGTGCTGGCGAGATCGCAAAAGCTGGTCATTTTTGTCCGCAAGGCGACGAGCCTCTCGGACTTCCGGAGCACGAAAGCTCGAAGTGAGGGCCCACGTGCGAGCATCGTCCGTCGGGCGTCGCTCGCCAGGGTGACCACCTCAACGGTGTCCTGGAAAATGACCTTGCGCGTCTAACTGGGCTGAGATCCATTGATTGCAGAATCAGCCCAGCAGGGTAGAATAGGCCGCTGGACGGACAGCGTGAGAGAGACGACGAAGGTCAACAATGGACACGACTGAGGCGATCTATGAGGCAGCTCTCGAGGCCATCCAGGGTGGTCATTCGGTGGCGTTGGTCACGGTGGTGGACCTGGGCGGCTCAGGGCCGCGTGATCTGGGAGCCAAGATGTTGGTCTGGCAAGACGGAGAGACGATGGGAACGGTGGGCGGTGGTCCATCGGAGGCCTGGGTCATCCGCCAGGCGCAAGCAGCCTTGGCCGATGGGCAGTCCCGCCTCTTGAATCCGTCCTCGAGGGAGGATCCGGACGTCTGCGCTGGGGCGACTTCGTTCTTCGTGGATGTGCTATTGCCCCGCCCTACGCTCCTGATCATCGGTGCCGGGCACATCGGCCAGGCTCTGGCTTGCCTGGGGCACTGGCTTGGGTACCGGGTGGCTGTGCTCGATGAGCGGCGGGAGCTGACTAGCGCGGAGCGTCTCCCCGAGGCTGACCTGCGCCTCTCTGGACCCATCGACGAGCAGTTGCGCGAGTTTCCACTCACTCAGCAGACCTACACGGTGATCGTTACCTCGCACCACTCCCCTGACGAGAACGCCTTGGCAATTCTGTCCGAGCGTCAGGTTGCCTACGTAGGGTTGCTCGGTGGGCATCGCAGAACGGCTGCGACTTTCGAACGAGCCCGAAGGCTGGGGGTGTCGGAGGAGTTCCTAGGACGGATTCATACGCCTGTCGGCTTGGACATTGGTGCAGAGACGCCGAGAGAAATCGCCGTCAGCGTTCTGGCCGAGATCACGGCTGTGCGTCGGGCTGGGGACTTGAGGTGAGGGTCACCACCGTACTGTTCTCGTGGGCCCGAGTTCGACCATCGGTGCGTTCAATAGTCTACGTCTGCGCTTCGCCCTTACCTCACGGGATTCTGCCTTGCGGGGCACACCAGGCCAAGTGGACCGTTGGAGGCCTGCAATGGCGCTGAGATGCGGAAAGCGTGAAGGCCGTTCATAGTACCGAGGAACATGAATATGCAACAGAACAGGGACGACGTGCGTCCCGTCGAGCCGCCAGTTGATTTGCCTCAAATACAGCGCGGCAATTGGCTTGCTGTCCGATCTGAAGACCCGGTGGCCGAGTACATCAGTCGCACGCTCTGGGATCGTCGCGAGGAACCCACCTCTTGGGCCCTCGCTCGCCTCTCGAACGCCGCTTAACTCTACCGGGAGGCATTGACAGGCTGGACTGTGGTCGCGAAGTTCTATTCCGTCAAGGCGGGATCGTCTGCGTCTGAACACGCAAAGAGGGAGCGTGATGCCATTCGCCGGGTTCAGGGCCTCGGGATGACTGGTGGAGAGATGCGAGCTGTGAGACCGCTCGCCATTTGACGGGGCGTCTTGTTTCTCGAGTACGTCCCGGGGCTGACGCTTGAGGACGTCATCGCTGTGCGTCATAGCCAGCCTGGAAGGCTCAATCAAGTGATCGAGGAGGCTGCGCGATGCGTGGCCGCGTTGCACGCTCGGGGTGTCCAAGAGGAACAGCAGCCAGATTTTGGATCGGCCGTGCGGTACGCCCGCAACGTGGTTCACCAGCTGGCTAAGCACGGAGTGCTGAATGGCTATCCGATCACACGGGACGGCGTCCTGGACCTGATCGATGCCTGGGCTGCCAAGTCGACGATGGCGCACTTTGTGCCTTGTCTCACCCACGGAGATGCAACCACGACCAACTTCGTGTTTCCCAAGGCTGGAGGCGTGGTGGTCCTCGATTGGGAGCGGCTCTACTCGGGCGATCCAGCATTTGACGTGGGCCGCCTGATGGCAGAGATTGGTCACAGTATCAATCAGCACGGAGGAAGCGTTGCCGAGGCGAAGCCCTTCGTACAGCGTCTGGCCGACGTCTATTCCCATGCCTTGTCCCCGGGCCGTCCAAGGGATGAGGTGCTCCATCGAGCACGCTTCTACCGTGCGTCCAGCACCCTGCGCATCGCTCGCAACGGCTGGGTGTCCCGACTCGATCGCACGGCTCTCGTTGCTCAGGCCATGGCTCTCTTGGTCAACCAGGGCTGAGCTTTCCTCTCTGCATCTCAGTCAGCGATCTCCTGCAAGCTAACCGGAGGCCACTACTTGGAAATCTACCTCATTCGCCATGCTCAGTCGACCAACCAGGTGCTGGACGACCGCGCCAATATCGTCTTCGATCCTCACCTGACGGAACTCGGGGAGCGTCAGGCCGCATCTCTGGCGCACTACTTCGCGCCTGGCGAAGAGAGGATCCGCCTGGCGGATCCGGGCGTGGACCGGCTCATCTGCAGCCCGATGTGGCGCGCCATGCAGACCGCGCGCCCACTGGCCGAGGTGCTGGATTTGAATGCGGAGATCTGGATCGACGTTCACGAACAGATCCTCACCACGGCGCATCATACTGGCAGTACCCGAGCGGAGATCCTGGCCGCTTTCCCTGACTACCACGTACCGGATGAGATCGGCGACCGGGGTTGGTGGAACGGACACGGGGAGACACGATCCGGATGCATGGAGCGTGCAATTCGCGTGGCTGGGAGGCTGCGGAAGCTGGCCGAGGTCGACCGGACCCTGGCTATTGTGTCCCACGCCAGGTTCATTGACGCTCTCCTGAAGGCTTTCCTGGATCATTTGCCAGGTTACGGCTGCTGGTACCATCACAACAACACGGGTGTCTCTCTTCTAGGTGTCACTGAGGAGCGACTCTGGATCCGCTATCTGAACCGGCTTGCACACCTGTCGCCAGAGCTGGTCTCGTGACCATGCGTCTGAGGCAGGACGACGGGCGTCCCCCAGTGCCACGACCCGCTGTGGCTTTCTACATCCATGTGCCTTTCTGCCGGTCGCGCTGTGCCTACTGCGATTTCAATACCTATGCCGGGCTGGAGAGCTTGATGCCGACCTACGCCAGTGCTGTACAGCGCGAGATTGAGGCCGCTGGCGAGTGTTGGGGTCCGCTCTCTGTCTCAACGGTCTACGTAGGTGGAGGGACGCCATCGCTGCTGCCTATCGATCTCTTGGCCGACCTGATCAGCACAGTCCGTGCCACGTTTGACGTCTCGGATGCTGCCGAAGTGACGGTCGAGGTGAATCCAGGTACCGTCACTGAGCCATACCTATGCGCTCTTCACTCTCTGGGTGTCGATCGGCTCAGTATTGGTGTCCAGTCGGCTCACGATGAGGAGTTGCAGATGTTGGGCCGAATGCATCGTTGGGACGACGCGGTCTGCACCGTAGGGGCAGCCCGTCGAGCGGGATTCGAACAGCTGAATCTCGACCTGATCTTTGGCCTTCCTGGGCAGTTACCTGACGGGTGGCGCGACACATTGAAGAAAGCCCTGGGCTTGCGGCCGGAGCACCTCTCCCTCTACGATCTGAGCGTCGAGGAGGGGACGCCCCTGGCAGAACGGATCGCGGGTGGTGAACTAGCCGACCCTGATGAGCGTTGCGCAGTCGCGATGTATGAGTTCGCGGAGGAGGAACTGGCCGGGGAGGGCTTCTTCCACTACGAGATCTCCAGCTGGGCGAGGGCGGCGCAGAAATCGAGCCTACGATGTGCCCACTGGTGGCCGGAAGACCGTGGATCAGGCCCTGCACCCAAGATGAGCGAGGAGATCAGCCCTTTTGTCTGCCGTCACAACCTGTCTTACTGGCGGAACGATCCCTGGCTGGGTGTTGGGGCAGGGGCCCATTCGTGGATGACGGGTGATCTCTTGAGGAGTGGATCGGGTCCGCCGCTTGAACGCCCCCTGGGAAAGCGCTGGGCCAACCCGTACGATCCCCAAGACTACGTGACTGGGGTCAACCAGGGGGACATTCTCGCCTCTCTGTACCGGCATGCAGAGCCGATCGATTGTCAGCTGGAGATGGGCGAGACGATGATGCTCGGGCTACGTTTGGCGGAGGGCGTGACGAGGGAGCGGTTTGCGGCCCGCTTCGGCGTGGGGCTTGCCGATGTGTTCGGTCACGAGCTGAACGATCTCCATCATCTTGGATTGCTCAAGTGGGACGAGACAGCCGCCCGGCTGACGGCCCGCGGGCGCCTTCTCGGCAACCGTGTGTTTGAACGTTTCATCTGATGAGCTTTGAACGCGTCTCTCACCTGGAGGTGGGCCTGCTCGCAGACACGCATGTGCCCTACCGCATGAAGCGCCTGCCGCGGGCAGTCTTTGAGGCGCTGACTGGCGTCGATATCATACTACACGCGGGGGATGTCGACAGGCCGGAGGCATTGCATCCGCTGCGAACGATCGCGCCCGTGTACGCTGTACGGGGCAACGTGCATGTCTTAGATCTTTCGAGGGGCGGAGCCTCTCTCCCTCGTGTCATCCAGCTTCGTTTGGCCGGACGTCGCGTTCTAGTCACACACGGACATCTCCCTGGCTTGATCGGCCTCTGGTTCAAGGGGAGGGACCTGATGTTGCGTTTGCTGGACAACACCGAGACGGCGAGGTTCAATGCCCGGATCGCCCGCGGGTTGCAGCGCATCCATCCCCAGGTCGATGTCATCGTGTTTGGGCACACGCATCGTGCGTACGTTCAGTGGCTGGGCGATACATTGGTGGTCAACCCAGGCGCCGTCTGCCCCACGCTCAGGGAGCAGCCATCGGTCGCGCGGATGACGTTGGGTAGCGGTCGCTCGCGGGTGGAGATTGTGCCGCTCAACATCCCTAAGGATCGGCAAACGACGCTGATCGGTTCCGCCCGATCGTCCGATGATCTGTCCGCATCCACACAGTTGGACCGGTGATGTGTCCGACTCTCTGCATTGAACAGAGGGGAATTCCCTTGTTCTGTCCCCGTCTGTTTCCTGTCCCCCACTTCTGTCTCGTGGCGCCGTTCGCTGGTTGGCACCTCTCGGCCCTGGACCCGTTCTCCACACGGTCTCGGCCCCGGGGCAGATTAGAACCGTTGTCTCGACTCTGCACCTGTTCCCTATATAGAGCCGGGAGCACCGGGGACCCCACGCCTGATGAGGCTCTGGGATGGTTCTCGACACCAGGCAGATCATCGAGGCTGCTGGGATTCAGCCTATGAGCTGCCGTGGTGACGAGCTGATTGCGGACTCCGTCAGCAGGTAAGGCCATCCTTTCCTCACCTTGGCGTTGACATATTGCGCAATCAGGGACATAATGCGCTCAAGCTAGCTATCATGCACAGGGGGTGACCTATGACGGAGCAAGTGGGCCAGAGGCGTGCCGATGAAGACGTCGCACAGATCATCAACACCGCGCATATCCTGGGCGTCGAGGTGGACGAAGCGGACGTTGCCCAGTGGCTGACGGCCATGGCTGCGTCCGACGCGATGGATTGGGATGTTGATCTGGAGGCTGGTATCTACGGGCATCAGATCACCCTGCTCGATTTCGACAAGGCGACGTTGGAGCGCTATCGTCGGATCGCCGACATCGTTCAGCTGCCAGATCTACCGGACGTTGAGACTGCCGTCAGTCTGGCCGGAAGCGCGGCCCAGGGAGTGATCCAGCGCTACCCTGGCGACTGCGACTACTTTGAGCGCGTCAACATCAAGGCTGACACCCGTGAGGATGCGTGTCGGATCCTGGCCGACTTAATTCGTGACAAGGCACTCCAGACCCTTCGTGCCCCGGACTATCAGCTCATCGAGATCAAGTTCGGCACCTGGAAGAGCGATGCCGTCAAGGATGGGCATCGCCTTCCCGCCGGTTCTCCCATCTCGTGGAGCGCAGGCGAGGTCAAGGATGGGAAGATGTCTGTCTTTCGACCCTCGGGCGAGCCCTGGGAGGTCGATTGGTCCTACGGATGTCTCGATCCCGGTTGGTGCAAGATGGACTGGGTCATCGCGGAACCGGAGCATGGACGGGTTGTGAATGCCAGCAACATGTTGGATGTGACCTGGGAAGCGCCGGATGGCGACATCGTCCCCCTCGATGGATTCCTCGATCCATACTTCCAGGAGGTCTACCTGGAGGCGGAATCTGTGCCCCTCTTCACCAAGCTGAGTCAACACGTTTCGCCTCAGGCTCTCGATCAGTACGTGGAACAGATCACCGGTGAGGTGCGGAAATATACGCGCGACCCCGCTAACTACGGCAAGGCAGCAAAACGTCTTTACAATATCTTCCGCTTGACGGGACAGCACGGAGCTGCGGCGCTGATCCGCGAGCTTTTCGACGAGCCCGCTGCCTTGTTGTACCAGGTCTGGTCTCTGATGGATACCATCGATGACGCCGGTCGGGCTGACTCGAGCCTCGATCGCCAGACCGTCGTGCGCCAGACGGACGCTCTGATTCGCGACGTGATTGAGTGTTGCGAGGGCCCCCTTGAGTCGGAGATCGTGATGGCTCTGCTCCGCCTGCGCGACGACATTACCGGATGGACAGAGCTGGGCGACGATCGTGGCGCGTTCATCGCCCAGTCTCGACGCCAGGTGGAAGGTCTGGTCAACGAGTATTTCCAGGAGAAGGTGCTTGGTATCCCCGATGCCCGAGATTTCATCGCGGCGCTGGGGTCCATCTAGCAGACCTGTCCGGGGCGTCATTGGAGCGGCGACAGTCCAGCGGCAAGTCGAGGCTGCCACCGCGGATCGCCGCACGTATACTCACGACGGGAGATGGGTTGAGGGGGCCAATATTCGCGAGATGACGGGGAAGGACTTGGCGTGAAAGAAGCATATCAGAACAAGGGGCGCCACCCAGAGGGGGGCGTGCCGCACCGCGTGCTGAACACGCTGCTCCGGTGGTCCAAGCTACGGAACGTGCTGATTCTCTGGGGGGTCTTAGCCGCCTTCATGATCCTGATCATCGGGCCGGCCTACCGCAGGATAGAGACGTTCTCTGGAGGTGTCGGAGCGCTTGACTTCTTGATCGTCTACGCTCCGGAGAAGGCTTACGAGATGATTGCTGCCTACGGCGCTGATGGGCGGACCTACTACGCCGGAATCGCTCTTACTCTCGATACCGTCTTCCCTCTTCTCCTGGCTCTCACCTCTAGCCTCACCTTGGCCTGGCTGCTCCCGCGGACGTTTTCCCGGGTAACGGTCCTTCACCGGGCGCTCTTTGTGCCCTTTGGGGCGCTGATGGCGGACCTGCTGGAAAATGCGGGAATTGTAACGCTGCTGTTGAGTTATCCCAGGAGATTGCGCACGGTTGCCCTCTTGACCAGCTCCTTCTCCACCGTCAAATGGACGGCTGTCCTCACTCAGTTCCTCCTGATTGCCATCGGCCTCATCGCTTGGGTGGTCAAGAGAACCTGACCGGCCCTAGCGGGCATCATCGGAATCTCCGGAGTATTGGGTGCGGGAGTGCTTTCTCACCGGAATGCTCGGCAACCCTGTCACTTCTTGACTATGCGACGCACACTACCAGCTCCGACCATCAAGAAGCCGATCGCGCACACCGCCAGGCCCCACCCGGGCCAGACGGGCCTCCGATAGAGCTCTGTGATCAACGGGTGAAGCAAGAGCGCCTGCCACAAGGCTGGTGCAATCCCCCCCAAGCTGAATAGGAGCAGCAGCACCCCGTGAGACTGCTCCGAGAGCCGGCGTGCGAGGGGTGTGCTCACAACCAGAAGAGTGCCCGCCACGACCAGCCAGAGCTGCAGGCGGTACTGCGGCTCCAGCAACCCGTCAAAGGGCGGCAGCGCGCCCAGACCGAGCAGCGCGACCAACGCCGTCGACGCCAGCCGCAGCAGCGGGCCGTTCGCTGAACGGTTGATCACCAGAGCCAGACACACAATGCCACCGAGCAGGGGTGTGATGAACAGCGCCCGCTTGACCGGCACTACCCCGCCCTGTACCTGCGGGAAGAACTTGGCAAACTCAGAAAGCTCGTAGCCGGTCACCGTCAGGCTCGCGGTCTGGTGGGCTACCCAGGGGCCGAAGAAGCCAATGAGCGCTAGGATGGCTCCCACGAAGTGAAGGGTGCAGAGTGCGGAGCCCTCTCTCCCTTCTGTGGTAGAGAGCGACCTGGCGGTCTGGTCCGCGTGACGGTTCATCTCTCCTCCCAGGATGTGATGACGCTTGAGAGCTGTCGCGCCGCCCGCGGCCAAGCGAAACGGCTCGCCCGTTGCAGACCGCGGTCAATCATCCCTCTCCGCAGTTCAGGGTCCGTCAAGGCACGTTCCATGGCCACGCCGAGGGCTTCTACGTCCCACGGATCGACGAGCAGGGCCGCATCCCCCGTCACCTCTGGCAACGACGATGTGTTGGAGCAGACGACTGGCGTGCCGCAGGCCATCGCCTCCAGCGCTGGGAGCCCGAAGCCCTCATAAAGCGAGGGCAAGGCGAAAAGGGCTGCTCCGCGGTAGAGATCAGGCAAGTGTTCGTCCTCTACGAACCCCAGAAGCCGCACATGTTCGTGCCTGTCTGCCTCACTGAATACGTCTTCGCAAAGCCAGCCTCGGCTGCCGGCAATGAGGAGCTGTAGATCGCCTCGCAGCCGCCTCCGTGTCCTGCCAAAGGCCTCGATGAGTCGTACGTAGTTCTTGCGTGGCTGTAGGGTCCCGACACTCAGGACGTATGGGGTATCGTCCACATCATAGCAGCTGCGTAGATCGTCCGCCAGGGCGTTGTGACTATGCTGGGCTCTGTCCGTCGCCGTCGCAGAATCCGGTCGGAAGCGAGCGTCGACCCCGGGGTAGATCACTTCGACCTTCTCGCCCGGGACCGCGAGGAGGCTGACGAGGTCGGAACGGGTGTGAACCGAGTCAGCTAGCACGATGTCGGCGTGCTCGATCGAACGGGGTACGACGTGTGCTAGATACCGGCGCAGCGTGGGCACGAACGTGTCCGGGTGGCGCAGAAACGAGAGGTCGTGGACTGTGAGCAGTGTCCGGGTGCCGCGTCGTGTGGGCGGCAGTGTGAAGTCCGGGGAGTAGAAAGCGTCGAGATGCCCAGTGATCAGCTCGATGGGAACCGGCAGTCGCAGGCGATGCCACAGCCGCGCCATCCAATCGTCGCTGATGGGGACTGTCCGGATGGCCAGCTGACGGCTGTGGATGGTCCGGAGTCGCTCGACTTCCGCCAACCAGCGGGCTTCAGGTAGAGCGCCGGTGGCTGCAAAGATTGTGTAGTCATGCCGGTCATCCAGCGCCAGAAGCGCGCTCACCAACTCCCGGGTATAGCGCCCGATGCCGGCGCGCTGACGGGCTGCGGATGTGTAGTCGATACCGATCTGCATAGCTTGAGTAAACTGCCTGATGCCAGACTATGGGTCTGCGCTTTCCTGTCAGTCGCTCAGGCGAACCCCCGATAGAGCCGGGAGACAACGCACTCCCTAGTTCGCTGGAGCGCTTTCCCTTCCCGAGTGACCAGGGGATATCGGCTAATGCGCACCCTTCAGGCCCTGCCGGGCGCCCATCAGAGGAGTCGACGAGTTGCCCGCGCTCATTCCACGTGGCTGAAAGTCCACATGCGGTTCGCGTAGAAGTTCCAAAACAGAACCAGAACAGTGGATAGAATCTTTGCGCCGTTATACGCGAAATCGAAATGGGACATGCCGACACTGGCTGCCAACGCACCGACCGGTCCAGCCAGCGCGCCAGCCTCGCCCAGTATCCACTCGTCTGACCCGTAGAAGATGGCTGTGTTGAAGACCAGCCCGATCACGTTCACCAAGAAGAACTGCACAAACTGACTTGACAGGGGATCTTTCCGCGTCTCCGGATACACCCACAGTCGATTCCAGATAAAGTTGCTGATCACGGCGACCGTGAAGGAGCATCCGTTTGCCAACACCTTGGGAAACCCCGCAAGTTGGATCAAGAGGTTCAGCGTACCGAAGTCAATCACCGCACCAACGGTCCCGACCACGGAGAACTTGATGAAACGGACCATCTCTTTTCGGTTATCGCCCGCCCACCATGTCTTGTTAGAGATCATAGATCGAAGCTTCCCGACTTGTCTGTTGAATGATGAAGGCCGCCATTCCCAGCAGCACCGCGATATGAAGATGGGCGTTGTTCACGTAAAGGTAGTCGAGGAGATGGTGTACGCTTATCTGTGTCCACGCCCCCAACAGCCCGATGGCGAGCCCTCTCGTGAGGCCTCGGGCACGACGCGTCACCTGCCATGTCTGCCAGAAAACCACCCCCCAGAAGAGCAAATAGGTGCCTAGCCCGATCAGTCCGGTCTCCGCCGCCAGGTTCAGATAGATGTTGTGGGCGTGGCCTAGCGCTATGGGCCAATTGATGAGCGCGAGAGCTGGGTACACGGCCTCGTAACAGCCGAAGCCGACCCCAAACCAGATGTCGTGTCGGAACATGTCGAGCGCCGTCTGCCAGTGCGCCAGGCGCTCGATGACGGCGTAGTTCGCGTCGTCAATCGCCGCTCCACGCACATCCTCCAGGCGCAGGTCCCCTACGAACGTGGTCAGGCGCTCTGCGAATGAAGCGGGGAGTCGCCCGGAGGCCTGGAGTAAGAGAGCTCCGGCGATCAGCACGGTGGCCAAGAGAAGCCCCCAGACCGCTCTTCGGGGCAGGGCGACCGCGACAGCCAGCATCGCCGCTCCGAATCCCAGCCATCCCCCCCGGCTCCACGAGGCCACCAGAGCCACGACCATCGCCAGAGCGGCCCCAGCGCTGAAGACGAACAAGAGCCAGTTAAGAGACGGACGGTCGGACGATCGCAAGCTGGACGCAAGCACCCTGATGCGACCATGTGCCCTCCCCGCAAAGCCGTTCGGGAACCACTCCCATACCACTGTCAGGACCACGCCTATTGCCAGGGCTGCCGTGAAGCCTAAGTAGCCGGCGTATGGATTGGGTTGCTCAAACGTCCCGTAAGCTCTGAAGAACTCGCCACCCAGAATCTGGAAGTGATCCGGTCCCTCGCCACGCAACGCGAACTGCCAGATACCAATCAGGGCCTGCAGGAGGCCACTTCCAATCAGCATCGCCACAAGTACCTGGAGCCGTCGCGTCCCGCCTTCGTGGCCCGCGGCTGAGGCGGTTGCCAAGTGCTCCTTCACCATGATGAAGAGCAGCACGATCTCCAGCCACTTCACGAGCTCGGGTACTCCATAGGTCGCTAGGCCGACCGCATCCCAGAGCGACAGCAGCGCTGCCCCCATAAAGGCCACCAGAGGCAGGAACAGGGGAGACTTCACGCGGTCGATGCGCACATCTCGCTCGGCGAGCTGCCCCATCAGCCAGCTTCCCAGGGCGAGGATGACGAAGACATGTCCGATCTGTGCCGGGATCTGTGGCACCTCCGAGCTGAGGTAGCTCTTCAGCGGCCCCACAAACAGCGCCGCGCCTACACCGACGAAGGGTTCGATGAGCGTTCCCACGATGACAGCGACCAGCGCAACTACGGTGGCTCCCTGATGTGCCGGTAGCGCCATCACCGTACATGCAGAAAGGATCGCCACGGTCAGTCCCAACAGCGTCACCACAGGGCCGTTCCATCCCATTAGGTCACGGAGGCTGGACGCGACGCGCGGCGCGTTTAGGATGTTCGCTTTCAGACCTGCAGACTTCAAATTCGCTCCTCGAAGTAGGCGGCGGTTCTCCTAAGCCCCTCCCCCAAGGGCACCTCCGGAAACCAGCCCAAGGTTTCTCGAGCCTTGGTGATATCCGGGCAGCGCACCTTCGGATCGTCTGCCGTGCGCGCATCCTCTGGCTCAACAAATGCAATCTCCGATCTGCTTCCCGTTACCTCTAGCACCTGGTGCGCAAACTCCAGGATGGTCATCTCGTCGGGATTCCCGATGTTGACGGGCTCATTCTCCTTGGAAAGGAGGAGTCGCACCAGTCCATCCACCTGGTCACTGATGTAGCAGAAGGAGCGCGTGCGTTGCCCTCGGTCATAGACGGTGAGGGGGTCCCCGCGCAGCGCCTGACAGACGAAATTGGGCACGACGCGCCCGTCGTCCATTCGCATCCGGGGGCCGTACGTGTTGAAGATGCGGGCAATTCGTGTATCGACGTCGTGGTAGCGGTGATAGGCCATCACCAGTGCCTCGGCGAAGCGCTTACTCTCGTCATAGACGCCGCGTGGGCCGATAGGGTTCACATTGCCCCAGTAGTCCTCGCGTTGAGGATGCTCCAGAGGGTCGCCGTAGACCTCCGAGGTGGAGGCCAAGAGGTAGCGCGCCCCCTTTGCCAGGGCCAGGCCCAGGGTCTTGTGTGTGCCCAGTGCCCCGACTTTGAGCGTCTGAATGGGGTAATTGAGGTAGTCGACCGGGCTGGGCAGGCTCGCCAGATGGAGCACGGCGTCCAGGTGCCCGTCCACGAAGATGTAGTCTGTCACGTCCTGTTTGATGAAGTGGAAGTCCCTATTCCCGCCTAGGTGCGCGATGTTGTCCGTCGTGCCCGTCATGAGGTTGTCCATGGCGATCACGTCGTGTCCCGCTGCCAGCAAGCGATCGCACAGATGAGAGCCGATGAAACCAGCTCCGCCAGTAATGAGAATGCGCATCGGTGACTCCTTGTCTTTACGGGGAGATCAGAGGAGGTGGCAGGGCGAGGGAGTCCCCTGTCCTGAGCTCACGTGGCCCGACCCCCTCAACGGCCCTTGGGACAATGCCTCGGCGAGCGTCGTGGGACGCTCTGGCCCTGTCCGGACCTAGTAGCTGACGTTGACGTCCTGGAACCCCAACGTCAGGATGAGGTGGCGGATGCTGGTCTCAGCGTTCTTCTGGGCCGTGTCTAGGATGCCGTCATCGAGGGCTGCTTGTCGGATCTCCTGTTCGGCGACTCGCCGAGCTTCTGCCTCCAGGTCCTTCTGCAATCCTACCACGCCCGTGTCGCGATCGAACACGTACGATTCTTCGCTGCTCAGCGCGGTCACAAATATCTCTGCTCGGGGCAGCATCACGCTAACCGAGCCGTCTTGGTTGACTGTGACGTGCTGTTCATCGAACTCATCCAGATCTATGCCAGCGATGACCTGTCCGTGCGCCACAAGGATCAATCGGTCGCCCAGGATGAAGGCGAGCGGGCCCTGTCGAGATTCAGCAGTGACAATCTTCTCCATCGTGTAAGCCGCTGTCTCCAAGCGACTGAGATTACGCACTTCCTTCACGATGGTCACGGGGTCCGGTTTCACCGTCGGTGTGGCATGGACGATTTCCCTTATCTGCCTTGCGAGGGTGCGCTCTGCCGCGGCCAAAGGCCGGGTCACCTGCCGAATGGACCACACAGCCACCACAGCCCCTGCCACGGTGACGATCAGCACCAACGCCAGTAAAGCGGTCTGAATGCTAATGTTTTTGTTCATGGATTCCGCACCTCCGTATCGATTGTACCAGACACAGCGCCAAAAGGGAAGCGATGGCCAGATCCACGAAGAAGAACGAGGCATCCACCAGACCGTGGGCGAAGCCATAGGCCATAGCCCCCATCAGCCCGAGCCCCAGTGCTCGATGGTCCGGGTTCCAACTTCCGCGGAGGGGCAACGCATGGTTCCAGAAGGCAAGGTGAATCCAGAGCCCAGCGACCAAGCCTGGGAGTCCGAGCCGCGTGGCAAACGTTAGCAGAATGTTGTGCGGGTGCGAGAGGTTCGGCTCCTGCCAGGCCGAGGGCAGGATGTACCGCGCGCGATACTGGTAGAGGAAATTGTCCGGCCCTACCCCTATCCAGGGGTGATCGTGGAACATCTTCAACGACGCATGCCAGAGTTGCATTCGGAAGAAAAACGTGCCCGCCCGGGGATTCAGCACCCCCGAGAACCTTGGTGTACCGAGCAGCGGGATGGCCGCCACAATCGCCGCCACGATCAGCCCCAGGGCGATCCATCGCCAACGTCCCCCCGCCAATATGCCCAGTGCCAGGAGCGAGAACGGAACACCGATCAGGATGGCGGCCCTGGAGAAGCTAAACAGCAGCCCCATGGCCACTGGGAACACGAAAACTGCGTAGGTCATCCGCCGCCGCCGGCTTCGGGCGAAAGCCACAACCGCCAGGAGTAGCGGTAGGGCCCGACCCAGGTAGAGGGCCGCGTTATTAGGCGAACCGTACACCGAACGGAGGCGGCGAAAGCCCTCTTCGGCGGTGATGATGTTGATGTTCAGCTTATACTGAATGAGTCCGATGAGTGCAACGATTACAGCTCCCACCACAAAGGCGTCGGCAATGCGCCAGACATCCCGGCTATGCAAGTCTGCTGTGCGCACCATGAGATAGAAGAGCGCTGGCTCCAGAATGGCCACCCGAAGCTCCCTTAGCGCGACGTGTCTGTGCCCAGCGAAGAGCGTCGATACCGCACCAATGATGACAAGCAGCAGGACGGCACGATCACCAGAGGATAGGGAACGTGGGAGCAGGTCTTCCCATCTGCGGCGAGCTGCGGACCGGAAGCTCCATGATACGGCACACAGGAGGATCAGAATCTCTGCCATCGCAAAGTGTTTCCCGAATAGGGGCCGCGGATGGCGATAGAACGGCGCCGTCATTGCTACCAGCGCTAGCCCGAGATCCAGTCGGAGCAGGGTGAGCCCGGCCAGCACCCCTCCGCTGATTAGCGTCAGGGGTAGCCAAGGCGAGGTATAGAACACCCCAGCCGCGATCAGGAACACTGCTGAAAGCCAAGGTGTGGTCCCGGCAAACTCGAAGACGCGGCCGAGCCAGGAAGGGCGCCACGGGGGCTGCCCGCCGGTAGCACCTCTTCGCTCATCTTGTTCGTCACGCTGCCGGCCCTCGATGCTGCATCCGATCAGACCGGCGAGGCACAACGCAGCTGCTGCCCCTAGAGCGGACAGCGCCCTGTCGTGCGAAGCGGTATCTGGCCCTCTTTCGACCTCCCAGCCCACCAAGGGCCAGTGATCCCAGCCGTAGTCGGCGATGATCTCTGCTAAGTGCGGTCCGTCAGCGAGGCCCCCGGCAACTGGGATGGTGACCGTCTCCGGCTCGTTATCCGGTGACCTGAGGACCAGGTAGGCCCCCTCCTCAGTCTGGGGCAGCCGGTTGGCTGGCTTATCATCGACGCGAATCCAGAAGAAGCCTCGATAGTTGTCACGTCGCACGCGTAGCGCCAGGCGGGTGCCGGTAAACGGAATGGTCGCGCGATCGGTGCGAGCGAGGCTGCCGGCCTGGCTTGGGTCAGCGCCCTTCTCGGAAAGCTCCCAGTCCCCCTCCCAGCTCGCCGTTCCTGTAACCGGCGTGTAGAAGACGGTCTTTACCTGGCGATGTGCGTGCCGACGCATCGCTGCCACAGCGGCCATGGCGAGCAGAATTGCTCCGAGTCCGACTAACCAGATCTGCAAGCAGCGTCTTCGTTGCATGTTCGAGGGCCTCTCTCTCAATCGAGTCTGCAAGCGGTGGAAAGCGGGCAGCTGCGTGCACTGGACGGCGGCCTAGATTGACCCCACGGCCTGTTGCGCAGCGCTTGTGTCCCTCTGCCGACTCCAAGGTGCGATCATCGCGGTTCCCGGAACCTCAGAGAGGGGCAGGCTCCGCTGGACCGGGACACCGTGCCTGGGACACCATGCGGCCAATGCTTGGTACAGCAGGCTTCCAGCGGACTTAAGGCTAGACCGCGTCCGGTCTCAACAGGCCGCGCACTAGTCTACTTCTCCCGTCAACTCGCGAAGCACTCGCTTGTGGGTATCCAGTGCGTCCTTGCTGAACAACACGAAGCGGATGTGGGTTACTGTCGCAAGCCGAGGGGCTTCCTCAAGGACCGTGCTAAGGGCCACCCGCGTTGCTTCCCCCATCGGATAGCCGAAAGCACCTGTCGATAGCGCCGGGAAGGCTATCGATTCGATGTCGTGCTTCTCCGCCAGCTGCAGCGCATTCCGATAGCACGAGGTCAGCAATTTGTCAGAGGGCTCATCCACCCCATACACCGGTCCAAGACAATGGATGACATACCGGTTCGGGAGGTCATGTGCCCCGGTGATCACCGCTTCACCCGGCTGGATGGGCGCCAGGGGCCGGCATTCCTTCTCGAGCCCCGATCCCGCGGCTCGGTGGATCGCGCCGGCCACGCCCCCGCCAATGCGGAGCTGCGCGTTGGCGGCGTTGACCACGGCCTCCATCTGGGGCTGATCCACAATATCCCCTTGCACGCATTCGATCATCACGCCATCTATCTCTTGCTTCATCCTAACTCCTTCCACCTTCTGAACGTGTCTGAGACCGGAGATGGCCTCGGTTACTTGACGGCTGACCGCGTTACCCGGTCAGAGTGGCCCATCGTTCCAGATCACTTGTTACCAGCGCTGACGCCTGTCGATTCCGCGAGCGACGTGTTCTGCGGAGGCGATGTGGAGGTATGGTGCCGCAGAAGGGCCGAGAATGCTCAGGCGGGTCACGTTGACGTCTCAGCGCACCCGGATACGCCCTCCATCGCCCTCATCACCAGCTGCCCGCTCTAGCTCAACGTGCGTCTTTCGCGCGGCGAAGCCCGATCGCCTCGACCGAAAGGCGAAAGGCTGATCGAAACTCTGCAACCGACGTCACGGGTCACTTCGGGCCCTATCTTCTTGCAGCCAGCACGCCCGGGACACGGCCCATCCGCTGGCACAGGTACGGGGTTGAACGCGCCATAGCTGCGACAGACCTAGGAAGGTTCCCGGTGCCTTCGCGCTGTCAGACCGTCGACCCGTGCCAGCCTGCGGATGGCAGTATACAACACGAGTGGCAAGAGACAAGCGAGTCACAGCACCACTTCTGTTCTTGTTGACCTTGGAGCATCGGGAACACGTTTTATTGCGATAACAGAGAGTCTCAATCGGCGGATGCCCAGCCTGGCAATATGATTGCATGAATCGGCCTCAGGGTGAGCAGGGTCCACTGATCTCCTCTCACGTTGACCGGCGTTGGCTACCCTTACTGACTGTCTCCCAACGGCCGGCAATACCTCCGGTCTCACCAAGACCGGGCGAAGGGGCACGAGTTCAACTCTTCCCTCCACCCCTGCTAGGGGGAATTGCCATCCGCGTGTGACATGCTACAATCCAACAGAGAAAGGGAGGTGGGCAAATGGCGACAACCGAAGAGAGAATGGAGATCCTGAAGATGGTACAGGGCGGGCAGATCACGGCAGAGGAGGGTGCAGCGCTGCTCGAGGCCCTGGGGGAGAGAGAAGGACCTCAGCGTAGGAAGGCTGCTTCGGGCCAACCCCAGCAGCCGCGACGCCTGCGTGTCCGCATAACTGACCTGGAGACGGGGCGGAAAAAGGTCAACATCGATCTACCGTGGAACCTGATCAACGTCGGGATGCACATGGGGGCGCGTTTTGCTCCTGAGGAGATTGACCTCGAGGCTGTGATGGAGGCGATGCGCGCCGGCACTGAGGGCAAGATCGTTGATGTGGAGGATGCTGAGGACAACGAGCGCGTGGAGATCTTCGTAGAGTAGGGTCCCACCTAGGGAGCTCCGGCCCACAAACCGCGGAACCTCTCGCCTCTGTTGCCGAGGACAATTCTCAGGCGTCCTCCTCCGGCTGTCGTCGCAGGACCATTAACGTGATGTCGTCCGAGGGGGCATTGCCCCCCACGAAGTCGCTCACGGATTCCATGATCCTATCCAATAGTCCCTGGGCGGATTCCCCGGGGCACTGGTCCTTGATGACGCCTCGAAGCCTGTTGTCCCCAAAGAAGAGCCCTGTCGGGGAGACCGCCTCGGTCACCCCATCGGTGTAGAGAATCATGCAGTCCCCTGCGGTCAACGCCGCCCCGTGTTCTGAGAACTTCATATCCTCCAAGACACCGAGTGCGGTCTCTCCTCGCTCCAGTCTCTCCAGTCGCCCCTCCTTAGATCGTTGAATTAACGGCGGAAGGTGTCCGGCGTTGGCATAGACCACGGTGCCTGTTTTCAGCGACAGAATGGCGTACAGCCCGGTGACGAACATCCCGTGTCGGGCGTCCGGCACCAGCAGCTCGTTGACGCGCCGCAAGGCGTCCGACGGAGAGCGCTTCTCAGCGGCCGCAGCGCGCATCAGGGTCCGGGTAAGAGCCATGAACAGGGCCGCCGGCATCCCTTTGTCCGCGACGTCGGCGATCACCAGTCCGAGGCGCTGCGCCGGAAGCTCGAACACATCGTAGAAATCCCCCGCGACCTGACGCGCTGCCCGCCAGGTCACCGCAAGCTGCCACCCAGGGAGATCCGGGAGGTGCTGTGGCATAAAAGTCTCTTGGATGTCGCGGGCGAGCTCGAGCTCCTGCTCCAATCGCTCCCGCTCGGCCATCTCTTGCTGCAGGCGATCGTTCTGTATCGCCAGCGCAGCCTGCTGGGCGATCCCAGTGATGATCTCCAGTCTTCGCTCTTCCCCCTGTCTACGTGTCTTGCTTTCGCCGACCAGAAGAACACCCAGGACTTCTCCTTTTACCGAGAGCGGGGCCGCAACCACGGTCTCCGTCTCCAGATCGTCCAATCCTACGAGCGCGTTTGCCTCGGCAGGAACCATATCGCGGATCTCACCGGGACTGCGGAGCACAATCAGCTGATTCTGCTCTCGGACGGCATCGAGCAGAGGCAATGCGCCGGGCGCAACGCGGGCATCCGGTCGTGGAATCCCATAACCCTCCATGAGCTGGAACGACTCCTCCTCGTCGTTCCAGAGGAAGATGGCACACCGCTCCACCCCCACGAGCATCGGTGTTATGCGTACGATGGCCTCCAGAATCTCGTCTAGATCATTGAGACTCACCACAGCCTGGGCGACCTGAAGCAGGGCCGCCGACACGTAAGCTTCCTCCTGTCGCTCCTCCAGCAAGCGGGCGTTCTCCGCCGCCATCGCCGCCTGGTAGGCGATTCCTCGCAAGATGGTCAAGCGTTCTTCATCAAGTCCCCCTGATTCGACCTCGTCCTCCGCTTCCCCGTAGTCGACCAGCATTGCTCCTAACACTTCGCCGTGGGCTAGCAGGGGAAGCAGCAGTGGCGAGTCGAAATCCTCCAGCGGATCCGGCGTAATATCGGCTGATCCTGCGATGAGTCCTTCAACGAACACAGGCTCCCTCGTCAGCCGCAGTTGATTGAAGACAGGTCTCTCCTGTGGCTTGATTCGCAATGCCTCAAGGGCACGCTGGTCTGAGTCGGCTAGCCCGCCCGTGCCCGCCGTCACAAACGCTTCCTCAGCCTCGTCCCATAGGAACAGGACGGAGCGTTCAATGCCCACTAGTATAGGCATCAGACGGACCACCGTCTCCAGCACCTCGTCGAGCGTGGTCAACGATTGCGTCGCCTCCGCAACCTGCAGCAGCACCGTCGATATGTAGGCCTGTTCCTGGGCCTGCTGATAGAGCTGGGTGTTCTCGATGGCGACGGCAGCGTAGCTGGCGAAGGCGGCAGTCATCGTGCGAGACTCCCGTCCGTAGCGGCCCGGTGTATGGTGGACCAGCGTCAGCAGGCCCAGCCGCTGGTCACCGGCACGGAGCGGGGCTGCAATGGCAGAGTAGTCTTCTGCGAAATCAAGTGTGGCCCCCAGAGGCTCTCTTGGGGCTTGTCGCGAGCGGATGACGGGTTGATCGGCCTGCAATGCCTCCTCTAGCCACGTGTGCCCGCTGGATAGCGAGTGGCTGACGCATATCCTCTGATCTGCGCCACGAACTGCGGACAGGCAGAGCGTCTCGTCCTGGAGCAGCCAGATCGCAGACGCGTCACACGGTAGGAGCGCCTCCAGGCGGGCCAGGATGGCGTCCAGCACTTCGTCAAGTTCGACACCGGCGGAGAGAAGACCAGCCACATCCCGCATGCTGTCGGCTGCCTGTCGCCTCCAGCGCTCCGATCGATACAGGTTAGCGTTGCGAATCGCGATCGCGACGCTGTCGGCCAAGGCCTTGAACAAAACTTGATCATCTTCGTCGAACGCATCCCGCCGGTCGCTCTGGACGTCCAGCACCCCCAGCACGTCGTCCCCGAACACGAGGGGCACGGCGAGTTGAGAGCGCGTATCGACGGGGGAGGGCGTCAAGTGTCGATAACGGGGATCGCGATGTACATCGTTGGCGAGCACAGCTTCGCCGTGACAGGCCGCCCAGGCGACAATGCCCTCTGACTCGTGCAGATTGCACACCGCTTCGCCGCTCACAGATGTCTCCGCGGCACGAGGAGGCCAGCCGGCACGATAGACAATCTTCTGCTGGGAGGGATCGACAGTGTAGAGATGGACAAAAGGGTAGTGAAACTGATCGTGAATGAGTGTCACCACTTCAGCGAACAACTCGTCCAGATCTAGGATGGAGGCGACGACGCGGCTAACGTCGGCCACCGCTGATAGCTGGTCGGCACGCAGGCGCAGATCGCTGTACAGCCGTGCATCCTCGACGGCGATGGCAATCTGGTCTGCCAAAGCGCGCAGCACCAGGATGTCGGTCTCGTCGAATCGTTCTGCTTGATCACTTTGCACGTCCAGCACGCCCAGGACGCGCTCCCCGATCTTCAGCGGGAGGGCTGCTTCGGACTGAGTCTCTGGGAGGGCGTCCACGTGTCGGTAGTGGGATTCGCGGGTAACGTCGCCGGCCAGAATCCCCTCGCCGGTCTGGGCCACATGTCCGACGATTCCTTGACCGAGGTTCACCGATGGCGACACGACCTCTCCTGTCCTGTCACCCTCCGCTTGCCCCGCTGGGCCTGCACTAGCGCGACAGAGGAGCGTCTGTTGGTCAGGCTCCAGGGTGAACAGAGCGACATAGTAATAGCCAAATGTGCTCAGCACATTGTTCACGACACGCTGGGCCAGTTCGTCAACGTCCAGCACGCTGGCCACTTGGGCGCTAACCGTCCCCACCAGTGAGAGCTGCTCCAGCCGCCAGTGTTCCATGGCGATCTGACGACTGGCCTGCAGTGCAGTCGCCGATTGGGCCGCCAGGCCCTCCAACAGTGCGAGGTCGTCTGGGGTCAGAGGCGCTGATGCAGCCTTCGTCAACTCCAGAACGCCCAGGACGTCGCTCGCGGATTCAAGCGGTAGCGCAGCCGTGCCGTCCTCTACGACGGGATGTCGGCGCTCCAGGGCGCGGCGCATGAGGGGTGAGGGCGGGACAGACGGATCGTCGATACGCTCCGCCTCCAGCGATGCGTGGGCCGATCTGTTAAGCCAGAGGAGGGCCTTTCCTTCCACCAGGTTCGTCGCCGCGTGCCTGATGAGCATACGCTGTCTGGCGACATCTGGCTGGGCCATCAGCTCCTTCCCAAGATCGAGCAGCTGATGCCATTTGGGGTGTTTGCCCGAAGAATCCTGCATGGCTAGCTCTGTACGTCGGGGTATTCGTGTGGCTGGTGAAGCTGCACCGCGCTCAGGCGCTGTCTTCTTCCAGTTTCACCAGCGTCAGGATGTTACCGCCCTCGGAGTTGAACTCGAACCTCACCTCATCCATGATCTGGCGGATGAAATAGAGCCCCAGACCGCCCCCTGTGCGCTCCGCGAGACCGGCCTCCAAGTCAGGGTCGGGCACGCTCTCGGGATCAAACGAACGGCCGTAATCGCGGAGGACTACGGTCAGTCCTTCGCCCTGAATGCGCCACGTGCACTCGATGACACCTTGTCCTTCACCGCCATATGCATGTTCGATGATGTTGGAGCAGGCCTCGTCGACGGCCAGCTGCACCTGATACACAGTGCAGCTGGAGAAGCCGGCGCGACGAGCCGCATCGGCGACGAAGGAATCAATTGCCGACAGGCTCTCATATCGCGCGGGGAAGATACGCGTCTGTTCCTTTGACATAGGGATGAGAGGCGGAGGGCATCTCACCGTCTAGAGCCGTCCCCCTGCGAGTTCACGTCTGGGTTGTTGTCAGAGGGAGCATCTATCAGAAGCTGCCCACGGCCTCAACCTGCTCATCATAGAAGTCGAAGAGGGACACGAACCCGGCAAGATCGAAGGCCTGGTAGATCCGCTCAGGGACGTTGGTCAGAACTAACCTTCCGCGATGGGGATGTTGGCATCTCTTCTGCGTGTCGATCAACACGCGCAGGCCCGCGCTGGATATGAAGTCAACCTCCCCCAGGTCCAGTATCAGGTTGTACTTCCCCTGCTCCATCAGTTCATCCAACACCGCGGCCAGCTCCGGTGCAGTGGCACTGTCGATGCGTCCCGATACTTCGATGACCGTGCAACGCTTGAATTCCCGTGTCGTGGTCTCCATGGTAACCTCCTATGTTGCGTGCTTGGACTGGCTTGTGCCACCCGGGATTATATCACGGTGTGGCATGCCCAACAAGAATTCGTAGGGTATTTAGTCAGGGCTACTGCACAGCGGCGCGAGGCGCTGAATCTCGAGCACGTAGCCGTCGAGCCTGCGAGGAAGCCAGTGGAACGGGGTGGAGGACAGTACAGGAACCGAGGCTCAGAGCGCCCTTTTCCTGCCGCTGTGCGCTCCGAGCCCGCGTGGTGACCTGCTTGACTTCCAGCCGCGTGCCTCTATAATGCGCTGGCTATGTTCACGGGAAAGAGAAGGACTGCGCTGCGAAGCTTGGGCTCCAGGCTTCCTCTCAAGAACCTGGCTAAAGTCGAGCCTCTTCTTATCTTGCAGATGGTGATCGATCTATCCCAGGTGCTGCATGGGACTGTGGCGCAGCCGGAGGCGGTGGCCCGGGCTCTGGTTCGCGACGGCCAGCAGCGACTGCGCGCCCTTCGACTCGCGGCTCCTCACGTGAACCTCTCATTGGGGCGCATCCTACTCTGGATTTCCTCCAAAGATCCTTCGGACGACTGTCTGGTCGAAGAGGATGGTGCCTTCGAGGCTGCGCTGGAGATGTGCGTCGGACTGGTGCTGCAATGGCTTTCTCGAGGAGACGCCCCGCTTCGTCCACAGGCGCGTCCCCTTCCCCCTAGATGTTCTTGCTTCTCCGAGGGACGGTTCTCTTTCCGTCCTTTTCCTTCCCATCTCTTGTTCAGAACGCGATCCTGTCCAATAGCCTAGCCCGGGGAGAGGTCCGCATTCGACGCTGCCTAATGGTCACGTGCGGCCCTGTGCCGCAGGCAACAGCGCCGTCTTCGGGCATCTTCCTAGTAGCTTTGGCGCACGCGACGAGCTAGATCTTGGCTTGGTCGGCGGATACTTGGTGCCAGACCAAGCTGCTGCAGGGGATCATATCTCCACGGTCGTCGCCGGTGGCAAACGGACTTGCGCCCCTACAGTAGATTACCCGGTCAGGGTAGTTTGTCCCTTTGCCCACTGAACTGAGTTAGCAGGGAGGAAAATGATGAAGATTAGACTGATTGAGCCCCAAGCGCCTGGACTAAACGTATTTGACCGCGCTCTCCTGCCGCGCCTTGGGTTGCCTCTGATTGGACGCGTTCTGGCTGACCATGGGCACGATGTCCGGATCTATGTCGAGACATTGGCCGCCGTTGACTGGGATGACATCGCGGAGGCAGATATTGTTGGGTTCTCCACCACCACGGCCACGACCCCGGTGGCCTACAGAATGGCGGAACAGGTCCGGGAACTGGGCATTCCCACGGTGATCGGGGGCCCGCACGTTACCTTCTTGCCCGACGAGGGATTAGGCCACTGCGACTTCGTCGTCCGGCGTGAAGGGCAGGAAACAATGCTCGCACTGGTAGAAGCGCTCAAGCGGGACGCAGATCTCTCCGATATCGTAGGGCTATCCTACCGCGGGGAGACGGGCCAGGCAATCCATAACCCTGATCGGGCTCCCTGTTCCCCGAAGGAGTTTGAAGAACTACCGGCTCCTGCTTTGGATTTGATCGTCGGCCACGAGCGTATGACCAATATCCCGATGATGACCCAGTGGGGCTGTCCCTTCAATTGTGACTTCTGCTCGGTCATCCATATGTTCGGCCGTCGTGTGCGCGCTAGATCCATCGACAACGTGCTAAACGAGCTGGAGACGTATCGCGGTCGCGGCCCTGTCTTCTTCTATGATGACAATTTCGTTGTGGATAAGCGGCGGACAAAGGCGTTGTTACGGGCGATGATTCAGCGAGACCTCACACCTGCCTGGTCAGCGCAGATGCGGGCCGAGGCGGTCTATCGGGACAAGAGCACTCGCGAACTCGATCATGAGTTACTCGGGCTCATGCGGGATTCAGGTTGCACCATGGTCTACTGTGGCTTTGAGTCTGTCAGCCAGGCAACCCTGGATGCCTACAACAAGCATCAGGAAGTGCGCGATGTGCGTGACAGCATGAACGCGTTCCATACGTATGGGATTCGCGTGCACGGGATGTTTGTCCTTGGCGCAGACACCGACGACAAGGCGATCTTCGATCAGACGGTGGACTTCGCGCTCGAGAACCAGATCGATACGGTCCAATTTCTGATGCTGACCCCCTGCCCAGGCACGCCCTTCTATGAGCGGATGGTCGAGGAGGGACGCCTCCTGACCGATGATCTGAGCTTCTACGATGGGCATCACTGCGTCGTCGAGCCCAAGCTGATGAGTGCTTACGATCTGCAGATGGGCACCTCTCGGGCTATGGCGCGGTTCTATTCCGTTCGCCATGTCATTCGCTCGTTCTTGTCCAATGTAACGCGCAACTTGCCTTTCCTTGCCAGCCTCATGTTGCGCGAGCGGGGGCTGCGGATCCAGCTGCCGCGCGTCGCGTTCCTGTCCCTGGTGCCATCCCGCTGGCCAGACTTGCTCGCCACGCTTCGCAAGTCAGTCTCTCGGGAATCGTGGAGGCGGCTGCAGGATGTCCTCGCGGTTCCCATGCTTCGGCTCTACGGCCATAAGCATGTCAGGGAGTGGCTGGGTCAGGCTCGTTCGAAAGCCTATATGGACCGGCTGCGGCACCTGCTGGAGCCGGAGCGGGGGGGCGCCCACGCCTCCTAGCCGACCACACACCACGTGACCGACGCTCAACCAGTCGGTCCCCCAGAGGGTGCCAAGCGCAGATCCAGCGGTACAGACTTCGCTCCAGCACTCTCAACCAAGTGCCGATCATCTCGGGCCTGCCTCGGGCTGGAGACGGTCGGCACCTCCCTGTCGGCCTCCCCACGGGTCTGCTGAGCTGGGCGCACCAGGGATTTGCCCCAGGGTGATCGTCGCAGGTGAGTCACCTTGTGCCCATTCTAATACGGTTCTAATCCCGGTCTAACGCCTTTCCTATGTCCGCTGATCATAATATCTGTCACGTACGTGATCAAACGCTATGCGAAAATGGCGATGTTTGCTGTCTGAGATTTGAGGTGTCTATATGCTGGAATCGTTAATCGAAGAGAGAGACGAGGAGCAGATGCTGGACCTTGACCTGCCGCAAGAGCTTCCTGTCTTGCCCTTGCGCAACGTGGTTGCCTTTCCCCACACTGTGCTGCCGCTAGCCATCGGCATTCCCCGCTCGGTTGAGTTACTGGAAGATGCACTCGAGGCTGATCGTCTAATCGTCTTGGCCGCGATGACGGATCCTGCGGTCGAGGAGCCCGGCCCTGATGGGATCTACGACGTGGGCACGCTGGCGCGCGTCGAACGGGTGGTTCGCCTGAAGGATGACGAGACCGCGGAGTATCAGATTATCGTGCGCGGCATGCTGCGGGTGCACATCGCGGAGTGGACGGCGGAGGAGCCGTACCTGAAGGCTCGTGTGGAGCCGATTGGCGAGCAGGTTCGGAACGATACCGAGCTCGAGGCCCTGCGGCGCGAATTGCTCAGCTTGGCACGACAGATGGTCTCCTACTTCCCTCAGGTGCCTGAAGAGGCCATCCAGATGCTTGATCAGGTAGCGGAGCCAGACGTCCTGCTCTATGCGCTGGCCTCGAACACCCAGCTGGATGTTCATCAGGCGCAGGAGGTTCTGTCTGGCGAGAACCTGACTGCTCAGATGCGTTCTTTGCTGCGCATCATGCAGCGGGAGCTAGAGGTCCTCGAGGTCAGCGAGGAGATCCGTGAGGAAGCTCAGACGGAGATGGAGAAGACACAGCGTGAGTATCTCCTCCGGCAGCAGCTCAAGGCCATTCAGAAGGAGCTGGGAGAGGACGAAGAGGGATCCGAGGCGGAGATCTATCGTCAGAGGCTGGAGGAGGCCGATCTGCCGGAGGAGGCGCGCAAGGAGGCAGAGCGTGAGCTCGACCGTCTGGCGCAGCTCCACCCCCAATCGGCCGAGGTAGGCGTGATCAAGACCTATCTCGATTGGCTCCTGGAGCTTCCGTGGAATGAGCTGTCTGAAGATGATCTTGACCTGGTCCACGCCGAGCAGGTACTGGAGAACGACCACTACGACCTGGAGAAGGTTAAGGAGCGCATCCTGGAGTTCCTGGCCGTGCGGAAGCTGCACCGGGAGCGGGATGTGGAGCGACCTGAGGACTACGCTTCGACCATCCTCTGTTTCGTCGGGCCGCCCGGTGTCGGAAAGACCAGCCTGGGACGGTCCATCGCTCGCGCCATGGGACGTGAGTTCACCCGCATGAGCCTGGGCGGACTGCGCGATGAGGCGGAGATCCGTGGGCACCGACGCACGTACATTGGCGCCATGCCGGGTCGGATCATCCAGGCGCTCAAGCGCGTCGGCACCCGCAACCCCGTCTTCATGTTGGACGAGGTTGACAAAGTAAGTTCCAGCTGGCGGGGTGATCCGGCAAGCGCCCTGCTGGAGGTCCTCGACCCTCAGCAGAACTACGCCTTCCGAGATCACTACCTGGATCTGGACTTCGACCTCAGCGATGTCTTTTTCATCACCACGGCGAATACCCTGAGCACGGTTCCGCCTGCGCTTCAGGACCGCATGGAAGTGATCGAGATCGACGGTTACACCGAGTATGACAAGGTGCAGATTGCTGAAGGGTACTTGGTGCCCCGTCAGACCAAGGTGAACGGGCTGCAGCCCGGCGAGGTTGAGTTCACTCGAGATGGCCTGCGGGCAATCATTCGCGATTACACCCGGGAAGCCGGCGTCCGAAACCTAGAACGCGAGATCGGACGGGCGCTGCGAAAGGTTGCGATGCGCGTCGCTCGGCGCTCGGATGACGATGGAGCCGAGGTCGAGGTGGTGGGGGAGGAGAAGGTCCGTGAGTTCCTCGGCAAGCCGCGCTACCGCGACGAGGCTGAGCTGCGCACCGAGCTTCCAGGAGTGGCCACCGGCCTGGCCTGGACGCCGTCCGGAGGCAAGGTCCTTTTCGTCGAGGCGCGTTCCATGGAGGGGAAGGACAAGCTGCTTCTTACGGGCCAGCTGGGAGATGTGATGAAGGAGTCTGCTCGCATCGCCCTGAGCTTCGTTCAGGGTGAGCTGGAGCGTCTCGGGCTTCCCCAGGATGCGTTGGAGGACAAGACGGTTCACCTCCACGTGCCCGCTGGGGCGATCCCTAAGGACGGGCCGTCGGCAGGTGTCACGTTGGTGACGGCTCTGGTCTCGGTGCTGACCGGTCGCTCGGTTCGCGAGGACATCGGCATGACAGGTGAGGTGACGCTCCAGGGTCGAGTGCTGCCTATAGGAGGTGTCAAGCAGAAGGTGCTGGCAGCTCATCGGCACGGGCTTAAGACGGTCATTCTCCCTAAGGCAAACGAGGTGGATCTCGACGATGTGCCGGAGGAGATCCGCGATGAGCTTCGGTTCGAACTGGTGGACCACGTCGATGCTGTGCTGGACCTGGCCTTCGGTCCCGAGCTGAACATCAAGCCCATCAACATCGGGGGCAACGGCCGCGAGAAGGAGTCCGTGAGCGCTCTTTAATGGAGCGTGCGCCGCCGATGACAGAAGCCCCAGGGGTACCCCTGGGGCTTTTCGCTTGTGAGCTTCCCCTCTCTACCTCTTCCATCTACCATCAACTGCTCTAGATGCAGGTTGTGGCCGATGCTCCATCACTAGGTGCGCAAACTCCCGCCGGCCGCGGCCCCGGCTGAGAGTAAGATAGCCCACTTGCGCCTTCAACTGGGCGCGGCTCCCTCTCGGCGCTACGCTGCGAGGCTCTCGCTGTGCCCCCTTGTGTGTAATGGGCATACTGAGGTGCCACGCTCTCCTCCACTGGGCCGCCTCTGGTTGTGATGTCCTCATCAGCGAGTAGGGTCGGTACGGGCGAAGGACAGCAGAGGACGCTCGGCTCCCGGGTGGAAGGCTCCGGACGGGAGCCGATTCCCGGTCATGTTCGTTCTTTCTACCGCAGGCTCGGATATCCCAGGAAGCCCGCTCAAGTGCCTCCCGTGTGGGCCCGGCGTCGGCGATCCGTTGGGGTGGGATACCATGCACGGACCCTGCTCCGGCTTTGCTCGCCACTGCCCCCTGTGCTATCATGCGGTTGCGTCGACGCTAGTGGAAGGAGAGGCCCGCGTGAGCAACCTGAAGCTCATGGCTGTTTTTGCCCACCCAGACGATGAAGCTTTCGGCACCGGAGGGACCCTGAGCAAGTACGCCGCCGAGGGTGGCGATGTTCACCTGGTGACTGCCACTCGAGGCGAGGCTGGCCAGATCGCCGAACCCGACTTGGCGACGAGCGCTGACTTGCCCTTTGTTCGCCAGCAAGAGCTACGCTGTGCCTGCGAGATCTATGGCATCCATCCCCCTCGTTTTCTGGATTACCCTGACGGATTGCTTCCTCTCATTCACCAGGGTCAGGCAGTGGGCAAGGTTGTGCGGCTCATTCGCGAGCTCAGACCGGAGGTTGTGATCACATTCGGGCCGGACGGGATCTACGGTCACTACGATCATATCGCCGTCCATCGCTGGACGGTCATTGCCGTTGACTTGGCAGCCGACTCTGATTGTTTTCCTCATCACGTGCATGCTTCCTGTAGGCCACACCAGGTGAGCAAGCTGTACTTTCGTATCATGCCCGAGGAGCAGATTGCGGCGCGAAGAAGGCGGGGTCAGCCGACTGCTATGCTGATGGACGGGGTCCCCTTCAGTTTCGTGGGGCGGCCTGCGGATGAGATCACGACTGCCATCGATGTCAGCGACTACGTGGATCAGAAACTACGCGGGATCCAATGTCACGCCACCCAGGTCGGGCGCACGGGCCGCTCTGATGATGCCGAGAGCGCCGTGCTGAACGATCCCGGGTTCTCAACGGAGCACTTTATCCTGGCGAAGTCGACGGTCGGCTTTGCGGATCAGAGGGAAGACGATCTGTTCGCTCGACTGCGGTAGACGAGAAGGTTTGCGGGCGGTGTGCTTTGCCTACGTTGAGCCCGCGATCCTGCCGAAGGAGCATAGCAACGGGTACTGGAAGGATGATGCTGTCAGCAAGTTCACGTTGACCACGTCACCTGTCCCGGACCCAGCGGGTTTCAATCTACCAAGGGACTGGTCGGCCTGATGTGGCCGCCGCGAGAGGTTACCAGCTCCGTCAGCTATGGCCACCGAATCTTGTCTTCGGAGCCGCACACGAAGAATCTCCCCGCTGGAATGGAAGGTGGGATTCTGCGCCATCCCCAGCCGCAGCGCTTCCATCACTCCCACGCAAAGACTCGCCTGCTTCTTGCACATTGAGCCGCGCGTGGGCCTGATAAACTAGCTCACAGGGACCTATCCGTTGAGCCCATCGGCCCGTGGGCAACGGTTCCCTGCCCCATGCTCTTGACACGTGCCATCAGGTCCACATTTCTGGTCTTGAGGCCTGTCCTCCAGCAACGAGCGGATCAGGTTCTCCTTGGAGAAGTGCCCTCGACTGAGCAATGTGGCCATCCCCTCGGGCCCCACGAGAGCGTGAGCGATCTGCTTCGCTGAGTCCCCCGTCTCTCTAAGCCTGTCGGCTTCCTGGGCCAACGCCTCCCAGTATGCGATCTTCCGCCCCAGAGCTCCTTCGGCGTCCTCCCGGAACCCGGCATGGGAGCAGATTAGTAGATGGGGCCGCAGTGCCCGGATCCGGTGCAACGAGGCAAGGATCTGGTGTGCGTTTTCGTCAGCATTGAGGTAACGCGCCTGCTCGTGGATGAACAAGTCTCCAGTGAATAGCCATCCTTCGTCGAGCTCAAAGAGACAGACGTGGTCAGGGGTGTGACCGGGTGTCGGGACCACCATGAAACGATGGTTTGCGGTTTCAATCAGCTCATCCAGCGGCTGAGGGTCAGATGGCTGGGGCTGGCCCCACACCAGGCGACGATAGTGCGCCAGTCGTGGCGGGTCCCGCAGAAAAGGGAGCGCCCCACGCGGCGCAGCGACGGTCAGCCCCAGGGAGGCCTGAAGCAGGCGGTTGCCACCGCAGTGATCCTCATGGTGATGGGTGTTGACCACCTGACGGACGTCGTGCGCACGGCACCACTGGATCATCTCGGCGGCGGTCGCCGGAGGTCCGCTGTCGATAAGTAGGCCGTCCACCAGATAGGCATTCACGGTCCGCAGGGCGTGACCCAGTATTGTCTTGCCCAAGTGCACGCAGGTGATGGGGCCGTGGCTCGCTGATTGAAGCATGCTGATGCGATGACGAGACTAGTGTGACCAGAAGGAAAGCTGCCGAGGTGGCCGATGACCATCCAGAAGAACGAACGGCGCGGCGCGCGTCACCGCGATGCCCAGCTTGCGCAGATCGCTCAATTCACGCAGCCCCCCGCGCCGGCGAGCTGCCATAATCCTGTCCGCACTCTTTGGACCGATCCCCGGCACCCGGAGGAGGAACTGGCGGCTGGCTGTGTTGACCTCAACTGGCTGATCCCTCAGGCTGCTTCTGGCCCACGCCAACTTAGGATCGCTTCCCAGGGGGAGATTGCCCCGCTGATCGAAGGGGAGCTCCTCGGCGGAGAACCCATAGTCGCGCAGGAGAAAAGAGGCCTGGTAGAGCCGGTGCTCGCGCTCCGGAGGCGTCGGGGGATGATCCTGCAGTGGGGTATTGGGTACCGGGGTGAAGGCCTGGAAGTACGCTCGTGCCAGGCCGGCCTGCCGATGGAGGAATTCGGTGGTTGTGAGCAGCTCGACATCGCTCTCTTCCCCCGCCCCTACCACGAACTGCGTGGTCGAGCTGGGCCAGCGGCCTGGCCTCTCGCGGCGAATCTCCTCAATCCACCGCAGACGCTGCAACAGCTCATCGTCGAACCCCTTGTGGGGCGCTAGAGAGCTGAGGCGCTGCCTGTTGGGGGCCTCCAGATTGACGGATACCCGGTCGGCCAAGTGCATGGCCGCTGCGATCTGATCTCGCTCAGCCCCGGGCATGATCTTCAGGTGAATGTAGCCCCGGAAGTCGTAGCGCCGTCGTAGGAGCTGGGCGGTCCCGATCAGCCGTCCCTCGGTGTTGGGACCTCCCCCGGCGATGGCGGAGCTGAGGAAAATCCCATCTGCCACGCCGCTCTGGTGCATCTGCATGAACAGCCGCGCTAACTCATCGGGTGCGAACGTAGCTCGTCGGAAGTCGCGGCCCTGCCGGAAGGCACAGTAATGACAGTCGCGCTCGCAGGCAGAGGTGAGCAGCGTCTTGAGGAGAGCCACGCGCTTGCCTCCGGGCATGACAGCGCGATGGACACAGCGGCTGATCTCATCCACGCGACGTTCGCTGATGGGTGGGCGCGCCCCGTGCACCTCCTCGGCTGGCTCGAAGCGAGTGGCTGGCCCCAGCAGTCTCAGCTTTTCTATAGCCTCCATCCTATCCTCCCATTCCTATTCTAAGAACAAACGTTCGGAATGTCAAGCAAGCGCCGCATCCGATGACGAGGAATTGTGGTCGTTCCGCCCCTCCGGATGGACCGCAGACGCTGTCCGTGTGGTCGAACGACCCAGTGAGCGTCTCCTGAGGGTGTAGCGGCGCAGAAAATCGAGCTAGGAACTGGAGTCCGCTGTTCCCGATAGCCCCGGGGCGGAGTCGCAGCACCTCTGGCGGCAGGCGAGGATCCAGATGCGATTAACCAGCGGATTGTAGATCGGTCCTCGGGTGGGCGGAATTCTTGTAGTCAGCGCGTATCGCCCACGCGCAGTCTCCGAGCTGGCGTCGCAGACCTACAGAGCCGGACGGGGATCACGAGATCGGCGTGATTGACCCCCCCGGCTCTTCGACGTGTCCATAACTAGTGCGTTGGTCGGCTACGTCTGCCATAGCCCGCCAGGAATCCGAGCGCGAGCTCGTCATCCCCCGCGCTGGGGTGGCTGGGACCGCAAGGCCCTGACCAGCCCGGGTGTTTTCGACTGGTCCGTCGGCTGGGTGCGGTCAGCCCACGTCCCGACAGACGTCCTCGCCTTAACCTGGAAGCAAAAAAGGGAGCCCCTGGGGCTCCCTCTGTGTTCCATTCAGCTGGCGCGGCTATTAGGCGAGTGCGTCCTTGGCCACCTGGGCGATCTCTGCAAAGGCGTCTTGGTCCCGTACGGCCAGATCGGCCAAGATCTTGCGATCCAACGCCACGTCGGCTTCCTTCAGCCCATGAATGAAGTGGCTATAGGGCATCCCGTGTTGCCTGGCCGCGGCGTTTATGCGGGTGATCCACAGTCGACGCAGATCACGCCTCCGCTGACGCCGGTCTCGGTAGGCATACCATTGGGACTTCATCCAGGCCTCATTAGCCCGGCGATACAGATTATGTCGCGTTCCCCAATAGCCCTTCGTATCTCGGAGAATCTTCTTGTGGCGACGGCGCTGATTTCCTCCACCTTTGACTCGCACGACTACATTGCTCCTTTGAACACTCGTGAATCACTCAAAAATGAATCCGCCTTGTACTGGCGGATCTCTTTCTGATCCATCCTCTTGTCTCAAACCCGGGGACCTGAGCAGCCAGCCCCCCTACTTCCCTGGAATCTACTCCTCAGATGGCGTCAATACCATCAACATAGAATAGCGGTCCATGCTAGGACGCTGTTCAACCTCGCTGACGTCTGATAGCTCTTCAGCAATCTCCTTCAGCTTGTCGCGCCCGATCTCAGGGTAGGTGATCTCCCGACCCCTGAATCGCATGCGTACCTTCACCTTCTTGCCAGCCTCAAGCCAACCGCGGGCTCGACGAACCTTGAAATCCAGGTGATGATCCGCTGTCTTGGGGCGCAGCTGGATCTCCTTGACCTCCACGTGCTTCTGAGATTTGCGCGCCTGCTGGGCTTTCTTCTCCTGCTCGTATTTGAACTTCCCGTAGTCCATCACCTTGACGACCGGGGGGTTGGCGTTCGGCGCCACTTCCACCAGATCCAGGCCTGTGGATATGGCAGCATCTACAGCCTCCTCCAGCGGCACGACCCCTCTGTTCTCACCGTCTGCATCGATGAGTCGAACTGGAGAAACACGGATTTGTCGGTTTACGCGATATGGCCTCTCGCTAATAAGGTCTTCCCTCCTGAAGATACATCGATATCCTGCCTTGAGCCTACGATTCTGACTGCGTATGATAGCATAGTTGCGCTGTGATGTCAAATGCTCCGCACCGGGCCGTGTGTTAAAGGGCTTCGGCACGGGCCATCTGAGGAACCTACATCGAGGCTCCGATGGACCTCTGCCGAAACCCTTGAGATCGTCTTGGCTACAGCTCGCGGCGCGTGTCTATCGCTTCCTGGGCCAATTCCAGGAACGCGTCCACTGACATGGCCCCAAGGACCTCCTCATTGCGCAGGCGCACGTTCACCTGCTCGGCCTCGATCTCGCGATTGCCCACAATCAGCATGTAGGGCACCCTCTCCATCTGAGCATCTCGGATTTTCGCCCCCATGCGCGCGTTCGAGTCGTCCACCTCCACCCGTAAGCCGGCCACCCGCATTCGCTCGGCCACGCTCTCGGCGTACGGTACGTGATCATCCACGATAGGGATCACCACCGCCTGCACCGGGCTTAACCAGACCGGGAAGGATCCCGCGTAGTGCTCCACCAGGATTCCGAAGAAGCGCTCGATGCTTCCCAGGAGGGCTCGATGGACCATGAAAGGTCGATGCTCTTCACCGTCCTCGCCCACATACGTCATGTCGAACCGTTCGGGTATGTTGAAGTCGAACTGAATCGTGGTCAACTGCCAGGTGCGCCCCAGGGCGTCCTCGATGTGAATGTCGATCTTGGGACCGTAGAAGACGGCCTCACCCTCGATCCGCTCGTAGGAGAGATCGCGCGCCTTGATGGCCTTCAACAGCGATGCCTCCGCTTGACCCCACATGGCGTCCCCGCCGGCGTACTTGTCTGGCATCTCCGGGTCCCGCACGCTCAATTGCACCTTGAACCGCTCGAAGCCGAAGCTGCGTAGCAGGTTGAGGCTGAAATCAAGCACCCGCAGGATCTCATCCTCGATTTGGTCCGGCGTGCAGAAGATGTGAGCGTCATCCTGGGTGAACCCGCGCACGCGCAACAGCCCGTGCAGTACGCCGCTTCGCTCGTACCGGTAGACGGTCCCCAGCTCCGCCCAGCGGAGGGGAAGGTCGCGGTAGGAGCGTAGGTCGGACTTATAGATCAGGATGTGGAACGGGCAATTCATCGGCTTCAGATAGTAGTCCACCCCGTCCACGTCCATCGGCGAATACATGCCTTCCTGGTAGAAGTCGAGATGGCCAGAGCGCTGCCACAGCTCCGCCTTGCCGATGTGCGGCGTGAAGACGATCTCGTAGCCACCCTCTCGGTGGCGCGCTCGCCAGAAATCCTCGATGATCTGGCGTATCCGCCCTCCCTTCGGATGCCAGTAGGCCAAGCCAGCGCCCCCCTCTTCGTGGAAGCTGACCAGATCCAATTCCTTGATCAGACGCCGGTGGTCCCGTTTCTCCACCTCCTCCTGCCATTCCAGAAACGCTTCCAGGTCCTCCTTGGTCTCCCAGACGGTCCCATAGATCCGTTGGAGCATGGGTCGTCTCTCGTCGCCGCGCCAGTAAGCACCAGCGACGTTGAGTAGCTTGAGGGCGTCGGGGTTGATCTCGCGTGTGCTGTCGACATGGGGCCCCCGGCAGAGATCGACGAAGGGTCCGTGGCGATAGATGGAGAGTTCAACCTCGCCCTCCACGGCCTCGCCGTGTTCGTCTAGCTCTCCGGACGTGATGTCGTCGATCAGTTCCTGCTTGTAGGGTTGATCCTCGAAAAGCTCGCGCGCTTCCTCCTCGTCAAGCTCTCTTCGCTCGAATTCAAGGTCCTCTTTGATGATCTCCCGCATGCGCGCCTCAATCTCGTCCAGGTCCTCCGGCGTCAGAGGGCGAGGGAGGTCGAAGTCGTAGTAGAATCCGGTGTCAATAGCAGGACCGATGGCGACCTTTCCCTCGGGAAACTTCTCGAGCACGGCTTGGGCCATGACGTGCGCCGCCGAGTGCCGAACGCGGTGCAGATGTCCGTTCTCTTCATGCTGCTGCTCGTCAGACATGGTTTCTCTCCTTATAGAAAACACAAAACCCCGACGCCCTTGGGGCGCGGGGTCTCCCACGTGGTTCCACCCAAGTTTGCGACATGCGGGATGCCCGAAACGGACACGGCATGTCGCACACTTTTGAGGCGATAACGGGCTCGACCGGGGACTCCTACTCTCCTGTCGCCGACGCTTCGCCAGCGACATGGTTTCGGAGACCCACTCTCGGGGGGTCTTCCCAACCGTTCGGTCGAAGGGCTTCCAGCCTCTCGCTCCTTCTCTCTGTGACCTCCGCGGTCGGTACTCGTCCCGATCAGCGTTTTGTATGTTTCTAATACGCATTATAGCCTCCATCTCCCTCCTGTCAACTCCAGGCGCCACACAATCGCCCCGTGGCGACAGGGGATGGAGCCCTTCAGTCCTGCTCCATAGGCCTCCAGCGACAGCGGAGCAGGGGCGTGACATAGAACCACCGCTTGAAATGCGCACAAGATACGCTGGGTCCGCCTGGGTCGCGGGAGGGCTGCTGAGCGGTTCTCCTGGCACTGCTGCTTGGACCCTATCCTCCTTGCCCCACAGTTTGCCAGCATCTGCTCCAAGGGTAGCGCGCCGGGACGGACACCCACGCGACCATTTGCTTCGCGGCTTGCCGCATGATACAATCAACGACATGGATCGGATGTCCCGCGTCACCCGCTTCGGGGTGGCGTTATTTTTCGTCGTTGTGACTTCGTATGCCGTTTTTCATAGGAGCAATCTATGACAGAGAATCAGGTCTATCCCCTCGCCGAGGCCGTCCGCGAGGCCTATCGCGCTGGCGAGGATGATGAGATGATGGAGCCTCTGGTGCGCGTCCATGAGGATGGTGTCCCCATCGGGCGCATCGAGGACGGCGACTATGTCATCTTCTATGACATTCGTGGTGAGCGGGAGATTGAGCTAACTCAGGCCTTCGTGGCGGACGAGTTCCCCTACTTCGAACGAGAGCCCCTCACGACGCACTGGGTGACCATGATCGAGTACCACCCTGATCTAGA
Source organism: uncultured Anaerolineales bacterium (assembly GCA_964528475.1). Lineage (GTDB taxonomy): Bacteria > Chloroflexota > Anaerolineae > B4-G1 > B4-G1 > SKLM01. The sequence continues at coordinate 46,023 of CAZGSX010000008.1, forward strand.
TGTCCGTGTCGCGTTTCCTCCCTTGGGCCTGATTCACGACACGCTCAGCGAGGCAGTTAGCCGGGCTGGGAGGCAGCAGGTCAAGATCGTCGAATCGGAGAAGCAGGTCCATCTGACCACGTTCTTGAACGGGGGGCACCTTGGTCCGTTCCCCGACGAGACATGGGAGATTATTGAGTCGTTGGACGCAGAGGGTTACTTGCCCCCTCCGGAGATGCGCGCGGCTGATGTGGCGGATGCGGCCATTGAGGCGCTGCGCGACGAGACTGTCGATCTCGTGGTGGTCAATTGGGCCAACGTAGATGTGATCGGTCACAGCGAGAATCGAGAGGCCATTCTCACCGCCGTGTCCACGGTTGACGCGGAACTCGGGCGCGTGCTGGAGGTCGCGAAGGAGGAGGGTGTGGCGGCCTTGGTCACCGCTGACCATGGTACGGTCGAGAAGTGGTACTATCCGGATGGATCCATCGATACCGGCCATACGGACAGTGAGGTGCCCTTCGTATTGGTCGCACCCGGCCTAGGTGACGAGCGCGGAGCTGAGGCTCAGCCGGCCCTTGCCGACGGGGGGACGCTGATCGACGTGGCACCCACTGTCCTTGACCTCATGCGGATCGACAAACCGGATCCGATGACGGGCTCATCCTTGTTAAAGGGCACGCGATCGCGTTCGCCCCGTCGCGTCGCGCTGTTCATCCTCGATGGGTGGGGGGCGCGCGACGAGACATCGGGGAATCTGATCCACGAGGCGAACACGCCGGTGATGGATGAACTGCAGGCCACCTATCCTGCCACACGCCTGGAGGCGGCCGGCGAGGCGGTTGGCCTCCCTGATGAGGTGCCGAACCGGGACGGAAAGACCGTGGGCAACTCCGAGGTGGGACACACCCACATCGGAGCCGGTCGCGTGGTTACCTCGGACCGCTTGCGCATAGAGCGTGCCATACAGGACGGAAGCTTCTTCGAGAACGATGCGCTTCTTGAGGCGATGAGGGGGGCCAAGCGAGATGGGACGGCCTTGCACCTGCTGGGCATCATCTCTTTCTACAGCTCTCATGGCTCTGTGGAGCATCTGAAGGCCCTGCTTGAGATGGCGTACGAGACAGGGGTTCCGGAGGTTTACATCCATGGGATGCTAGGCCGTCGCGGTGAGAAGCCGGAGAGTGGCGCCATCTACGTCTCTGATATCGAGGCCGAGTGTCACGGGCTTGGCGTGGGGCAGTTTGTGTCCTTGATCGGTCGGTTCTGGTCCCTGGATCGAGAGTACAACTGGGACCGCATCGAGAAGAGCTATCGCTGGCTGGTGCATGGCGAGGGCCGCCCTGTGCCTAACCCGTAGCGGCAGGGTGGCGCGCAGGGATAGCTGGACTCTTGGAGGACGCAACAAGAAAGCCGGCTAGCGTCGTCGCCAGCCGGCTGATGGTGGGCGGTGCAAGACTTGAACTTGCGGCCTCCACGATGTCAACGTGGCGCTCTGGCCAACTGAGCTAACCGCCCACAGCGCCAGAGATTATACCATCTTCGATGTTGCTCTGCAAGTCATGAATGATCGCGGGCACGGCAATTGGACGATCGTGGGCCACGGCTGGGCCGTGGAGTCGCTGCGGCGAGCTGTGGTCGCCGATTCCGTTTCCCATGCCTATCTCTTCACCGGGCCCCATGGGGTCGGAAAGACCACTCTAGCCCGGAACTTAGCTGCTGCCCTGCTATGTGAGCAGGAGGATGTCACAGCTCGTCCTTGCGGTGCCTGCCGCGCCTGCCGGTTGGTTGCCGATGGCCACCATCCCGATTTTCACCTGGTCGCGTCTGAGCAGATTGGTGCTGCTCTGAAGATCGATCAGGTGCGCGAGCTTGCGCATCGCCTCTCCCTGACCCCCGTGGAGGGGCGGCGTCAAATGGCGGTTCTCAAGCGGTTCGAGGAGGCGACCCCTTCGGCCGCCAATGCCCTGCTCAAGACGCTCGAGGAACCCCCGCCCTATGTGGTCCTGGTTATCCTGGCTCAGGAGGCTGATCTTCTACTTCCGACCATCGTCTCCCGCTGTCAACATCTCCCTCTCAGACCCTTGCCTGTGCTGGAGGTGAAACAGGCGCTGGTGGAGCGCTGGGACGTCCCAGCGGAGAAGGCAGACTTGCTCGCTCATCTGTCCAGTGGTCGGCTCGGCTGGGCCGTCCGTAAGCTGGAGGACGAGGGGGCTTTGGCACGCCGTGGTGCCCGCCTTGATGACCTGGATAAGTTGCTTCGCGCCTCCTTGATCAAGCGGTTTGACTACGCCGAGAAGCTGGCCAGAGATCCCGTTGCCACTCAGGAGACCCTTGATCTCTGGATCAGCTGGTGGCGCGATGTGTTGCTCGTGGCATCGGGAACCGAGGCGTTACTCACCAACGTGGACCGGCAGGACCGCCTTCGTGATCACGCCCGCTACCTGGATGTCTCTACAATCGCCAGGGTCGTGAGGGCGCTGTGCGAGTCTCGTCAGAAGCTGCAGCGGAACGCGAACAAGCGCCTCACACTTGACGTGCTGATGTTGGATCTTCCCCGGTGGTGAGTGTCGGCGTCGCGCGATCCGGCCCGTCGTAACCCACAGGCGCACCCTTCGCGGCGACTCCTCGGGTTTCTGCAGGGAGCGGGCGGCACGTGGGCCGTTGATGTCGTGTCCGTGGCCTCGCCATCGATTCGTGTCTTGACCTAGCCTCAGTTGAGGTGCCTGAGCGACGATGGGCCAGGGCACGGCGGCGAAGAGGCTTGAGGGACCGCTCGGCAGTCATTGTCAAGCTAATTCAGCGTGCTATAATCCAGCGCTACTGGTTTTGATGTAGGCGATAACTGGTGAGGAGGACATGGAACGAAAAGCGACTCGGTGGCATAGTCAAGCCGTCGACGACGTAGCCCAGGCACTGAAGACGAACCTCGACGCGGGTCTTTCTTCCGAGGAAGCGCAGGCACGCTTGCAGCGTCAAGGGCCCAACGAGCTCGCCGAGGCCCCTCGGCCTGGGTTCTGGCAATTGCTGTTCCGGCAGTTCCAGGACTTCCTCATTCTCATTCTCATCATGGCCGCTGCTCTCTCTTTCGTGTTGGGAGAGACGGTCGAGGCCGGTGCCATTCTGGCGATTGTCGTTCTCAATGCGGTGTTGGGCGTCGTCCAGGAGAGCAAGGCGGAGGAGGCGCTGGCCGCGCTGAAGAAAATGGCTGCGCCAGACGCCCGGGTGAAACGCGATGGGCATCGGGTCTCACTCCCAGCCGGGGAGCTGGTGCCGGGGGACGTTGTCTTCCTGGAGGCGGGCAGCTATGTCCCGGCGGATCTGCGCCTCATCGAGACGGCCAATCTGAAGATCGACGAGGCCTCGTTGACCGGTGAATCGGTCCCAGTGGAGAAGCAGGCCGACATCACCCACTATCAGGATGTCCCTCTGGGGGACCGCCGGAACCTGGCGTTCATGGGGACCACGGTCACCTATGGGCGCGGCGCGGGCATCGTGGTTGAGACGGGCATGCAGACCGAGATCGGCCTTATCGCCGAGATGATTCAGTCCTACGAGGAGGAGCCCACGCCCCTCCAGCGTCGTCTGGATCAGCTGGGCCGTTGGCTGGGCTGGGGTACCCTGGGTATCTGTGCCATCGTATTCATCGAAGCGGTGATACAGGATACCAATGTCTCCTTGATCGCCCAGCGGGGGTTGGGGACGTACCTGGCGCAAACTCAGCAGCAGATCGTGGACCTGTTTATCGTGGCCGTGAGCTTGGCCGTCGCCGCCGTCCCCGAGGGCCTGCCCGCCGTCGTCACCATCGTCCTGGCTCTGGGCATGCAAGAGATGGTGCGCCGCCATGCCCTCATTCGGCGCCTGCCGGCTGTGGAGACGCTGGGTAGTGCCACAGTGATCTGCTCGGACAAGACGGGTACGCTGACTCAGAACGAGATGACTGCTGTTCGTCTCTATGTTGCGAACCTCCGTCTCGACGTGAGTGGTGAGGGGTATCAGCCTGACGGCGAGTTCTCCCACTACGGGGATCCGGCTGACCCGCGCGAGCATCCGGAGATGCTGGCGCTCCTCATCGGTGGTCTGTTGGCCTCGGACGCGCAGCTGGAACCCGTGGCGTCGGAGGGGAGTGAGTCGGAGAATGAGACCCGCCATCGGATGGTGGGGGACCCGACTGAGGGGGCTCTGGTCGTTGCAGCGGCGAAGGCCGGTCTCTGGCGTGACGAGGTGGAGGAGCGCTTGCCTCGCGTGGCCGAGATACCCTTCGACAGCAGCCGCAAACGCATGACCACCATTCACCGGGGACAGAGCCGCGGCCTGGAGGAATCGGGCGGAGCTCAATACGTGGCGTACGTCAAAGGGGCTCCCGACGTCATGCTCCCTCTGTGCGACACCATCCTCGAGGACGGTGTCGACGTGCCGCTGACGTCGGGTCGACGCCAGCATATTCAGAACGTCATCCGCGATTTGGGGCGCGAGGGGCTACGCGTTCTCGCGGTGGCCTATCGGCACTTGGATGAGGTGCCTGACGAGCTCGACCCCGATGAGGTCGAGCAGGACCTTTCACTAATTGGCCTGGTGGCTATGACCGACCCGGCGCGCCCTGAGGTCAAGCTGGCTGTCGCGAAAGCCCGACGCGCTGGAATCCGCACTATGATGATTACGGGCGACTACCCCGACACCGCACGCGCCATCGCAGAGGAGATCAACTTGGTGCGATCGGAGGACGGGCGGGTCCTCACCGGCGCCGATCTCGAGTCCATGTCGGAGAGACAGCTGGTCGAACAGATCGACGACGTGGATGTCTTCGCTCGGGTCTCCCCGCAGCACAAGGTGCGCATCGTGGAGGCCCTGAAGTCGCGCGATCAGGTTGTGGCCATGACGGGTGATGGCGTGAACGACGCCCCCGCCCTCAAGCGCGCCTCCATTGGTGTCGCGATGGGCATCACCGGGACGGACGTCACCAAGGAGACGGCCGACATGGTGCTCACCGACGACAACTACGCTTCCATTGTATCCGCTGTGGAGCAAGGTCGAATCATCTACTCCAATATCCGCAAGTTTGTCTATTTCCTCCTCTCCTGCAATATGGCAGAGATCATGGTCATCTTCCTGGCGACGCTGTTTGGGTCCGGGACCCCCCTGAATCCCATTCAGCTGCTCTGGCTGAACCTGCTCACCGATGGTGCCCCCGCGCTGGCCTTGGGATTGGAGAAGGGAGATCCTGACATCATGGAGCGGCCGCCCCGTCCCGTGCACGAGCCGATCATCAATCGCCTCATGACCATAGGCATCAGTGTGCAGACGGTGGCTATCACCGCCGTGGTGCTGACCGCCTTCTACATCGGCAGGATGTGGGATCCCATGAACCCCCTGCTGGGTCAGACCATGGCCTTTGTGACTCTCTCGGCCTCGGAGCTAGCTCGGGCTTACACAGCGCGATCGGAGCGGGCGTCCCTCTTCCGCCTGGGCGTGTTCAGCAACAAGTACATGCAGTACGCTGTGGCGGCCTCTGTGATTCTGCTGCTGTCCGTAGTGTACATCCCCTTCCTGCAGCCCATCTTCGACACCGTGGCGCTGGGTACGCGGGAATGGGCATTGGCCCTTCCGCTCCTACTGCTGCCGTCGATCGCTGCTGAGATCACCAAGGCTATCGTACGTTCGCAAGCGCCCTTGCCCGCAGCGGACTCGCTGGCCTGAGCTGCAGCCAGGGGAGGATCTATCGCCTGTGCCAGGTTGTCATGCCTGGCACAGGAGTCTCCTTCTCCTAAATCCTCCGTGGATGCATGGTCATCGCGACCGGATGGTGCTCGGCCTTACCATGAAGGACGGCCGCGCCCATCAGCGTGACGCTGACTTGACCACCCCCCAGACTTCAACCTCTGCCAGACAGGTGTCGTCGTATCTGGTACCGGGATACGCCTCGTCAATGATGATCTTCACGGAGGTCGTCTCTATATTCGGCCCCGGAGCGCGGACCATGGCGAATTCCTGCAGACCCCGGCTGTCTTCGAAGGCGATGGCGGTCTGCTCACCGTTGGAGAACACCACAGTC
>CAZGSX010000009.1:0-29216 GCA_964528475.1 uncultured Anaerolineales bacterium
CCGATGGGTTCAATCGCCTTCTGCACACGCTGTACTCGTCGGTCCGTGCCGGTGAACGTGCCCTCCTTCTCAGCGAACGACGCTGCAGGGAGCACCACATCGGCCAGTTCGGCTGTCTCGGTCAGGAAAATGTCTTGGACCACCAAGAAGGGCACGCTCTGCAAGCATTGCCGCACGTGGTTGACGTCCGGATCCGAGAGCATAGGGTTTTCGCCCATCACGTAAAGAGCTTGCATCTCCCCATTGCCGGCTGCATCAACCATTCCAGTCACCGTCATTCCCACTGTGTCTGACAGATCCTCGACATCCCAGCCATTCTCGAACTTGCTCCGCAAGGCTGGGTCAGTCACAGCTTGGTACCCTGGGTAGACATTGGGCAGTCCCCCCAGATCGCAGGCCCCCTGGACGTTATTCTGCCCGCGTAACGGGTTGACACCGCCGCCGGGAATGCCCAGGTTGCCCGTGAGCATCGCTAGGTTGGCGCAGGATTTCACGTTATCCGTGCCGGTGGTGTGCTGCGTGATACCCATAGCATAGAGAAGGGCTGCGGGCTTGCTGCATGCGTACATGCGCGCTGCTTCCCGCAGACCGTCCGCCGGGATGCCGCTGATCTCCTCCACGCGCTCTGGCGTGTAGGCGCTCACTAACTCGCGGAGCTCCGTATACCCTTCGGTTCGGGTATCTATGAACGCCTCATCCTCCAGCCCTTCGCTGATGATGACGTTCATCAAGCCGTTGATCCAGGCCACATCGGTGCCTGGGCGCGGCTGTAGATAGATGTCGGCCATCCGCGCGAGGTGGACGCGGCGCGGATCCACAACAACGATCTTGGCACCGCGCTCCTTCGCCTCCATCACGTGGCTGGCAACCAATGGATGCGCCTCCGACGTATTGGATCCGATGATCAGAAAACAGCTCGTATGTTCGCTGAACTCGGGAACCGAGTTCGTCATCGCCCCACTCCCAAACGCGGCGACCAGACCGGCCACCGTGGGAGCGTGTCAGAGACGGGCACAGTGATCAACGTTGTTCGTCTTGATCACCGCGCGGGCCAGCTTCTGAATGAGGTAGTTCTCCTCATTGGTACATTTGGCGGAGGCCAGGAACCCAACGGCATCGGAACCGAACTGGTCCCGGACGTCCGTGAGCCTTTCCGCGATCAGATCGAGCGCTTCATCCCACGTTGCCTCCTCGAACTCGGCCGATGTGCCCTCGCCCCGTCGTATGAGAGGCCGTGTCAGTCGGTCCGGATGATGGACGAAAGAAGCGGCATTCCAGCCCTTGATGCATAGCTCCCCACGGCTGATCGGGTGCTCCTTATCCGGCAGGACCCCGATGATCTCCCCGTCCAGCACCTGCAAATAGAGCTTGCAGCCGGTACCGCAATAGGGACACGTGGTCAGCACGTTTCGATATTCCATTAGTCTCCCTCCTACTCCGCTACTTCCTTCCGCAAAGGTGCTTTGTCGAATGTCACCTGAAGGGGCGGGGGCATCTCCAGGTCAGCCCCCGGCTCATATCCAAGCATTTCGCCCACGTCCTGCTGGATCAGGTCATACAGTACCGTTAGCGGGATATGCGCGGGGCAGGTGAGCTCGCACTGACGGCAGGCTACGCATCGTCCAGCCATGTGCATTGCTTTGATGAGGTGGAACATGGGGAATGACGGGGCCAACTCGCCAGGCTCCACCCACAACGGGTCCTCCAGTGCGCAGGACTGGCAGAAACATACAGGACAGATGTCACGGCAACCATAGCACTTGATGCACTTCTGGAACTGCTCTTCCCAGAATGCACGTCTCTCGCCCAACGACATCTCGTTGTACTTGCCAACGAGAGGGTGGGGCGGCGCCCCTTCCACCGGGGTACCAAAAACCTCCGCGTGAGGCCAGGGGGCGAGATTCGGGGCTGGAACAGCACAGTGGCACTCCTCAGCCTGCTCGGTGGTACACGCTAGCGCAAAAAGGTGCAGCCGATTTGGATCAATCTGTTCTCGCTTTGCCATCTCCACCAAAGCTCGCATGTCGCACGCTCGGACCACGATCCCCAACTCGGCGTCCGGGTTACGTCTCTGCAGCGCAGAGATGGTCTTGCCCACCGGATACCGGGGTTCCAGCACAAGATCGGAGAGACTCTCGGCGCTCTGGAAGAGATAGGGCGCAGTTCCGACCACGGTTCGCCGTAAGGCCAGTACGCCGTCCAGCTCCTCCAACATCTGGGCAATCCGCTCGCGGATTGCCTCTATCTGTGTGTCTCCTTCAGGCATTCTATTGCTCCCCTACCTCGTTATCGAGCGGGCCTAGGGCCCGGACCGTCTCCACGAACTCCTTCGTCACCTTCGCGAACTTGGGCGCCTCAGCTGACGAGACCCAATCCAGTCGCAGACGGTCGGGGTTGATCCCAACGTACCCTAACAAGTTTCGTATCAACGGCATCCTCTTGGCGGTACGATGGTTGCCGTCAATGTAATGGCAGTCGCCGATGTGACAACCGAGCACCAGGACGCCGTCGGCGCCAGAGCGGAAGGCCCGCAGCACCATCTCCGGCGAAACTCGCCCGGAGCACATGACCCTGATGGGCAACACGTTGGCTGGAGAGGGCATGCGGGCTATGCCTGCGTTGTCAGCCCCAGCATACGAGCACCAGTTACAGAGAAAGGCAATCACCTTCGGCTCGAAATCCTCAGTCATTACGTCATCTCCTGGCATATCACGTTCGATGCATTGCTTTGTTTGGTGGGTAGGACGCGTCTCGACAGACTACCCTATCATCTCCAGCAACCCGTCAATCTCGGCAACAATCTCCTCATCGGTGAAATGGAGCTCCACCATCGCGCCGGACGGGCAAGCAGCGACACAGGTGCCGCATCCGTGACATAGCGCCGCGTTGACCTCAGCCTTGTCCCTCGCGTTGAACTCGATCGCAGAATAGGGACAGGCCAAGATGCACTCCCCGCATCCTACGCATTTCTCCTCCACCACCTCCGCGACGACGGGGGAGATAGTGACTTGCCCCTTGTTGAACAGCTGAGTGACCTCCTGCGCGGCATCTCCGGCGTGAGCCACCGTGTCAGGTATATCGCGGGGGCCCTGGCACGATCCGGCCAGGAAGACGCCAGCTGTGCTGCTCTCAGCCGGACGCAACTTGGGGTGCGCCTCAGCAAACCAACCATCGGCGGTACGTCCAAGACCAAAGAGCGCAGACACCTTGCTCGATTCCGGGGGCGGTTCAATAGCCGACGCTAGAATCACCATGTCCACGTCCGCGATCACTGTCCGTCCCAGGTGCACATCTTCGCCCCTGACGCGCAGCTTGCCGTCCTCCAGCACATCCACTTCGGCTCCGCGGCCGTTCACAAACGTGACACCATCCTCCTGCACCCGCTGGTAGAACTCCTCATAGGCCTTGCTAGAGGTCCGCATATCCATGTAGAATTCATAGACCTCGGCCCCCGTCTTGTCACGGACTTGATGGGCATGCTTCAGCGAATACATACAGCAGAACCGCGAGCAATAGACGTGAGCGTGTTCATCGCGGCTACCGACACAATGGATGATCGCGACGCTCTCCGGAATCTTTCCGTCCCGGGTGACAATGTCCCCCTCGGTGGGGCCAGTGGCGCTGGTCAGTCGCTCAAATTGAAGTCCGGTGAGGATATTGGGGGATTTTCCATAGGAGTATTGCGGCAACTGCGCGGGATCCCACATCGCAAAGCCTGTGGCAACGATTATGGCGCCCACCTCCACGTCCAGCAGTTCGTCCTGCTGTTCGTAGTCGACAGCCCCGGTGGGACAGAGCTTCGCGCACGCCCCACAGCGCCCATCGCGCTGGAAGTAGATGCAATGCTCCGTATCCAGAACCGGGACGTTCGGGACAGCCTGAGAAAAGGGACGATAGATAGCCTTCCGCTCGCCCATTCCGGCCTCATAGGCCGTATCGAGTACCTTAGCGGGGCACTTCTCCTGGCAAAGGCCGCAGCCGGTGCATAGATCCTCGTCGACATATCGCGCCCGCTTACGAATCCGCACCTGGAAGTTGCCGATGTAGCCTGAGACCTCCTCGACCTCACTGTAGGTAAGGAGTGTGATGTTGGGATGCCGACCGGCATCCATCATCTTGGGTCCAAGTATTCAGGTGCTACAGTCAAGCGTAGGGAAAGTCTTGTCGAGCTGGGCCATCCGACCACCGATAGAGGGTTCCTTCTCCACCAGGTAGACGTGATACCCAGCCTCGGCGATCGACAGTGCCGACTTGATGCCAGCGATCCCCCCGCCCACCACCAGGGCAGCCTGGGTCACCGGCTCCTGGCGTGCCTTCAAAGGGCGGTGATACGCGACGCGTGCCACCGCCGCCCTGGTCACCCGCTTAGCTTTCTCCGTAGCCCTCTTCTGGTCCTTCACCACCCAAGAGACGTGCTCGCGGATGTTCGCCATCTCAAAGAGATATGGATTGAGCCCCGCTTCTTGGAGAGCGCGCTGGAAGGTGGGCTCGTGCATGCGAGGAGTGCACGAAGCGACCACCACCCGGTTCAGATCGTGCCTGCGTATGTCCTCCTGAATCATGTCCTGACCAGGCTCGGAACACATATACGTATGCTTTCGGGCGATGACAACGCCAGGCAGGTCGCTGACCATCTCTACGACGGCCTCCACGTCCACCGTGGCCGCGATATTGACCCCGCACTCACAGACGTAAACGCCAATACGAGGTTCGGAATTCATAGGGACTCCTCTTGATATCTTCATATGGCCAACGGCCCAGGCTCCGGAAAGCCCCAACGCGGTTTCCGGATGCCCAGCCAACCTCCTCCTCCGGCTCCCCACATCTCCGTTGGGGCTGCCCAGCAGCCGGTTGCCCAGTGCGTAACGGTGCAGTGGGGACAGCGCAGCTGTCGGCAGACCACGCTGCTGTGGTGTCGTGCCCCGGTTCGCGAGAAGGGCGTGCCCCACACTCTCCTGAAGGCACGCCCCTCGATCGCCAAGGCGTCCTAGCCCTTCCCTTGCCCGTTGGCCGCCTCAACCTTTACAGCGCAGACTTTGAACTCCGGTATCTTAGCCACCGGGTCGAGGGCCGGATTGGTGAGGAAGTTGACAGCCGAATCGGGATAATGGAACGTGGCAAAGATCAACCCTGCAGGCACACGATCCGTCACCTGTGCCTTTGCGACAATCTCACCACGCCGCGAGGCGACCTTCATCATGTCTCCGTCGGCGATGCTCCGCTCCTCAGCGTCTCTCGGATTGATCTGCACCTCGGCCTCAGGGTACATCGCCTTCAGACCCTGCGCGCGACGGGTCATCTCACCACCGTGCCAATGGTAGAGAACCCGCCCGTTGGTCAGCATGAGTGGGTACTCCTCATCAGGTAGCTCGTCCGGCGGGGCGTGTTCGACCGGCTGGAAATGACCGAGGCCGCGGCTGAACGCACCCACGTGGAGGATCGGCGTACCGGGGTGCTCCGCCGTGGGAACGGGCCATTGGAGCTGCTCGTCAGCATCCAGCCGTTCGTAGGTTACCCCCCCATAGATTGGTGTGAGGGCGTTGATCTCGCATATGACATCATCCGCGTCATCGTAGGCCCAATCCGCGTAGGGCGCGTTTTCGTTCGGAGTGGCCGCGCCCAGCGCAATCAGCCGCTCAGCGAGTTGCCTCACGATCCAGATGTCATCCTTGGACTCGCCGATAGGCTCGATCGCCCTTCGGACTCGTTGGACACGCCGCTCCGTATTGGTGAACGTCCCGCTCTTCTCGGCGAAGCTGCACGCTGGGAGCACGACGTCGGCCAGCTGCCCCGTCTCCGTCACGAACAGATCTTGAACAACCAGGAACTCCGTCGTCTTGAGGGCATGACGTACGTGATTCAGATCGGGATCACTGGTCATCGGATTCTCACCGATGACGTAGAGGCAGCGCACCTGCCCTTCGTCGGCGGCATCCAGCATCTCCGTGACGGTCAGACCCACCTCGTCGCAGAGCGGCACCCCCCAGGCCTTCTCGAACTTGTCCTGAATGGCCGCGTCAGTCACCGACTGATACCCAGGGTAGACGTTGGGCAGGCTACCCAGGTCACAAGCTCCCTGCACGTTATTCTGTCCACGTAGCGGGTTGACCCCACCTCCTGGGATGCCCATGTTGCCCAACACCATCTGCAGGTTAGCGCAGCTCATCACGTTGCCCACGCCCACGGTGTGCTGCGTGATACCCATAGCGTAGAGCAGCGCCCCGGGCCGATTCTCAGCCATCATGCGCGCCGCCCTCTCGATGTCCTCGACCGGGATTCCCGTGATGTCGCTCGTCCGTTCCGGCGTGTATGCGGCCACGGTGGTCTTCAAGGCCTCGAAGCCCTCGGTCCGCTCAGCGATGAAGGCCTCATCGTGCCAGCCCTCGCGTATAGCGATGTGCATCAAGCCGTTCAACAGCGCTATGTCCGTTCCCGGCTCATGTTGTAGATGGAGATCGGCGTAATCTGCGATATCAATGCGCCTCGGGTCCGCCACAATCAGCTTAGCACCACGCCTCCGCTTCGCGGCCCGAACCTTGATCCCGATCACCGGATGCTGTTCCGTGGTATTGCTGCCGATGATGAAGATGCATTGGCTGTCTTCGGTAATGTCCTGAATGGAGTTCGTCATCGCGCCACTGCCAAAGCTTGTCACCAGACCGGCGACGGTAGCGCTGTGTCAGAGACGAGCGCAGTGGTCGATGGTATTCGTCATCATCAACTGGCGGGTGAACTTACTGAACAGATAGTTCTCCTCGTTGGTACACTTGGCTGACGCCAGCATGGCAAACGCGCCGGGGCCCTGCTCTGCCTTGACCGTGGCGAACTTCTGGGCAGTCACATCAAGAGCGGTATCCCAGTCCGTTTCCACGAAGGTGTCAGGGCTGAGTCCTGCGTCTCCAGCGGAGCCCTCCTTGCTGTCATCATAGATCGTCCATTCGCCACTCTCGATCCGCTTCTCAACACCTTCAAGCCACTTCGCCCGCACCAGGGGTCTCTCAAGCCGGTCCGGATGATGGATGAAATCGTAGCCATAGCGGCCCTTCACACAGAGCGACAGTCCGTTGACCGGCGCGTCCTCCACGGAGGTCACCCGGACAATCTCGCCGTCGCGCACATTGAGGTCGAAGCTGCAGCCGACGCCACAGTACACGCACGTGGTCCGCACCTTCTCCGCCTCGCCAAGCCAGCCCCTGCCCACGCTCATCTTATCGAACAAGGCCCCCGTCGGACAGTAGGCCACGCACTGCCCACAGCTTTCACAGCGGGCATCCAGCATCAACTGATCGGCACCCGCCACCAGCTTCGTCTCGAAGCCGCGGTTAGCGAAGCTCCACACATCACGATTCTGGATTTCCTGGCACGCGCGGACGCAGCGCCCACAGAGGATACACTTGTTGCGATCGACGAACACGAACGGATTGGGGTCAGAATCGATCTCATAACGCTGAGTCTCACCCTTATACGTCGGACCTTCCACACCATACTCGGCAGCGAGGCGCTGCAGGTCACAGGCCCCGTTCACCTGACAGGCACAGGCCAAGCATCTTCCCGCCTCCGCAATGGCCGCTTCCTCGGTGAAGCCACATTCCACCTGTTCGAACGTGCAGACGCGTCTCGACAGTGGGAGCTCAATCTGATCCTGTCGCTCCGCTTCCTCAACATCGGCAAAGAAGTCCTCCGGAGCCTCATCGCCCCGCGACGTTCCCCACCGCTCTGGAATTCCAACCACTTCCTCATCCCGCAGATACTGATCAATGCTCGCAGCCGCTCGCCGTCCGGCCGCCACAGCGCGTACAGCGATATCCGCGCCCGTGATATCATCACCTCCAGCGAAGACCCACGGCACGTCGGTCTGTAACGTCTGCTCATCGACCGCAATAGTACGCCAGCGCGTCAGCTCGATGTCACAGTGCTCCACACAGGAGGGCTCAACAACCTGCCCGACAGCCATGACCACAGCGTCGGCCTTCACGATGAACTCTGAACCCTCAATGGGAACGGGACGGCGTCGCCCGCTCTCATCAGGCGGCCCCAGCTCCATCCGCTGGCTGGTCACCACTACTTCGCCATCGCTCTCATCGAAGGCAATCGGCGAAGCCAGGAAATGGAAATCAACACCCTCCTCTGCGGCGGCCTCCACCTCTATGTCCAGGGCGGGCATTTCCTCTCGCGAGCGGCGATAGAGGATGGTGACCTCATCAGCTCCCAGGCGCACCGCTGTGCGTGAGACATCAATGGCGGTGTTCCCACCGCCGACGATGACCACACGATCGCCGAGGTGCACCTCCTCTCCGCAGGCCACACTGTGCAGCAGCTCCACCCCGCCCCACACGCGATCGCCATCCTCACCGGGGATTCCCACCATGCGCGATTGCTGGGCACCGATCGCCAGAAAGACCGCATCGTAGTCGCCGTGTAGGTCCTCGAGGGTGATATCGCGCCCCAAGGCCGTATTGCATTGCATGTCGATGCCCAAGGCAGTGATGGTCGCTATCTCAGCGTCCAAGTCCTCGTGAGGGAGGCGGTAGGCCGGTATGCCGTAACGTAGCATGCCACCCGGCTTGTCCTGCGCTTCATAGATTGTGACCTGATGGCCTTGCTGGCGCAGGTAGTACGCAGCCGAGAGACCTGCGGGCCCCGCGCCTACAACGGCTACCCGATAGCCTGTCTCTGGTGCCACCTCGGGCAGGTAGGCGGATCCGCCGTTATCCAGATCCTGCTCAGCGGCAAACCGCTTCAGTACACAGATCGACGTCGCCTCGTCGAACTCGCCGCGGCGACAATCGTCCTCACACGGGGCCGGACAGACGCACCCCAATGCGAATGGCAGCGGGATGGTCTCCTTAATGATGCGAATAGCTTCGGGGTAGTCCTGGGCAGCGATACGGTTGATAAAGCCTGGTATATCGCAGCCCGCCGGGCAAGCTAGCTCACATGGTCCGAAGCAGTCGCCGCAGTGTTCGGAGATCAACATCTCCAGTGTGAACTTGCGCGTTTCCCGCACGATGTCGCTATCTGTCTCTACGACCATGCCTTCAGAAATGGGAGTCGTACAGGCGGTCTGCAGGCCCTTCATTCCCCCCACCTCTACCACGCATATCCGGCACGCCCCCACATTGGTCAAGTCTGGATGGTGACAGAGCGTGGGGATCTCTATGCCAACAGAACGTGCAGCCTCCAAGATAGTACTACCCTCGCGGGCTGTGACTTGTCTATCGTTAATCGTCAGCGTTACACTCATCAATGTTACTCCCGCTACTCCGCAATGACGGCGTCGAATTTGCAGACCTCGTAGCACGTCCCGCAATGAATGCAGAGGTCTTGGTCAATGTAATGGGGTTCCCGTCGCTCACCGGTGATAGCATCGACCGGGCAGTCGCGGGCGCAAAGACCGCAGCCCGTGCAGGCTTCCGGATCGATGGTGTAGGTAAGCAAATTCAAGCACGTCTTGGCGGGACACGTCTTATCGACGATATGAGCTCGGTACTCGTCCTCGAAATGCATCAGGGTGGAGAGCACGGGCGAGGGGGCCAGCTGCCCCAGAGCACACAGAGACCCGTTCTCCATGCCTTTGGCGATACGACGGATCTCATCGATGTCCTCCAACTCCCCGTCTCCATCGGTGATCCGCTTCAAGATCTCCAGCATCCGGGTGCTTCCCACGCGGCAAGGAGGACACTTCCCACAACTCTCGTCGCAGACGAACTGGGTGAAGTACCGGGCGAACTCAACCATACACGTGGAATCGTCGGCGACGATCATGCCGCCAGACCCCATCACCGAACCGGCCTCCGTCAACGAGTCGAAATCGACTGGTGTGTCAAGATGCTCCTCCGGCAAGCATCCGCCCAAGGGGCCGCCAGTCTGAACCGCCTTGAATTTCCCGTCCCCTTGGATGCCCCCGCCCACGTCGTAAACGATCTCGCGAAGCGTGATCCCCATGGGCACCTCGATCAGGCCAGTGCGGTTGACCATACCAGTAAGCGCGAAGACGGCAGTTCCAGGACTGCCCTCCGTCCCAATCCCGCGGAACCAGTCTGCCCCCATGCGCAGAATGCGAGGCACGTAAGCGTAGCTCTTGACGTTGTTGATGTTGCTAGGCTGACCCCAAAGACCGGATACTGCTGGATAAGGCGGACGAGGCCACGGTTGCCCACGCTCGCCCTGAATGGAGGCCATCAGAGCGGTCTCTTCACCACAGACAAAGGCTCCAGCTCCCTCCTTGACCATGATGTCGAAGTCGAAGCCCGAGCCCAGAATATCCTCTCCCAGCAATCCGGTCTCCCTCGCCTGCTCTAGGGCGATGTTCAACCGACGGACAGCGAGAGGATACTCGGCCCGGCAGTAGATGTAACCTTGCTGGGCGCCGATGGCGTATGCCCCAATGACCATCCCCTCGATAACGGAATGAGGATCGCCCTCCAAGACTGAACGATCCATGAACGCCCCTGGATCTCCCTCATCGGCGTTGCAGATCACGTACTTTGGCCAGCTCTCGGTCTGCCGGGCGAATCTCCACTTCAAACCCGTCGGGAAGCCAGCCCCGCCACGTCCGCGCAGCTTGGAGTCAAGTACTTCCTGAATCACATCTTCCGGCGTCATCTCACGAAGCGCCATCTCCAGAGCCTGATAGCCATCAAGGGCTAGGTAGTCATCGATGGACTCCGGATTGACTAGGCCGCAGTTGCTCAGCACAATGCGGAGTTGCTTCTCGTGAAAGGATATCCGCTCTTCACTCTCTGGATCGACAAAGCTGAGCGATTGGAGCCGGAATCCATCTCTTCTGAAGGTCGTGGGATTCACTTGCCCGACCACCACACTGTCCTCAAGAGAAGCATCATCGAAGAAGGAAGCGAAGATCTCGGGCACGTTTTCGGCGACCGCATTCCCGTAGTTGATCCGCGGTCGCCCCGGGGTTTGAAGTTCAATCATCGGCTCGTAAGAACACATTCCGACGCACCCCACCGGGGAGATCACGCCGTCCAGATTCCGTCTATCTAGTTCCGCCTCGATCGCCGCCAGGCTCTCCTCCGCACCGGCAGCCAGGCCGCAGGTCGCCATCCCGACAGTGACATAGACGTCAGCTTGCTGCTTCGTCTGCCACCGCTCTTCCGCCTGCTTCCTCCTGGTATCGAGAGCGTTAGCACCATGTGAGCTCATTCGACACTCCTCTCGTAACCATCGGTTACGCCTCTGCTTCTGCAATTTCCGGAGCTACCAGTCCCTTCTTAACCCGGCGAACCAACTTAACTGGCTCCATCCGCCCCATCACCACGCCATCCATGACTGCCACGGGTGCCAAGGCACAGGACCCCATGCAGTAGACAAGCTCCATCGTGAGCTCCCCATCTGGCGTCGTCTCACCAGGATTGATGCCAAACTCATCCCTCACGGCCTTAACTAGCCGGGAAGTGCCCTTCACATGACAGGCTGTTCCATCACAGAGGTAGAGCTCGTGCTTGCCTCTGCGCTCTAGATAGAACTGAGAGTAAAACGTCGCCACACCATACACTCTACTCAGCGCAGTGTCCAATCGGTCAGCAATCAGCTCCAGGGCTTCCCCAGGCAGCCAACCATACGTCGACTGGGTCTTCTGAAGAATCGGGATCAGCTTGCCCGGCTGCTCTCGATACTGCTCGAAGATGGGGTCCATCAGAGAGAGATCGATGTTCCCATTGTCTGACATTCGTCCTTGTCTCCTCGTTGTAGTTCATCCATCACGGCATCGACCAAAGCTGGGAGCCGCGCTTCAACTGCGGCACTCAGCCCTTGGCGCCACCCCATGGCTCTGGGTTGTACGGCAAACACGACGATGCGCGGTAAGGATCGATCTAGGGCCCGTGCCAGCGCCAGCACGTCGGCCAGGCCGGCGTCATGGGAGGACAACCGTCCATCCGACTGAAGGAGTTGGACCTCTTCAGGGCTGAAGCGCACGAAGTGCCCTGGCTGCCGTTGAACCTCCGCAGCGTCCACCACGACAACACGATCCCACCCCTCCATCAAATGGAGGAGGTCAAGCCCTCCCGTCCCCGCATCCATGGCCAGACAACCCTCAGGGAGTCCCCGCCTCTGCAATTCCTGGATCACCCGAGGGCCAATACCGTCATCGCCACGCAGGGGGTTCCCGAGACCGAGAACGATTGCGACGGAGGACCCAGAGGGCCGCCCCGTCGCCCCCCGTTCACTCATACGAACTTCACCTCTAGCATGTGAGTCGAGCAGGAGATGCAGGGGTCGTACGCCCGCACGAGCATCTCCAGCGTCAGGCGCACTTCATCCTGGGGCCTATCTATGATCGTGGGCACCAGCTCCTGCATATCATGGTTCAGGTTGGCCAGGTTCTGGTTAGTGGGGATAATGCAGTTGGCGCCAGTGCAGAAGCCCTCTTCGTCGTACATATAGTGGTGGAAGAGGATGCCTCGGGGCACATCGCACGATCCTACGCCCTCACCTGGCTTCACCTGCACCTCAGCCGGCTCCTCTTCGACGACGCCGCGGTCCAGCAGCTCATCGATGATCTCGATGCCATCTTCGACGCAGTGCACCATCTCTACCACCTGCGCGGCGGTGTTCAGAAACGGATTGGTGACCAGTGGCTCCATCCCCAACTTGGCCGCAGCATCCTTCGCCCGCGGATGAAGCTGATCGAAGTTGTTGTTGAAGCGCGCCAGCGCTCCGACCATGTAGGACTCTCGATTGTGATGCGTCCACTTGGCCGTCGAGAAGGGAACCAACTCCTCGTTGGTCACCTTCTTGTACTCCTCCACAGCATACTCGAAGCCATCGCTGCTCTTAATTCGTCCGCCCACAAACGCATATTCGTCGTCCTTCGTGAGGGAGATGTACTCCGTCTCTCGCTCGAACTGCGGCCAGTCCAGCGAACCGAACAACTCGACGGATGCATCCATATCCCCACGCGCCGCGATCAGCCGCTTGCGCATCGCTCGAAGCTCGTCCTCGGTCGGGGTATGGGTGAAGCCACCGACCACCAGTGCACAGGGATGCGTATGCCGACCAGCGATCATCGCGCAGAGATCGCCGGACAGCTTCTTCACGCGCAGGGCCCGCTCCACCACCTCACGATTGACCTCGATGAGAGGAATGACCGACCCCGCACCGAAGAAGTCGGGAGCCACCAGGTAGTAGGTATGGAGAATGTGACTGTCGATCATCTCTCCGTGGAAGTTCAGTTTGCGCAGCAGCTCGGCCTGCTCGGTGAGGTCCACGCCAAGAGCCTTCTCGGTAGCCATCGCACTAGTGGTCGAGTGACCAACGGCGCAGATGCCACAGATGCGAGAGGTGATATGATTGAGCTCGCTATACGGTCTGCCGCGCACGAACGCCTCAAAGAACCGCGGGGCCTCGACGACCTCGAAGCGGCATTCCTTGATATCCCCGTTCTGTGCATCCACAACGATGTTCCCGTGCCCCTCGACCCGCGTGACGTGATGAACGTTAACACTCAAAGTACTCATATCGCCTCCTATTCGGCCACTTGCCCTTCCAGGTAGTACGCGTTGAACATCGTCATACGGGCCATGACCTGCTCGATAGTCAAGCCGGCCTCGTCCAACACGTCCTTCATTGCGTTTTCGTTGGGCTCCGGGATGTACCCCCGACAGCCCTCGCAGCCGTCGCCATACGTTGGGCAGATGGCGTCGCATCCGGCCCGGGTGACAGGCCCGAGACACGGCTTCCCCTCGAGAAGCAAACAGACGTTCTCCTTCAGTTTGCACTCTACACAGACTGGATAATCGGGGATGCCCGGCTTCTTGCCCAGGAGCAGATTCTTCACCACCGTGACGAACTCTTCGCCGTCGATGGGACAGCCTGGGATGAAGGCATCTACGTCAATCACGGCGCTGATAGGCCGAGCTGGATACGTATCATACCACTGCGCCTTGGCGCCGTACACATACTCGCGCACGTCGTCAAGAGAGGGCTGCAGATTCTTGAGGGCGTTGACACAGCCTGTGTGAGCGCATGCCCCCAGCGCAACGACCATATCGGCCTGGTCGCGGATCTTGAAGAGACGCTCCTCGTCCTTCTCGCGGGTGCAGGAACCCTCGACAAAGGCGATCTGATAGTCCTCACCCTTCTCCGTCATGGCCTCGCGGAATTGGACGATCTCGACGGCGTCCAGTAGGTCCAGGTGCGTTTGGAGGGAATCGACAACGGTCAGCTGACATCCCTCGCAGCTTGCGAAGTCAAAGAAAGCAACCTTGGGCTTGCTGTCTGTCGCGCTCATTACAGTGCCTCCTCAAAGCCCTTAATGTCGGCGTAGTTGAAGACCGGGCCGTCCTGGCAACAGTAGAGACTGTTGATCTGACAATGACCGCACTTCCCCACGCCACACTTCATCCGGCGTTCCAGCGACAGGTAGATGCTCGACTCGGGTATTCCCTTCTCCAGTAGCTCCATGAGCACAAAACGGTACATGATCGGCGGACCACACGTGATGGCGATGGTGTTCTCTGCATCTAGCTCAACCTGTGGAAACAGCGTGGTGATGACGCCAATGTTGCACTCAAGATGCTGCTCAGGCTGCCAGTCGTCACCCTCGTCCTCGCAGTCCACCGTCAGCAGGCATTCGATGTCGCCGAGCTCCAGCCATCCATTCAACTCCTCACGGAAGAGCAACTCGCTCCGCCGCTTGGCACCGTAGAGAACGATCACGCGCCCAAAGTCGCCGCGTTGATCGAGTACCTCGTTGATCAGCGAGCGCAGAGGGGCCAGACCCAGCCCACCAGGAGCGAAGAGGACGTCCTTCCCCCGCATGGCGTCGATGGGGAAACCCTTGCCAAAGGGCCCTCGAATGCCAACCTGGCTACCCGGCTGCATGGCGTGAAGCGCTCCCGTGACATCACCCACCTTCCGCACACACAGCTCGAAACCGCCATCGGACCGGCTTGGGGAGGAGGTGATGGAGATAGGAGCTTCGCCCACCCCCAATACGGACAGCATCACGAACTGCCCCGGCTCATGTCCCAGATGCTCACCCTCAGGGAGCTCAATCCGGAACAGCTTCTCTGTCGCCGTCATCTGCCGGACGTCCGTCAAATGTGCCATCTCTGGTTTGTAGATGGATATTGTCATGATCTGCTACCTCCTAGCGCAGCGATGCGTGAAGCGTGTTGAATCCCTTGAGGATACTGATGCTGGCCGGACAGGTGCGAATGCAACGACCGCATCCCACACAGCCCAGTGCATCAAATCTCTCGTAGAGATACTTCCCTTTGCGCAGAAAGCGATGTCGCTGGCGCGCGCCACGGCTCTCACGGAAGTTCTCGCCCCCTGCCACGCGAGCAAATTCGGCCAGCTGGCAAGAGTCCCAGTGGCGAATCCGCTCACCCTCCGTCAAGGCGAGGTTCACCTCGTCCACGACGTTGAAGCAATAGCACGTGGGGCAGACATTGGTACACGACCCACAGGCGAAGCAACGATCGTCGAGTTCTTCCCAATAGGCATGATCATAGGCATCACCCATCAGGGAGGGAAGCTCGTCAGATTCGAAGTTCAGTCGATCGGCGAAGTGCTTGAACTTCGAGCTCACGAGCTCAGCCTTCTGATCGGCCTCCGCAGCCGTAGCCTCGTGAACCTCCGCGTAAGACGCCAGCAGTTCTTCACCCGCGCTGGTACCGATCTCCACCGCGTAAGCGTCGCCCAAGTCCGCCAGATGCAGATCGAACCCCTCGTCAGCGCTCAACGTCCCCATGCTTCTACAGAATGACTCATCGTCGCAGGGCTCCAAACACTCGAGGCTGATGATCAGAGTCTGCTCTCGGCGGCTCAGATAATGAGCATCGGGATAATCCTCAGAGAAAGCCCTGTCCAGGAGATTGAGCGCGTGCAGGTCACAGGTGTGCATCCCCAGCAGGACCGTTGGCTCCACCTCGATCACCGGTTCCAGCTGGGGATTCTCACCCAGGGTGAATGTGGCTAATCGCTCGCATTGCGGTTGCAGGACCTTCTTGGGAGGAAGAATTGTGGTGTCATAGTCAAGCCGCACGCTCGCCGGATCGGTAACGGGGGCAAACACGAATTTCGACCCTTTGGCTTGGGGCCCAACCACGCGGTAATCAGCCATCAAGGCCTCAATCATGGGGCCCACCGCTTCCTTGCATAGAATTCTGTCACTCATATCTACTAGTCTCCTCACGAAGTACTCTTATGTTCTTGCCGCCTGCCAGTCAAGCTTCACAGCGCTGCCCCGTCTCGCCCGTGCATCCGACGCTGGGTGCTTGCCGAACAAGGCAAGCTTGAGGCCGCATCGCCCAGATCGGGACGGTTCTCGCAAGCCACCCGGGCTATGCCCCAGAGCCCTCCAGGATATCCTCAATCGTCGTCAGTAGTTTCTCTGGCTTGACAGGCTTGTCAATGAAGGCCTCCACCGGCATGAACGTCTCATCAGGTTGGACATTGTAGCCCAACTCCAGAACCTTCTTGACGCCTGAAAGCATAACAATCGGGATGTGCCTCAATTCGGCGTCCTTCCTTATCTGCCGCGAGATCTCGATGCCGTCAGGACCAGGCGGGCCGGCGAACATCACATCGAGTAGGATCAAATCGGGTGACGTTTCCTTCGCCAGCTCCAAACCCGCCTCAGCTCGATAGGCAGACGTTACCTCATAACCAACGCTCTCTAGCAGGGTGGTCACCGATTCCACCAACTGGACATCGTCATCGACTACCAAGATGTTACCCTTCTTGTCCGACATCTCTTGACCTCCTTGATTGACCAGGCAGAGTAAAACTGAATCTCACCCATTCTCCTTCTCTGGATTCAGCCCATATCTCGCCACCGTGCTCCTCGACGATCTCGCGGCAGATATAGAGTCCCAATCCAGTTCCCTTCTTTCTCGCGTGCTCTGGCCTATCCAAGCGCGTAAACTTCTTGAAGAGCCTGGGCATCTCGTCAGGCGGAATGCCCTGGCCCTCGTTATACACGCTCAGTGTCACCCGCTCCTTACCCCTGCGGGCGTTCAGTTCAATTCTCCCTCCTTGTTCGCCGTACTTCACCGCATTCGATAGTAGGTTCTCATACACGATGCGCAGCAGATCCCTGTCAGCGTAGACGTGAAAACCATCCGGAACGCTATTCTTCA
This sequence comes from uncultured Anaerolineales bacterium, assembly GCA_964528475.1. Classification (GTDB taxonomy): domain Bacteria; phylum Chloroflexota; class Anaerolineae; order B4-G1; family B4-G1; genus SKLM01. The sequence goes on from CAZGSX010000009.1 coordinate 17,109, forward strand.
CAGACATCTGTTTTTCAGCTAAGGCCTGTGTGAGACCCTCGAGGACCGGCTCGACAATCTCGGATTCCAGCGCAATTTCCTGTTTGTGCGCCCTTAGCTCCCCCTTCTCCAGACGTGACAGGTCCAAGTAGTTCTTCACCATGTCTTGGAAATAGTCCAAGCTCTGCGCAACCGAAGCCAGGCTCTTCTCCTGCGCCTCGGTGAGTTCTCCCAGGTACCCCTCTTTCACGGTGTGTAGGCTCATGATGGCGGACGACAGCGGACTCTTGAGTTCGTGGGACACGAAACCTAGCATCTCCATGTAGTTGCTGTTTGTGGTCCTGAGATCGTCATTGAGCCTCTTGAGGCGCATCTGATTCTGCTCAATCTCCCGACGCTGCACTTGCAAGCGCTCTGCCATCTCGTTGAAGGAGGAAGCAAGCACTCCAATCTCGTCGCCCCGCTCGATGTCGACGCGGTGACCCAGTTCACCCCCCGAGAGCCGCTGCGTGGCCCGGGAGAGCTGGAGGATCGGCCTTACCACCCCTCGCGTCAGGAAATAGAATGTGAGAAAGGCTACTATCGTCCCCGCAAATACAACGGTTAGAAACATAGCGACGGCTCGCCGGCGGATATCCAGATACTTCTGCTCGAGTTCACCCACATAGAGCATTCCGATGATCTTCCCGTCCGGGTCGATGATTGGATCGTACTGCGACAGGTACCACGTGTCTACGACGTAGGCCCTGCCCGTCCACGGCTCTCCCTGACCCAGAACCTGCTCCGCCACCTCCGCAGAGACCCGGGTGCCCACCGCCCGACCGCCTTGGTCGTCGACAACGTTCGTGGAGATCCTTAAGTCTCCCATGAAGACCGTAGCCGTTCCGACAGGCTTGCCCTTGTACGTCTCGTTCTCAAACACCGCATCGCGGATAAGGTCCACCTCCTCCACCGCACCGTTGAGGAGCGTGCCCATTTCGAGGATCCCAATCTGCCTTCCCTCACGCACAACAGGGACCGCTGCGCCAGCGAACATCCCGCGGGGCTCGGGGGCAACGGAGAGCGCACGCTGGACCAGCCCCTCTCCAGCGAGCTCCAGCCGCTCCGGCGAGAGGATGATGTCCCCGGAGCTCTCCTGCTTTTCCACCATGACCTGCCTCACCAGGGGGTCGCCTGAAAGGTTGTCTCCCGAGCTGTAGGGATATCGCGTTCTGAGGACGACCGTCCCATCGGAAGCCACCACATTGAGGACATCCGCGCCCTGTTCTTGGCGAATCCGCTCCAAGACCTCCCTTGTAGCTCTCAGTTGCTCGTCGTCATCGGTGTGCTGTAGAGCGTCTTCAACAGGCTGGGTGCCAGCCAGTACCTTCAGTGCTGCCTCCACGTCCGCAATCCTGCCGTTGTGGATCTCCCACGCCGCCCTCGTGTAGATGCTGACTCGATCTCTGGCTTCCCTGATGGTGTTTGTATTGACATAGTGGATACTCAGACCGCCAATGCCTGCAGCCAGCACCGCAAAGATGATAATGATGCCGAGGTTGAACTTAGCCTGCAGACGCATAGTTCCGCCCTGCACCTCGAAGGTACAGGCTTCCGACCAATGCGCCTTGGCAACCCGGCTCCCGATGCATCGCAGAGGGTCTCGACTAACGCCGCCGACCCCACGCGCACACCTGCAAGGCACGCACGAAGATCCGCATCAACGGCGTGTGGGCCGGGGACGACTCTGAGGCACAGTCCCTCGTCAGGGGCACGTCCGAGGTGACAGCGGGGGAGCCCAAGACCTCCGAACCTAGGCCTGCTAAGCAGGCCTAAGATCCTCCGACAGCAAGCCGCACTCTACTAGGATGTCCAGCGTTTCTCGAGCTTCCGACTCGTCGACTTGGCTGATAGCAAAGCCCGCGTGAACAATGACATAGTCCCCCACTGTAGCTTCGGGTACGTAGGCCAGACAGACCTCCCGTTTGATGCCGCCGAAATCGACCTTGGCCATTCGCCAGGGCTCACCTTCCCACATCTCGACGATGCAGCCCGGAATACCTAGACACATGCTAGCCCATCTCCTCTATTATCCAGTTCAGCCACGACTCAAGGCCGTCGCCCGTCTTGCAGGAGAGTGGGAAGAATGCCAGGCCAGGATTGAGGGTCTCAACTCCTCGGCGGAAGTAGTCTATGTCAAACTCGAAGGCATCCAACACATCGATCTTGTTCAGCACGACCGCGTCGACACCGCGATACATCACCGGGTACTTGTATGGCTTGTCATCACCCTCCGGCACGCTCGCGATCAACACACTCCGATGCACCCCCAGGTCGAAGCTGGCTGGGCACACCAGATTGCCCACATTCTCCACAATAAGCAGATCCAAACTCTCCAGCGGAAGCTGTGGCAAAGCCTCCTGAAACATCACCGCATCCAGATGGCAGGCGCCCCCCGTGTTGATCTGCACGGCGGGAATCCCCGACGCGGCAATCCGGTCCGCGTCCAACGTAGTGGCGACATCGCCGTCCACCGCTCCGATGGCCAAGTCATCTCGCAGCGCCTCAACCGTGCGCGTTATTAGGCTGGTCTTCCCGGCACCGGGCGAGGCCATCAGATTGATGGAGAACACGCCAGCTCCGTCCAACAAGTCCCGGTTGCTTGCCGCCAACCGATCATTGGCACTCAGGATATTCTCGACAACAGAGACACGTTTCGACACCGTATTACCAGCCTCTTTCCTATTCCGCTCGCTCGAGGTCGCGCCCCTAGGATGCGTCCCTACGTTCTCGTCCCCGGGCAGAGACTATCTACCAGAAGCTGCCGCCGGCGGAGCTTCTGGCGTCTGCGCGCCAGACCCACCCCGCGGTCAGCGTCCGTACACGACCGATCATTTTTCCTTAGATACGCCTGTAATATTCTAGCACACTTGCTGACGATCGTCCAATCAAGAGGATCCGGGGAAGCGCCTGTCGAAGGCAAGAACGAAGAAGCGACACGAGACTACGAACTCGCGTCGCTTCTTGTGAATAGGCTCTGAGCGCCGATCGAGCCGCAGGCCAAAGCTGGCTAGGCCACAGTTAGCCCGCCTGGTGCCAGTCACCAAATACAGTCGCTCTGTAGGGGAGTGGAGAGCTCTCTTGGAGCCAAGTGGCGCTTAGCCGGACGCTGTGTCGCCGGTTAGAGGCACGGGCACCCGTTGATCGGACGCCTGGTCGGCCTCATCCTGAGCTCGCACCTTGGGTCGTCTGTAGATGAACCAGTACACCGCAGCGACCAAGAAGCCTCCCCCGAAGATATTGCCCGTGGTCACGGCAACCAGTTTGTCGAAGAAGCCGTAGGCATTCAGACATATGAGATCCGCCGCCTCCCCTCCGATGGGGCAACTCGAAAGCAACCACACCTCGGGCGGTGATCCAACTGATAAGACCTGAAGGCGGCCCTGCCCGCCGTTGCAGCATACCTCAGCGGCGACAACCCTACCAGTCTGTGCAATCTGTTCCTCGTCGGGGGTACAGACGACTACTGAATCCAGGGCGGCACCGACCCTCAGGGCATCCAGATATGCCACAAGAGACTCCTCCTCCCCATGGGCCACAAGCTCGCGCAGATGCAGCTGAGCTGCATAGGGAGCTTGCGCCGCGCGACTTGCCTGTCCCACCTCCCCCCACGCTTGACGGCTCATCTGCTCTCGCACCAGCCAGATGGCCGGCACGCCCACGGCGCTGACCCTGAGAAGGACCAATCCGATGAAGCTAAGCACTAACTAGGTCGACAGGCTTCGCAAGTTGATCGGGGCCAACCTCTCGTACAAGGGCGTGGATGGATCACAACCAGAATAGATGGGCGTCTGTCCGGCGGGCCTTAGGTCCGTCACTGGCAATTGCCATTCACGATCATGGCCCTGACGTGCGATTCAGCAACCTTGGCGGGCGGGCTAAGCTTGTGTGAAGAAGCTGCTCTAGAGCAACCCCTAGCAGGTGATCTCGATCGTCGAGCTTGCCCTCAGGTGAACGCTAGACTGACCCATCGGGCCCAGGTCGTGGTGATCACAGGGACCAGCTTTGGAGCCCACGGCCCCAGGAGGAGGTGGGTATCGAATCCACGCCGTCCCAGCAAATGCGTCTTGTTCGTCATCGGCAGACAAGACTATTGCAGGCACCGTCGTCCTTGCGAGTGGCCCCATCACGGACGGAAATTGACGCCACCAGTTGACTTAGGGAGAACTGACTCAACAAAGAGTGTTGAAAAACACCTTGAATGACCGATCGCACAGGGCAGACACCCCACTCTTGGATCAAGACGGGCCTCAAATAGGGATCGCACAACGATAGTGCCTGGTTCTAGGCCCTGCGTGCCCCAGGGGTTGAGCCAGCCGCGACTTGTCTAGAATTCTCCTCAACACCCTGTTGACAAGTGCTTGACAATGTTATATACTAGGTAAAAGAATGAGCCCGACAGCAGCGGGCTAGAACATACGGAGTCTATGCATGCCGGCTGCCTTCCCAGGGCTCATGGGACGGTGTCGGCATTTGCGTTTTTGGGGAGGGTGGTGCGATGGTCTGAGTTGATGGAGCGCAGCGTTCCTCATTTTTCTGCGGTGCCAGAGCGACCAACAGAAGAGGCAATCTCCGACGGCTTCTCCTGTACAACGGCTCGCTGTTCTTTCTGACCAAACTCAACACCACTGAGCCCTGAAGGGCTGGACCGCTCGTATCTCCGAGGTGCTATGCTTACTCTACGAGGAGCTGAACACTTCAAAACGAAGAAGCGTGGAATCGGAAGGAAAAGGGGACAAATGCCCACACAGAAGAGCAAACTCATTCTCGCTGCAGCACTACTCGTCTGCTTGGTGCTACCTTGCTCAGCAAACGTAGCTTCAGCTGTCGAGGAAACCCCCGCACTCTTCGCAGGATTCACTCTCGAGGTAGACATAGGAGAGGACGGGAACGTCACCGTCCGGAATCTGGACCTAGGAGAGTTGCACATAGCTCTACCTGCTAACGGGGAGGAAGTTGAGCTGGACCTAGCCGGAGTCCGTGTGAAAAATGTGAGCACGCGCAGTCTGGAAAGGGCACTCGCAAACTTTGGGCTTCCGGTCCAGATCCCCCGTTTGGCGTTGGATCCCCAACAGGTTGCCACGCTATCCAGTCACGGGATTGAGCATCTGGCGATCTCCAAGATATCCCACGGGAGCTGGCAGGAACTCAGCCTCTACGTCAACAACACTAAGACTCTGGAAGCGGATGCTGCGGATGAGACGTTGGTTTTTGCACTCGCCAATACCACATTGGGAGACCTGGAACGCGATCTAGCCGAAACCCTCTTGCTGATGGAGGATGCCCGGATCATCGCCAACTTCCCCAGTGCACAGGGCGTCTTTTCATTTACTGACGAGATTGAGAGTGAAGAGGCGCAAGCCCTGAATCTCATAGAGGCTGGGGCAACTATCTCCGGGACTGCCTCCGCCGGCGAGATAATCTCGGTAGGAGCAGTAACAGTCGATGAGATGAACGCCGTCCTCGAGGATATGGGAATGCAACGATGGTGGCCTCACCTCGTCGCCAATCCACTTTCGCTGGTGGAATCGGAGGTGATTACGGCCACCGCTGGAAGAAACGGTTTCCGCGTCGAGAGCGACAACGGACATTGGGCCAACGTAGCGTGGGATCAAGAAGCGCGACACTCAATCTACACCCTCCTCCCTGCCGCAATGGATCTAGCCGAGCTGAACGGTTACGCTCTTCCCGTTTCCGAAAGGGATCTGGCGTTCACTGCGGATCTCGTGGAAGCGATACTTCCGCATACGGAAGTACAGCTCACCATTCGAAACGGCATGGAACAGATGGAGGGCAGTCCGCGGATCGACGTCGGACAGCAACTCACCTTTGAGGTGGACGAGGCGGGTAGATTGCTCTTCGAAGGAATGTGGGTGGGTGAGACTGACTTGGACCACTCGGTATTCGACAACTTAGGACCGCTTGCTCTCTGTTGGGATGGCGAGCGAAAGGAAGTTCGGTACAGCATCGACGGCGTACCTCTTCCCCCAGTCTTCATCGGAGAAGATGCCGTCACACAGATCGGCCCGATGGCAGCGGAAAGCCTCCCCGGATTAGGAAATACTCCGTGGTCTAAGGTGGACGCCCTACTTGCAAACACCCACATTGGTGGAGTCGTCCTCGCCACAGCTGGCGGCGCCCCAGAAGAGCTAGGGCTTGACTACAGCGTCGGTACAGGTTCCAAACCACAAACTGGTTTCATGCCCTCACTGATTGTGGATCGAGAGGGAGGTGTGGGTCTTGGCAACGCCAACGCAGCGTTGAACCTGACACCTTGGTTGGAAAGGAATGGGACCTCTCTGACCGGGTTTGCACGCCTGATCCCACCCGCAATAGGATCCGCACAACTGGCCGTCGATTCCAGCCGAGTGGATGTAACCCTCAACGAGGCCGATGTCCCGGTCGCTGGACTGCGTTGGGATAACGAGCTTCGTAAGAACGCTTTCGACGCAATAGACAGAGAGCTAAGCCTTCGGACCCTCGTGAACGAGACGACCTTCGGGATCTTGGAGATGCTGCTACCTACTTGGGAAGAGACTGTTACTGAAATAGTGGCTGGAGGCCGCGGTTTCCAGTGGGGGGTCTCTGTGACCGTAGTTGATAGTGTAGAGGATCTCCCGCCGTCGGCGCCACAGAGACTGCTCGATGCATTAGGCGTCTCGCCCTAGAATCGAGCTATCTCCTCTTAGCCAGGCGCGTGTGTGGCGAATGCCGGGTCCGTCGATGGCGGCTGGCACTGACGGTCATAGCCCTGATGCCCGATACGTCAACTTCGCTGGTATAAGCTTGGGTTGCGTTGACAGGCTGCTATGAAAAAGATCACTTGGACCTGACCCCGATCTATAGCCGGTGGTCAGCCGCAGTCCCTGCTCAGGCAAGCCTGCGCCCGCGGTTCCCGCGGGCAATGGAAGATATCCCGGGCTGGGCCATGCTCGACCAACTCGCGCACACAGAGGAAGATAACAGGGTCACCTGACCGCTGCCCCTCCCTCAAATTGTGGATTACCAGCACAGTTGTGCGGTGCCACTTGATCTCCTTCACGCGGACCGCAATCTGCTCAGCTGATACGGGATCCTGGAAGTACGTTGGCTCGTCTCACAGCAGCACCTCCGGCTCCGCCTGAACAGCGACCCCACGCAGAGCCTCCTGGGGTGTTCGCCCAGGAACGCGGCGCCGGCATAGACGTGGATCCCATTGTTTGCTTCCCAGGTCACTGTCTGGCGCCAGGTCGTGATCTCCTAGGTGATCCAGATGGCCTCAGCGGCATGGCGAGGGGGCGCCTGCACCAAGAGCTGATCTAGCACGGGCTTCTCCGCGTCAGCTGTCACCGCGACGGCCTCCCCGGAAGAAAACTCCCAGAAACCGACCTCCTCGAGCTCTGCGGCAAGGACGGGACGGGAGCCCATGCGGATCTCCACTGCTCCGCCCAGACCATCGGTCATCCCTGTGCGCGCGGCGCGCGCCGAGACACCGCAGGTGACATCAGGGCGCAGGACGCGAAACTCCTCACCTCAGCGGATCATCACGGGGTAGAGAGCGAACGCACCCGAGACGGTGATTGTCCCCTCCAATCCCGTTGTTCCAGAGCCCGATTCGACTTGAGGGCCGCATGCCGTGAGCAGTAGGCTCAAGCCGGTCATTGGTGCCAACCAGCACCTTGCGGATTGCTGAGTGAATGTCTACTTGACCCCCCCAACCGTCACACGACGGCGATCACTGCTCGTACCAGCGTGTAGGCACCGAGACCCGTGGACAGGCTGCCGATAAGCAGGGTGAGGCGTCCGGCAGGCAGCCGGCTTACGAGGTAGGCGCTGATGGGGACGGACAGGATCGCTCCTAACAGCAGCGGCGGCGCCAGGTGCCAATTGACGGTAGCTCCGCTACACAGATACGCCACCGCCCCCACCGCGCTCGTTACCCCCTCGGCCAAGGAGGCGATTCCTACTGCACTGCGCCCCCTCATTCCCGATAGGACTTGTCCGCCAGTCACGACTGGCCCGTAGCCGCCGCCGCTGATGCCCTTATTGAAGGCAGCTAGGAATCCGAGGCACCGTATTCGCCTCCATGAGAAAGGTATCTCTCGTCGGCGACTCTTAAGAGTGGCTAGACCGATGATCAGCACCAGCGCGCCCACATAGAGCTTCACGGCCCAAGCCGGTATGTTGATCGCGATGCCTACTCCCAGCAGCACGCCCAACACGCTGAGTCCGCTCAGTGCCAAGCAGACCTTGAAGTCCCGCGTCCCGGGCCTGAGGTCGACGTTCCCAAACTCATGGTGGGCCAGTCCAGCCACTATTCCCGTAACGCACTCCGAGACCAAGATAGCAGGCACGACTTCCATCGGTTTGTATCCCAGGGCCAGCAACAAAGGTGTCAGAGTTGTCCCGTAACCCATGCCCAAGGATGAGTCAACCAGTTCGCATGCGAATGCTGCAATCATGATCGGTACAATCATCTCCATTGTTGCACTTCCTCTCTTTCTTGTCCCCTTCTCCTTCATCAGCAGCCCAGGACCGCAGAGCTGTCTGCGGTCCTGGGCTGCAGACCTGGCCCCTCCAGTGCCGACGGAGTTAGCTGACGGGTTAGGGCAGGAAGGTGCCCCTCTCGCCTCAGCGAGATACACCCCACGTTCTGGATCCTCCGCCCGATCTCACGATCGATTAGGCGACAGACTGACTATTCAGTTATCCCGCCAATTTGATGGAAACGGCCTCCTACCAGCTATGCGTCACCCTCGACGCCAGCAACCGCTGTGCCATCACCGGGCGATCAGCACCGGCCGGTCCGCAATCCGCAGGAGTGACACGGGTCGTTCATTGAAGCGCCAGCTTCCTGTTGTCCCTGAGGGCGCAATGGCAACGATGACCATATCATGGTCTCCTTCCATAGCCTCCCGATGGATCTCGCCAACTGCCGGGCCCTGGCGGAGCCGCACCGTGCACGGGATATCTGCCTCAGCCAAGCGTCGAGCCACGCAGCGCATCTGTCGACCCAAGACAGTGTCCGTGCGCAGCAGTTCAGCCAGTCCACCCTCAAAGCCGGATAGCCCGTGGCGTGCACCAGACACAGGAGGCACAATGGCAAGGGCCGTCACGACAGCACCACTGGAACGGGAGAGCCGTAGCGCCCAGTCGATGGCCTTGTGATCAGGAGCTGCGCCTTGAATGACCAACAGAAGCCTCAAGAGAGGCTTGCGGGGACCCTTGGCCACCAGTAGGGACGTCGGAAGACCATCGATCGCCCGTCGGAGGACCCCGTTCCAGCGCAGTGCGTCATCGCATGAGCGGTCCAGCTCTCCGTAGATCACTAACTCGCACTCGCCCCAGGCTCTTTGCACCAGCGTGTCAAAAGGGAGCTGGGGCGGCAGATGAGCTAACTCCGCTGCCAGCAGATCGGCGACATATCCAGCATATGGATCCTCTGGGTCGGCAGAGGGATCGACTGACAACGAAGCGAGCCGACCAGCCCAGGACTGAACCCGCTCGTTCCAGATTTGGGACAGGACGACATCGATGGCTAGCACATCACCCTGAACGACACACGGTTCTGTGCCCAGTGCGGCGGTCACCGCCTTACGAGCCACCGAGTCTGTGGGGTCAGCCATCGCCACCGTGAGGCGACGCTCTTCCTCTGCCACCGGCAAGGCATGATGACGGAATGCCAGGTTCGGTGCCAGGCGTCGAACTACATCTGGGTCGGGCTCCAAGTCATCCAGGACCAACCACTGAGGCGTCAGAGAGCCAACCATTGTCTGGGGGCGTTCAGTTGCCATCTCGATGGTAGAATAGCACAAACTGATGACAGATGCCGTGATGAAGGCGTTACAGATGCGTGACAATCTGCGGGGAGATAAATCTGTGAAGATGGTCGACCTCTATTGTTGTTGCATCTCGCTCTAGCTCCGCAGATGCTTGCTCTCAGTGCCCGCTTGCCCTACAATATGCACCACGCCAACGAACGGAGTACTCGGTAAGGACGCAGGCTATGACCAGTATCAAGATCATGCTGGCCGAGGATCACATCCTCGTGCGAGAGGGCACCAAGGAGATGTTAGACAGGGAGGAGGACATGGACGTCGTCGCCGAGGCAGGCGACGGCGCCGAGGCAGTCCGCTTGGCGCAGGAGCAGGATCTTGATATCGTCATCATGGATATTGCCCTACCGAAGCTTAACGGTATCGAAGCGACGCGGCGGATCAAGAGGGCCAATCCTAGCATCGCAATCCTGGTGCTCACGGCCTATGACGACGATGAGTACATCTTTGCTCTCCTTGAGGCTGGAGCCGCTGGCTATCTGTTGAAGGACGTCTCTACCGACGAATTGGTGGCGGCCATCCGCGCTGTCCAAGCTGGCGAATCGATGCTCCACCCAGCCATTGCCCGCAAGGTCATCAATCGGTTCAGTCACTCTCACGATGAAGGAGCAGGAAACGGCGCCTCTGAAGAGCTTACCGAACGGGAGATAGAGGTGCTCCGCTTGGCTGGCAAGGGGATCACCAATCGCGAGATCGCCGACAGGCTCTCCATCAGCCATCGGACGGTGCAGGCCCATCTGAGCCACATCTTTGGCAAGCTCGGGGTCGGCTCGCGAACCGAGGCAGTCGTCAATGCCCTGAGAAAGGGTCTCCTCTCCTTCGACGACGTCGCGTGAGTGAGCACTCGAACCATGAGCAGGCACCGGATCTTGGTGCCGAGACGTGCCACACGAAGATGGATTTTCGCGGCCGTCTACGGCGGATTGGACCGATAGCGACCCACCTGTCCTTCTGGGTGGTTGCGGTGATGGTGCTAGGAGTGGGTGTGACCCACTACCTGCCATCGCTGACACATGTCCTCCTCCCCAATACAGATCTGTACCCTGGCGTTCACACCCTGGGGCGTATTCTTCTCTTGATCCCAGTGACTATCAGCGCGTTCTCCTTCGGACGAACAGGCGGCATCATCACCCTGGGTCTCACCATCCTAGTCATGCTGCCACGTGCGCTGTGGTTCTCGGCCCATCCGGTGGACGCCACGACGCAGACCCTCGCGGTCAGCATGGTGGGCTACCTCATGATCCGCCTGGTCGAGACAGAGGAGCGGGAAGCGACCCTCCGCCAGGAGCCCGTCGCGCGGATGCGGTCCTTCAACGCGATGTGCTCCATCGTAGCGAAATCGCTGGAACTGGATCAGGTTCTCAATGCGACCCTTGACAAGGCCATGGAGGTGACACATCTCGAGGTGGGCTGGATGTGCACCGTGGACAACCACTCAGAAGAGCTAGTGCTCCGTGCCCATCGGGCTTGGGGAAGGAGACGATTCAGGATCTGGGACGCTGTCCTCTGGGACAGGGGCTTTGTGGGGGCGTTGTCCAATCCCGACAGCCCGTCGTTCTGGAAACTCCATCTCAGATCCGCCAGTTGAAGTTGAGTGGGACAGCCCTGGGAGGAGAGGGGCTGCATGCCCTGATTGTCGTACCTCTCAGGTCAAAGGGAGGGGTTCAAGGGGTCATGTGCCTGGGCTCGCGGACGCAACGTCGGTTTCCGTCGGCCGACCTCCAGCTAGTGACCACGTTTGGTAAACAGATAGGCGTGGGGGTGGAAAACGCACAGCTACACCAAGATCTCGAAAGGCGGCTTCGGATCCAGCGACGGCTGAACGAAGTCGCAGAGAAGATTACATCGGAATTGGAGCTGGGCAACATCCTGCCCAAGGTCCTCCAGATGGCCAAGGAATTGATTGAGGCAGACTGCGGTTTCATCGCCCTCTTCGATCCCACGACGAAGCGTCTCAGCTACCCCTACCTTCATAACTTACCTCAGAGCTTGAAGGACGTGACGGTGGCCAACGGACAGGGCGCTGCAGGAGAGACCATGTCGACCGTCCAGCCGGGCATCATCTCGGACTATCAGAATTATGACAATGCCGTCCCGGCCTTCGCAGACGCAGGCCTCGCCAGCGTCGTGGCGGTCCCCATCGTGAGCGGCAGCCGGGCGTTTGGCACCTTGGCCGTCGGCAGCCTGCATGAGACTAGACGCTTCTCAGAGACAGAGGTCTCGACGTTGGCCAGTGTGGGGCGTCAAGCTGGGATTGCCATCGACAACGCGCGCC
>CAZGSX010000009.1:29316-51021 GCA_964528475.1 uncultured Anaerolineales bacterium
ACGCGCGCCAGGTCACCCAGGCACAGGAGGATGAGAGAAAGCGCATTGCTCGCGAGGCCCACGATGAGACTGCGCAGATTCTGGTCGCCCTTTCCCGCCGTCTGGATGCCTTGAGAGCTTCCTCGAATCTTCCGCCCGACATCATTAGACAACGCCTGGACGAGGTGCAGGAGCTAGCTGCGGAGACCCTGCACAGCGTGCGTCGTTTCAGCCGAGATCTCCGTCCCCCAGTGCTCGATGACCTGGGATTAGTCGCAGCCATCCGCGGCCTAACACGGAACCTGTGCAAGGCTAGCGTTGAAACTGAACTCCAGGTCACAGGCTCCTCCTACCGACTATCCCCCGATGAGGAGCTAGTGCTCTTCCGCATCGCCCAGGAGTCTCTCAACAATGTACGCCGCCATGCTGAGGCCACAACGGCAAGTGTACTCATCTCCTTCAAACGAGGCTCGGTCCAGATGATCATCGAAGACGACGGGCAAGGTTTTGATGCACCAGACAAGTTCGTTGACCTTGTGACATCAGGCAAGTTCGGCCTCATCGGCATGCACGAGCGAGCCCGGATCCTGGAGGGGACACTCCACATCGAGTCCAGCCCCGGTCAGGGCACTAGAATCGTTGTAGACGCTCCTGTGCACGAGCGGTGCCACCCGTAGCTGTGTAGCGCATCAACAGGCTCCCTCGTCCGACTGCTTGTCTAGGTGAACCGATATCACTCGACTTCGATGCTCTCCAACCGGAAGTCATCACCGCCCGCAACGACGACGTCAGTCTCCCCACATTCCGGGCAGGCGAAGGAATCACCACCCAATGGGAAGCTGTGGCCGCAGGCCAGGCAGCGCAACCTACCGCCCACGCGCTCGAAATGGAGCTCAGCGCCCTCCGCAATCGTCCCGGCGCTGACGATATCCCAGTAGAATTGAACTGAGTCGTCCACTATGGAGGACAACTCGCCGATGACGATGTTAAGTCGAACAATCCGCTTCGCATCCGCTCTCTCAGCGTGCCGTATCGCAATCTGAAGCAAACTCTCGGTAACCGACAATTCGTGCATAATATCCCTTCCCAACCCGACCAGAAACCCGGGCCGGGCCTTGCCTTCATTATACCCCCTAGCGATGCTCGCACAAATGTTCCTGCTCGATCCGCACACTGTGGAAACGCGCGTTCACCACCCGTCAAGCCCGGCATATTGCACCAGAAGCAAACCCGAACTGCGCCGCGGCTTGTTCGGTTCGCCCCCCTGTACTATAATCTCCAGCGCTATGGCACAGAACGGAGAAGACCAACTCGATCGACAACTGCGGGAATCGTCCGAGCCCCCACAATTGAGCACCTCGGACACACAGCCGCTGTCACTATCCCAGGCATTCGGAGGACGGTCTTTGCTGCGCGAGATCCTGGAGACAGTCCTCCTGGCCCTTATCACGTTCCTGATTCTCAATGCACTGACGGGGCGGTTCCAAGTCCGTGGATCCAGTATGGAGCCAACCCTGCACGACGGGCAGTATCTCGTGGTCAGCAAGCTGTCGTATTGGCTCAACTCGCCGAGGCGCGGGGACATCATGGTGTTCCATCCTCCGAACGGCCTGTCCGATGACTATATCAAGCGCATCGTGGGGCTTCCAGGAGAGCAGATAAGGATCCGTGATGGAGAGGTTCTGGTCGACGGCGTACCTCTTGATGAACCGTACGTGGCACAGCGCGGCGCCTACTCCGGCGCGTGGGCTCTTGGGGGTGACGAGTACTTCGTGCTGGGAGACAACCGAGGTAACTCCAGTGACTCCCACACGTGGGGTACACTTCCCAGGGAGAACATCATCGGCAAAGCCTGGCTCTGTTATTGGCCCCCGGAGACGTGGGGTGTGCTGGAGCATCACGCATTCCCAGAACCGACGCAGCGCCGCTAGAACAGACGTCGTGTTGCTCATCGATGTCATAGACGGAGACGACAATGGAGGAGCTGTGAAACGAAACCAACTGGCTCGACTGATCGACCATACCATGCTGAAACCAGACGCCACTCCCGCAGAGATCGAGCAGATGTGCGACGAAGCGCTGCGGTATCACTTCGCCGCCGTATGTGTGAATCCGAGCTATGTCCCCATGATTTCAGCGAAGTTAGCGGGCTCGGAGGTGGAACCGGCTACCACGATTGGCTTCCCACTTGGCGCCACGACCACTACAGCAAAGGTGTGCGAAGCGGAGCAGGCCCTCAGGGATGGGGCCACGGAGCTGGACATGGTGCTGCATATGGGGGCACTTAAGGCGGGAGAGAACGACCAGGTGGAGGAAGATATCGCCGCTGTGGCAGCCGTCTGCCATGAGGGTGGCGGCCTCCTCAAAGTGATCCTGGAGACCGCGCTGCTGAGCGACGAGGAGAAGGTACTGGCCTGCCAGCTCGCGCGGGCAGCCGGGGCTGATTTCGTTAAGACCTCAACGGGGTTCGCATTGGCCGGGGCTACCGTCGCAGATGTACGGCTGATGAGAGAGGTAGTGGGACCCGACCTGGGGGTGAAGGCCGCGGGCGGTATTCATACCTACGACGAGGCGATGGACATGATCGAGGCTGGGGCAAGCCGCATCGGGGCCAGCGCGGGCCTCCAGATTGTCGAGGGTGCGCCTGCTTGATCGTCTTAGTTACCACCGATCTCCACACTAAGGCGGGTCAACTGCCTGACGGACAATCCTGAGGGAAGCCTCCGAGTCCACTATTCATCTGACCACCACAGCCGTGCCGTCAGGAATCGGACCGCCCCTTCGTCCATCGGACTTCTGGCCCATAGCCCCAGTTCGCCAGCCAGCCACTGGTGGTCCCCAATGGTGGCAGCGTATTCGTCGTTGATTCGGAACGTACATGCCGAGCCATCGCACGTCACCAGCAGGCGATTGACCTGTTGTCCTCGGGCGACGTGGGGAAACTGCTCCCACGCAACCAGCGGAATCAGGTCCGCGTCCTCCACTCGAAAGACACCGTAGTAGCCGTCCGCCCCGACGACGAAGGCATAGTAACGTCCAGCATCCTGAGCACGGTACACCAGCCCGTACTCATAGAGCCCCGCACTCGGGCCCTGCAGGGGGATGGCAGTTACCTCGAAGGTGAAGTCCGTTCCACGGGGCCCCAGCAGCACCACGCTCGGTGTATCGGATGACACATCAATGCTGGACGGGAGCGCTGAAGACTCCCAATTCGGGGGAGCGGAGGGACGCGGGCTGCTCCATCCCAGGGCCAGGGCTGCGACCAATGCAAGGGCTACGATGACCGCTACCGCGACGACCAGCAACAAGTGTTTCCGCAGCCAGGATGCGACGATGACGATTCCTCCGCATCGGTCACGATGTCAATCCCTGTCTAGAAAGCAAGGTAACTCTGCCTCATAGACAATTGCTGTTGTGGTCAAGCCAACCTGACCGTGTTCACCCAGCCGCCTTCTCTGTGGGCGCCTCTGCTTCCTTGGCTTTGGCCAGCATCTGGACCCCCGCCATCCAATCGATCCGCGGCTCGAATTCGATGGCTCGCTGTCACCTGAGCCCGCGAGCGGGACACCGGTCATTTGATTACGACACCTCTGCTTCGACGGGTCGCCTCATCCGACCCTCGACCGTCGGGCATTCAGGGTCGGCTCCAGTCCGCCCAGGGAGCAAGTGGCTGGCGGACGTCCTGCTGTCCGCCCGTCGTGCCTCACGCGAGCAGGCTTGGCGGGCTCGCTTCTAGGTGCCGAGTTGAGCATCACCACCGCGTTCGTGCGCGCACCTGACCAAGAGCCCGCGCCTCAGAGCGCCTCCACCAGTTCGCTAACCATCTCCCCGTTCCGAGCCTTGTAGGTCATCAGCCAGTGAGGCACCCACGCCAACCCAAAGAAGCCGATCTGAACGTCCTTCCTCCTCGGCCTGACGTCATATGTCTCGAGCTCGCCCAGGGCATCTTCCCATTCCTGTCGAACAGCGGCGACCTCCTCCCGCAAGTCCTCCTCGAGCTGCTTCATGTCTTCCTCTAGCTTCTCCACATCGCTCTGCGCCTTCTCCAGCTGAAGCTCGGCCTTCGCCGCCTGACGCTGCTTGCTTAGGGCCGTCGACGCCATCCGGAGCGATCGCCGTCCGAGGAACATACCCACCACGGATTCACCTACGGAGACGAGGGTTGCCTGCTTCCGGCCCTTGACGTCGGCCTCGCGCTGGGCCAGGGTAGCTTCTTGGCTGCGCAGTCTCTCCTCGACTCTCTCCAGGTCCCTTTCGTACCGTTCTGTGATCTCGTCGATTCGTTCATCTCGCTTCTCTCGAGCAATCTGCTGCAGGCGCATGCGGAATTCCTGCTCACTCTCGTGAGGCCTCGAGTAGACATCCAGCAGCGGACTGTAGAGCAGGGTCAAGCTGCTATTGTGATAGAGATAATCATCCAGATCACGCTTCAGCGCCGTGAACTCTGGACTCTCATTCATGGACTCGGGGAGCGCATCGAAATACGCGTCCCCCTCTGGCTCATCTCTCAGATCCTGCGCGGTCAGATCCGGCGAATGCGCCTCGTCCCAGGTCATGATGCCGGGGCCGTCCGGTGGCTGGGCAAGAAGCGCAAAGTCTTCCTGCTCGTTGACATTGCGTGCACGATCCACGAAGTGGAGGCGACCAAGCCCCAGCGTCGAAGGCCGGTACACTAAGTGTCTGCTCTGGACATCCATCGGCTGCCCGAGATTCTCCTCAATGTCCAGGGCGGCGGCCGAGGCCCCCCGGTTTACCGGCAGGAAGACTTGTTGGACGCGGGCCGAGAGCGATGGCGCGGTGGTGGCAAAATCAGCCTCCAGTTCGACGACACCTTCTCGCCCGATTTCCGCTGCGCCGCTTGGCTCCCACGGCATCGCTTTGCTGGGAGCACCCGCGGGGCGCTGGACAGAAGGCTCACTGGCTCCGTCGGGTTGGCGGTCCGCCATCAACTCTCGCACTTGTAGTCGGGTCAGGGGGCCACGTAAGTAACTCATCGCCCAGCGCGTCTGGAACACGACCGGGGCTTGCTCGTGGACGTTGTGGAGCAAGAAGACGCGCTTGCCCAGTCCGGAGATGAGGTTGCTCAATTCTCGGCGATCGAGAGCTTCCCCTGCCTGTGAGGAGACGTTCTCCAAGCCATCGAGAAGACGCTGCTTGTCCCGCTCTGTCTGCAGACGTCCGATAAACCATGTACCCGCGTTGGTCAGACCCTTGTAGTCGAGATCCACCGGGTTCTGCGTGGTCAGGAGCACGCCCACTCCAAACGCGCGGGCCTGCTTGAGCAAAGTGAGCATCGGACGCTTGCTGGGTGGGTTAGCCACGGGTGGGAAGAACCCAAAGATCTCATCCATATAGACCAGGGCCCGGAGACTCGTGGTCCCCGGCTGAGTTCGCATCCAGGTGATGATCTGGTTTAGAAGCATGGTCACAAAGAACATGCGCTCAGCATCGCTTAGATGGGCAATGTAGAAGATCGAATGGCGCGGCTTCCCCGTCGGCGTGCCCAGGAGGCCAGCCACATCCATCGATTGTCCCTGGAGCCAGCTGGCAAAGGCTGGTGCTGCGATGATATTGTTGATTCGCATGGCCAGCTTGAAGCGATCCGCCTCAGGGAAGAAGGTCTCTACGTCAAAGACCCCCAGCTTGCGAACGGGCGGATTCTGAATGGACAGGATCAACTTGGGCAGGTCCAAATCCTCGCCCCGACGCCAGAAATGCTCGAACAGACTGGATAGCAGGATATGCTCGCGAGACTGAACTGGGTCAGCCTCGACTCCCACCAGGCCCAGCAGGGCGCTGACCGCCCCTTGGATGCGGTCTCGGAGCAGCTCAGCATTTTCATTCCAATCAAGTGGCGGGGCAGAAAAGGATTGGAGGATAGACACCGGGACGCCGGCGTCACTTCCCGGGGTATAGATGACGAAGTCCGCCGCCTCCCGCAGCATCCGGATGCGGTCGCCATCCTGTCCCCACTCCGCCAGCCCCTTACGCCAGAGGTCTGCCTGCTGAGCAGCAAAGGCTTCCTCGCTGACACCCTTCCGGCGAGCATCGTCGGGGTTGATCCACGGACGAAAATCCTCACCCTGCAAATCAGGGAACGACAGCAGCAGGTTCGTCATGTCGCCCTTGGGGTCGATGATGATAGCGGGAATCTTGTCAATGGCTGCTTCCTCAAGCAGATCGATGCACAACCCGGTCTTCCCGCTGCCCGTCATGCCGATGCACACTCCGTGGGTGGTCAAGTCCCGTGCATCGTACATCAAGAGCCGATCCAGCCGTTTATCCTCAGAGATGTCGTACTGCTTCCCCAGGTAGAAAGCTCCCGGTATCTCAAAATCCATTGTATTCCCTCCAAGACACAACATGTCGGATACTCGTGCAGCGTGATTAGTATAGTCCAAGCGGGACAAGAAGTCAACGACTCGGATTCGGAGGTGTCGCGAAGCCCTCGATGGATAGCTCGCAGCGACCCAACGGCTGGCTTCAGGCAGTTCGTCAGCACAAAAGTGGAAGGCGTAGCCAGAATGGACAGTCGTCCTGCATATGTGCCGCGCCGATCCAGCTGAGCAGTTATCGCTGATCGCTGTGCACATTCACCCGAGCCTTTATGAGGAGCGATGCCGCGCCTGACCATTCGCGCCCGCCCTTGGCGAACCGTGCAGGCGGGGGGTGAATCTGGCGAGTCCGGCCGATGAGGATGGGGCGGTTCGCAGTGCCAGTCCCGTGCGTTGGGGAGTTAGACATGGGACCGTCACCAGGCGTAAGTCAGGTCCAGCGCAGACCACGGGACGGATCACGACAGGATCTGCGACTAGGCGTTCGCAACGGCTCCAACGAGTGCCCGATCAGACACTTGCGGTTTGTCGACCCATCGGATGGAGGGTGTCCAACCCGGCTCTTGGCTCCGTTTGAGATAGATGACACCTTCTGATCAGTCTGGTGGCATCTGTCGCTCAAGCGTCCGGGCACGAGAGCGTCTTGACAAGGAAATGGCGATTTGATATACTAATGTTGAATTATGGCATTATCACAAGGCGGCCACATGCAACTAGAAATCGACTTCGAGAGTAGGGTTCCTCTTTACGTTCAGATCGAGGAGCAGATCCGGGCGATGATCAGCGCCGGACAACTGCGTTCTGGAGAACGGCTGCCCACCATACGTGACCTCGCGGACGAGCTGCAGGTGAACTACAACACAGTTGCCCAAGCCTATCGTCAACTGGATAGTGAGGGTGACGTCTCTACGCAGCGCGGCAGAGGGACCTTTGTGACTGGCATCGCGGACGATGAACTGGCGGCCGAACACCGTCTGCGTAAGCTTGAGGCCATCGCAGACTCAGCCGTCACGCGGGCTCGCAAGCTCGGCTATTCGCCTCGCGAGTTTGCAGCTGCTGTCGTTAGAGCCTTGTCGCACTGGCGAGAAGACCTAGGCAAAGCACCCGAGTGATATGTACACCACGCCGCCAGATGCAGCTACGATGTTGTGGCCAAAGGTGGTTCCCGAGCAAATCCTGGCACCAGAGCACGGCCGCGAATGACCGCTGATCCGCTGCGGGCCCAGGAACCCTCACTACGTTCTATGGAATGGTGATGACAGCGCCCGCATAAATGACGTTCGGGTTGGCAATCCCGTTCGCGGAAGCCAGCGCCTCTACGGTTGTCCCAAATGCCTGGGCGATCCCCGACAGCGTGTCCCCCACCTCAATGGTGTAGGTCGTGCCAGTCGATGCCTCGCAATCGCTGTCAGCCTCGTCGTGTTCAGCGACACCCATTAGAAGGACATCCATGGAATTGGGTCCGGCGGGGTCCAAAGGGAAGTCGAACTCAAACTGCGACGCGGCCGGCTCATTCACCGTCTTCTGTGACACATTGGTCACGTTCCACTCCCGTCCATCGTCTGTCCCGAGGAAATCGACGCCAACGACTTGTCCGCCCACGGGAACGGCGAAAAGCGCAGGTCCATCGTGGAACGTCTCTCCCACGTGCGTCTCACCACCGTAGTAGACCAGAGCCACGTCTGCTCCGACCAGGCCAATCTCCGCCATCTCACAAACCGTGCTGGGATATGTGCAGGGATAGTCCCATCGCCACGCGTGATCGCCTCTGATGTTTGGCGGCGCCACGTCGCCCCAGTTCCAGATCCCGTCCTCGTTGACGTCGTGGTAGACGTAGACACTCACGCCGCCCACCTCATTGCCAACGTCTCCGGCAGCCACCTCGGTCGCAGCGGAGGTCACATCTTCGCAGTCGACTGACATCTGTCCGACCTCAGCGACGCCGACCAGCATAACGTCCATGGAATTAGGACCGGCGGGTGCCAAGGGGAAGTTGAACTCAAACTGTGACGCAGCCGGCTCATTCACCGTCTTCTGTGACACATTGGTCACTTCCCACTGCCGACCATCGTCTGTCCCAAGGAAATGGAGGCCAACGACCTGTGTCCCCACGGGAAGGGCGAAGAGGGCAGGTCCATCGTGGAACGTATCGCCCACGTGTATCTCCCCACCGTGGTAGACCAGAGCTACGTCGGCTCCCACGAGGCCGATCTCTGCCATCTCACACACGGTGCTGGGAAAGGTGCAGGGATAGTCCCACCGCCACGCGTGATCACCCCTGACGTTCGGCGGCGCCACGTCGCCCCAGTTCCAAATCCCGTCCCTGTTAACGTCGTGGTAGACATAGACACTTACACCACCCACGTCAGGACCGGCGGCCTGGGCGATCTGTGAGGGGGTCAGCAGGGCAAAGCCTGCTATGAGCAGAATGATTCCGAAGAGATATAGGTACCACCTTTGGGGCATCATAGCAGCTCCTTTATGATCTGAGTGTGGTCGAACCCACGGGAGGCTCGCGCCATTCTATAAGTGTGCGTGACTCAAATAACGGACCAAGCGCAGCGGCTTGACCAGGAGAAGGAGGATCGAGTCGTTACCTTCATTCCCAAGTATATCACAATCATGCCCGGAAGTCAACACACTGGCGGAAAATTAAGATTCGAGTCAGCAGCGATATGGTTCATTCTACAGACTTCCGAACGGAGGATTGACATACGGAAGGTAGAAGGTCGTTGGATAGGCGCTTGTGCTCACGAAAAATTGACAGCACGCCCCCGACATACGCCCTGGAAGTAACGTTTTCGCACCCAGATTCGGGCTTTGTCTCCCTGTCCTACACATGAATCTGCACGCGTACCTGCCCTGAAGAAACTATAGCCTGTTGAACTAGTAGAACAAAGATTTATGAGATAGAGAACATTTCCTTCAAGGCAAGTGTCTGCGCTCCGTCTACGACTGCATGGGTGCCGGTTGGGGCTGCACGGACGCCCCTCTACCTTGAGACGCAGCCGTTGCTGACCAGCGGGTCCCATGGATCCTCGCAGTGGGCGGCTTGGTGCATGCAGCCGTGGCGAGCCAACACGGTGCCTGGGCCTTCAGCGATTCGGTCAGTGGGGATCACATGCGATGGGGAAAGCAGCTGGCCCCGTCAGCGACCTGATCAGGAAGTCGTGGCCACAATCATCAAGCCAGCGACAACCCATGGCTCTGCGCCGCGACCGTGGCTGGCGCTCGAGCGCCCCAGGCGAGACGTCGAACTCTGAAGGAACCTGGCTGACCATCCCCTGCCAGCGACACGATCACCCCCAGCCTTAGGAGACCATATCTGCGGTTTCGATGCCCACCGCCAGCAATCCCGCGCCGTCCCCGGTCAGCCCTGTCAAACTCTTCTTGCCCGTTAACCGGTACCCATGCACCCGAACTTCTCTAGAGATGCCCCCCCATCCTGGGCAGTCGCGCCGCACGCACCCTGGTTGAATGAGACGGGGGCCCTCCGGATCGAGGTGGGCCGCCAGCCAGTCTCGTCTCCTGCCTCAGCCGGCTCACGCACGAGACCCATACCCGCCGGTCCTCGCTTCCGGATTAGATGACACAATCGTAAGCGCATCTCGAGCTCGCGCTCACCAGTGCAACTCTGCCTTTGCGACAGCCCCACGCCTGCGGAATGATGTCGAAGACCGCCAGCGCCGTTTCACGTGAAACGGTCCCACTTCGTGGCACACACAACGAGCCACCGGGCCATTGTTTCACGTGAAACAACTGCGCCACGGCAGCCAAGAGCAGGCCGTCCAGTGTTAATTCGAGGGGGCCGGCCATTCGCCCCTCCTACTCGCAGTTGCCCGTTTCAGGCAAGGGTGCTAACATAGCCGTATGGGTACTGCTAGCACATTCGTCAACTCGCATGTCAGGAGAACCGACGATCCAGCGCCCGATCCCGCGTCTACGGGCCATCGATCCCAAGGCGCCTGCCACCGCTGACCGATTTCAGGGGACTGAAAAATGTTTCGCCCGCAGCGACCCGTAGCTCGCACGTTGTTGCAGGTCAACTTGTTGTTCGATGCGATGCCGGCAGCAGAAAGACACGGTGTCCGCGGCCTCATCGGAGCTCCGGTTGCGTGCGGGCCCTGTCTCACCGATTGCACTCACGTCATCTATGGCCAATAACGATCCTCGCCAGATCTGCAGCTATGAAGGCTCCGCCTATCGAACCGAGTTCTGGGGGGAGGGGCGGCATTATGAGGATGCCGTCGAGCGGGTCGCACTCCGCCACCTCTTGCCCAGCACCGGCCCGCGACTGATCGATATCGGCGGCGGGTATGGTCGCCTCGTCCCCCTCTACGACGGCTATGACGAGGTCGTCATCTTCGATTATGCTCTGTCACAACTCCGACAGGCTCAACAGCTCTGGGGAACGGAGGGACCTGACGGGCACCCCCGCTACATCTACGTGGCTGGGGACTTCTACAACCTTCCCTTCGCGACGGCTGCGTTCGCCACCGTGGTCATGGTGCGCACGCTCCATCACGCAGCCGATGCCCCCGCCGTCATCCACGGCGTATCTCAGATCCTGGCACCGGGCGGCCAGTTCATCCTCGAATTCGCCAACAAGCGCAACCTCAAGGCTATCCTCCGCTACCTCTTCGGCCGCCAGCACTGGTCGCCCTTCGATCGAGCCCCCGTCGAGTTCGTCCCACTCAACTTCGACTTCCATCCCGCGTGGATAGAGGAGCTTCTCACCCAGGAGGGACTGCACACCCAACAACGGAGGGCCGTCTCGATGTTCCGCCTTGGTCTGCTGAAGATGCTTGTGCCCACCCATCTCCTCGTCGCCCTCGACCGCATCTGCCAGCCCCTGGGCAACCTGCTCCCTGTCTCGCCCAGTGTCTTCTTGCACTGCGAGGCGAGTGACATGTCCGCTTCACGCTCCTCGTCATCAGCAGCTCTCTTTTGTTGTCCTCGTTGTGCTCATTCGCTGGAACGACGGCCTGAACGGCTCGTTTGCAGGGGCTGTGGCGCCTCGTTCCCTGTTCAGAATGGTATCTACAACTTCAAGGCCGCCAGCTCTCCCGTGCCCAGCACATCAGCACACGATCCACTCAGCCACGCAACGCCTCCCCCTGTACACCATGACGAGTCCTAGCCCATCACAGCCCCTGTTTGGCGATCTAGTCTACAACGAACAGGGAGAGCTCGCGAAGGTAGTCCTCATCGGAGGAACACCGTTCTACGCCATCCCACAGGATGATTTTCTGCGCCATGTCGAAGCGGAGTACGTTGATCGCCAAATTGTGGCGAGATTGCAGGAACGCATTAAGGCCATGGGCGACCTAGTCACCCAAGGCGTACTACAGCTGTTGGGTGAAGAGGACCTCTTCACCCGGGCCTCTATCCAACATGCCATAGACCACATGGATGAGATCCTCGATCCCGACGCGCTGGACGTCGATCAGTTTCGCACCGCTCTGTGGATGGCGGGGTTCCGTGCCACCGTCGATCACCACGGGGACCTGGTCAGCCTTGATTTCCCGGGCGGCGAACACAACCCGGACCATTAGACTTGTGTCGCTCCACGACTTGGTGTATACTCCTGATCCAATCGACACTGGCCACCATCATTGAGGAGGGTCAAACTGATGAAGGTCTCCTGCCTGCAAGAAAACCTGGCCGAGGGCCTGAGTATCGTCGGCCGAGCGGTTTCTCCCCGCTCCACACTCCCAGTTCTGGCGAATATCCTCTTAGCCACCGACGGCGGTCGACTGAGACTCTCCGCTACCGACCTTGAGGTAGGAATCAACTGCTGGATCGGAGCCAAGGTCGAGGAGGAAGGGGCTACCACAGTTCCCGCACGAACGTTGATCGATCTGGTCAATGCCCTGCCGGGGGGGCAGGTGGACATGGAGTTGATCGTACGCACGCAGACCCTCAATCTCCGAGCTGCTCGTAGTGAGGCAAACATCAAGGGGATTGACGCACAGGAATTCCCCATTGTCACGGTACCGGACGAGGACGCCAAAGGGATCCTCATTGAGCCCGACGTCCTTCGAGAGGCAGTTGAGCAAGTGGCGTTCGCCGCCGCGACCGATGAGAGCCGGCCTATCCTTACGGGTGTACTGAGCCAATTCGCCAATCAGCAGCTTACGCTGGCGGCTGCCGACGGATTCCGCCTCTCTGTTCGCACAGTCGATCTACCCAGTGCCATCTCGGATTCGTTCAGCATCATTGTCCCAGCCCAGGCGTTGAGTGAACTTCGCCGTGTCAGCGGCGATCAACAAGACCCCATCGCCATCCACGTCACCCCGGAGCGAAATCAGGTCATCTTTGAACTCACCGACATCGTCCTTGTCTCTCAGTTGATCGATGGCAACTTCCCGGACTACCGTCAGATCATCCCTCGCGACTACACCACCCGCACCATCGTCGACACGGCGCCCTTCGTGAAGGCGTGCAAGATGGCCCAGATCTTTGCCCGCGACGCTGCCAACATCACCCGCGTCCAAGTTGTCCCAGGATCAGAGCTTGAGGCGGGACAACTGCGCGTCTCCGCGACGTCGGCAGAGACGGGGGAGGATGTGAGTGAGATTGATGCCAGCGTCGCGGGAGACGCGGTAGAGATAGCCTTCAATGTCAAGTACTTGATCGACGTGTTGTCTGTCACCAACGCTCCTCAGGTCAGACTCGACACCACCACGCCTTCCAGCCCCGGCGTCATCCGACCAGTCGGCCAGGACGGCTTCACGCACGTGATTATGCCTATGCACCTCGGGCACTGACCTTGACGCGGCCGCGATTCGAACGCCCTCACGTCTTCCACTGAGGGCGTTTTCGCCTCACACAGGCACCTCAGGGAATAAACCGCTCCTTCAAGTGCAAGTCGCCCTCCCTTCCTGGGTATCGCAGCTCTCTGGTCGCATCCCACGCTTCCTTCATCACACTCTCCCGATCAACGGGCGCATCGTGCCCACTCGGTTGAATCCACGCAGCGTGAGGCGGTTGTGTTGGTTGCTTACCCTGGTATAATGCTGACCCTATCGGGGACTTGAGACATGACAAAGTGGGAAGTGAGTGCGGGTCGCGGCTTCGGCGTGGGGATCGGATTGATGAGCATCATCACCCTGGTGAACGCGGCCCTAATTGGCATCGTCGCGTCCCGACCGATCGGCTTCGGCACGTTCGTCGTCGGCCTCTCGGTGATCTTTGGCTTTCTCCTGGTGGCGCTGATCGCTTACTGGGTCTATGGGCTGGCCAGCGCCAGCTATACCCTCGATCGGAACGCGCTAACCATTCAATGGGGAACGTCGAAACAGGTAGTCCCGACCTCGGCGATTGAACGCGTGTTCACCGGCGAGGAGATCGCGGGGAATGTGCTATTCTACGGCGGCCGGTGGCCCGGCCACTGGGCGGGCTACGGAGAGCTCCCGGACGCCGGCCCAACCCTTTTCTACGCCACCCAGCCTCTCCGTCAACAGGTGTTTATCTCCACCCCGGGCCTCACCTACGCCATATCTCCTGCCGACCAGGAAGCGTTCGTCGAGTCACTGCGGCAACGCCTGGAAATGGGCCCAACGCAGGCTATGGAGCAGTCCTCTCGACGCCCGTCCATCCTTGACTGGGTTATCTGGCGCGACGCGGTGGCACTTGCCCTACTAGGGGGAGGAGCCTTGGCTTTGACCCTCCTATTGGCTCTGATCTCGTTTCGCTATCCCCAGCTGCCCATTCTCATTCCGTTGCACTTTGCCGCATCTGGGTCTCCCGATCGGCTCGGTCCACGAACTGAGATCTTTCTCATGCCTCTGATAGGCCTATTGACATTCATCAGCAATGGAGTTCTTGGGGGCATCCTCTATAGACGGAGTCAGGTTGCCAGTTACCTGCTGTGGGGTAGTTCAATTCTCGTCCAGCTTCTCGTATGGATCGCCGCGCTCAGCATGTTATCACAGACCTAGAGGACGTGGGCCCTGAAATCCATCCCGAGACCATGCTCGTCAGGTCCCACCCCACTGGCCCTCGCCCTTCTTGTCTTAGCCTAACTCCGCCTCAGCTATTTGCTCAAAGTCGAGATCCAATTCGAAGGGCTCCTCAGGGCTGATCTCTCCCTCGCCGTCCTTGAGCCATCCAGGTCTGACACCCCGCCGGCACAAGGACCGATAGCGGCAGAAACGGCAATGGCTGTCCTCCGTCGCCCGCGGTAGCAGTTCTCCTTTCGGGCAGGCCGTCACCCGTTCCTGAACCTCTTCGACAAGGTTCCTCAAGTAAACACCATTGGCCTGATGCTGGTCAGCCTCATAGACGAAGTCTTCCGGATCCGACGTGAAGTTCGCAAACCAGTACACCATCCTCACCTGTCCGGGCGCGAAGGCCCCTCTCAAGCCAATCTCATCGCCTCCCTCGACCAGCACGTATGGATACACCCGCGTCTGCAGTCGCTGGTCAAGCCAGCTTCTCCGCGGACGCCTTCGATCCGTCTTCCAGTCCACGATCAAGCCCCGACCATCGCGCCGCACCCCAATCAGGTCATACCGCGCCACCAACCTGAAGTCTCTCACAGGCGTCGATAGCGTGATCTCCGGATAGACCTGGTCTACTGACGTCACAAGCCCGCTATCCAAGTAGTTTTCCCACCAGCGACGGAGCTGCGAGTCTGAGACCATCTGCGACAGGAGCTCGGGCGAGACACCCATGAGATGTTGATGGATCAAACGGTGCAGGGCAGCCCCCTGCCTCCGATGTCGTTCATTCTCGAGAGCTGGCTCCGCCTGAATGGCGGGCCACTGCAGACGGTGCACGTAACGTAGCTGAAATCGCCGGGGGCAATCGACGTAGTCTTGAAGACTACGTTGGCTGAACTGAAATCTCTCTTCCAGGGGCACCCGTCTCATTCCTCCTCGCACACGAAAGCGAACCCTAGGGCCCGTTAGCCTCCTCGACAGCAGTCACCGTGCGCCAGACCATCCACCTGGCACGCGCCCATCAGTCATGAAGCTCCCTCCTAAGCCCGTATTCGCGCCGTTCAAGGAGCCAGGAAGGTGTAGAGACTGGCCAGCCGGGCAGCCGTGGGCGCCAACAACTGAGGGGCCAGCCCCACAACCACGCAAGCCGCAACCGCCAGAACGACAACGCTCGCTCTGAGCCAGCCTTCGGGTCCTTCTGTGGGCGCGTCCTCGTCCTCCTCGTCAGCCGGATCCTCCCCGTCGTCCAGCAGGGAAGCCAGGCCTCGCCACACGCCGATCATCAAGCCGACGCCTGCACCCAACATGGTTAACGCCCTACCCAAGCTGGAGGGTCCAAGAGCCCGATACAAAGCCCATCGTCCAGTGAACCCAGCGCTGACCGGCAGTCCCGCCAGCGACACACCGCCGACAACGAATGCCACGACGCTCCAGGGCACCCTTCGTACCGCCCCACGAAACGATTCAAATGCGAGGTGGTGTCGATGCCCAACCCCCAACCCCGTCAACCCTGTCGCCATCAGCGCCAATCCGAACGGCCGGACCAACAGACAGAGCAGACTGAGCGCCAAGCCCTGCTCGCTGACCATGCCAAAGGCAGCAAGGGCCACACCACTATCGATCAAGGCTCCATATCCCATGACGCGACCTGGTCGCCGCTGTGCGGCACCCAACACCCCTCCTACGCCTGCCATCAGCAACCCGGCGGTCGAGGTCAGTGGCCCAAAGCGAGCATGTGCGCTGAGTTCAGGATAGGCCTCCAGAAACGCCAACAACAGAAACCAGACCGCTCCATGGTTCACCGTAAGCACAAAGGCACTTGCCAGGAGGTCGCTGTCCTCAACGAGGGACGGCACCCACATGTGAAACGGGACGCTCCCCATCAGCAAGGCAAATGAGAGGCTCACCATGATGACAGCCGCGTCCCGCAAGGTGGTATTGTCCGGCGTCAACGCGTAGCGGTCCATCAGCCAGTGAATAACCAGCAATCCGGGCAGAGCGAGCAGAGCGAAGGACACATATTGCAGGGCCCCCCGACTCGGAGACCTCCCCTCCGCCTGCAGCGCAAAGACCGACGCCACTATGGCGATTTCAACGAGCAGCGCACCATACACCAGGGGTCGAATCAACAGCGAACCGCTCAACAGACTCAGGATTCCGAACCCCACAGGGAATAGCAGGCTTCCAGAGGATCTGGTCCGAGACGTCTGCCAGGCAAGCAGAAAGACGCCAGCACTTGTCAGGTAGAGATAGCCGATGGCAATCCGATCCGTCTCCTCCAGAATCAACTCTCGTCCCAGCAGGGAAACCGTACCTCCCATCACGATCTGGCGCCCCCAAAGCTCCACTGTCTCCCCCAGCGGAAGCATGAGGATGGCTATCCCCAAAGCAGTTGTCACACCGACAGCCAGCACAGCCACTCCGGTGTGCCACTTGCGTACCACGTACAACAGGGCCCCGACAAGGACCGGCAATACCAGAAACAGGATCAGACCGGCGATCATTCGAGGCCTCCTTGATCGTCAGCCGCTGCTTCATTCGACTTCAAGTAGGCTGCCGCGAGCGCAACGAGAAAGGTGACAGATCCAAACAACCCTGTCACCGCCAAGCTGGGCTCTAGCGCAATATAGAACAAATCGATTCCCGACAAGAATGTCAACAGCCCGGCACCTACCCGCAAGGGATCCCTTCCAAGACCCACCAATAGGATCCCGACTCCTGCCATGAAGTAGCAAACCAAGGTCAGGCCTGTTGATATCTCAGGCAGAGTCATCCCAGCCGCCACGCCATAGGCTGTCACCACCACGACAGCCGCGGCCACAAAGCCAAACGCTGCCTGAGCTGAAATGCCCTCACGTCGCCAGTTCTCCAGTCGCGCTGAAAACCAGGTGCGCAGTGGCAGTCGCCCCTGTGAGGACATTGACCGTGTCCGCAACTGAATCTGCTGCTCGGTCAAATAGAACACCACGCAGATCACCCAGCCAATCAACCCCTTCACCGCGGCAAGCTCGATACGGACAATCCTTGTCATTAACACCATCACAAACAAATACTGGGCCGCGAGAGCCAGGACATTCAACCGCCAGTCTCGGCTCACAACGAGCAACGTAGCTGTAAGCAACACACCACCAATCGCCGGCATGGCGGCAAGGTGAACAGCCCGGCTCAGCAGCTCGCCGACGATCGGCATGCCCTATACGCCCCCCATGAGAACGATGATCAGCGATATCACGATAGCCCAGAGCAGCGCACCCTCACCACCAACAACGTCGTCAACGGCGCGGACAAGACCGAGACCCTGCTCGACGGCACCGATCACCAGCTCATATGCCCACTCCAGTCGCACCACATCGTGAATAACCTCGAGCCAAAGCGATATCTCAGGACGAAGGTGGCGGTCCGCCCACGCCACGGCTGCACCGAGGAGCGACGCACCGATCCACAGCATCCACCCAGCCAGGCTCGGTGCAGTCATCAGCGACGACAACGTCAGACGAGAAGATGAACCGACCTCGACGACGAAACGATGTGGAATGACGCCGACCAGGATCACAATTAGCGCCAGTCCCCACAGCCCCACGGCCCTGGCCTCTCGTCCCCGACGACGCCTGTCGGTGGGCATGATGAGCTCGCCTTCGAACAACCATCTGCCCACTGATGCGACGAGGAATACCTGGCCCGAGAAGAAGGCTGCGCTCCAGGCCCAGCCACCGCTCAGTGGGTCCATCACCGCCCGCGGTACCATCATGAGTGACGACACACCCAGGAACCCAGCTGTCGCTGGAGCGCCGATCAGAGACAAAGCACCAATGAGCGAGGGCAGGGCGCGATATAAAGACTCCTTCTGCAGGACTGTATGTGGATCGCATCCGCCGCCCAGGAAAAGTAGAACCGTGCCGCACAACCATCCCACGACACCGAGCATTAGGAGTGCTCCCAGAACGCCTGCCTCCGGCGCTGCTTCCCTAAAAGATATCATACTGATGCCCGCAAGAACATACCCGCTCATGCTCAGGCTGATCCAGCGACGGCTCTTCCGAGGTGTTGGTGTCGTCCACGCAAGGATAGCTCCTACCACCCCCGTCAAAAGAGCGGGAAGGACCATCAAACCGTTAAGAGGGAGAACACGTCCCCGGAGGAAGGCCAGACGGGCCAACAATCCCCACCCCAGCACCGGGCTTAACTGAAGGGCTGCACCCAGTGGAGAGGAACGACGGGTTGGCTCGGGAAGAACCCCCTGAAACGGATAGGCCCCCATACGCAACAACCCTGCCAAAGCCCAGAAGGTCATCTTGGCGCCACCGGTCGGCATGAGAGCCCATTGAACACTCCCAATCCCTCCCCCCTCCCGCAACACGCCTACCCAGAGCAGCAAGTCAGCGGCGGTTCCCAGGGCCAGAGAGCGAACCACGGCCGCCCCCCGTACGCCAACATGAATCTGAGAAACCGTGCCTACCAAGTCGTAGAGCGCCCAACACACCATCGTGGTAAGTGGGTTAGCTGACCAGAGAGCGGCGAGACCCGTAGTCAACAATAGGAGCACTAGCGCCAACCGACGCCATGCCGACCCACTCGAAGCCGCTCCCTGCAGCAGCAAGGCACCCATGCTGACCGCTAGCCCCATCCCCAAAGGCCACAGCGCAGCGTCCCATCGCATTTCGACCATCGACTCGACAATAACGGAGGGGTACAGCGAGGCTAGGACAACCCTCCCTCCACGCCCGCCATCCAGGGCTGCAATCGCCACCCCAATGAGAACACCGACAAGTAAAACGGCAGCGGCGATCCTGAGGCGATTCTTCCTGGCATCAGGCCCTGAGGATAGAAGGTTCCACAAGAGGATACCCCCTGCAGCGAGCAGTGGTAGGACAACAGTGAGGACGAGGAGGTCTAGCATAAGCTCCAATTAGAGACAACCGGGTACTCGTCCAGGACTTGCCTCAATTTGAGCGGCTTAGCGACTTGGAGATCCACGAATGGATCTCCGTATGCTGATTTCATCACGATTTGCTATTCTAACACACCCCTGGGGGAGCGACAAACCTGCCCCTCAACCCAGAGACAAAAGAAGGCGAGGCCTCCCACGTCAAAGCCTCGCCTCATCACCCGGCCCAACCAGCCGGCGATTGTATCAACCCTAGACCAAGAAGTCGCGCAACTTTCGAGCGTGAGCTGGATGGCGCAATCTGCTCAGCGCCTGAACTTCGATCTGCCGAATTCGCTCCCGCGTCACCCCTAGTTTCTGACCAACTTCTTCTAGAGTGTACGTCTCACCGTCAACCAACCCATACCGCATCTGCAGAATACGCACCTCTCGCGGCGGGAGATCCTCGAGCACGTCCTGCAGTAAATCTCTCAGGATGGAGGAGGAAACGACATCAGCCGGCGCTGCTGCTTCGTCATTCTCGATGAAATCGCCTAGCTCACTATCCCCCTCATCATCAATGGGCAGCTCCAGGGACAATGGTCGGCGGGCAACCTGAAGCATGTTCTCCACTTTCTCAGGCGCCAGGTCCAGGGCGCTGGCCATCTCCTCTGGCGTTGGGTCACGTCCCAGCTCTTGCGTGAGCCGGTGGGTGGTCCGCAACAGCTTGTTGATCTGATCTCCCATATGCACAGGGATCCTAATCGTGCGGCTCTGATCCGCAATGGCCCGGGTCACCGCCTGCCGAATCCACCACGTAGCATATGTCGAGAACTTATTGCCTAGGGTGTAGTCAAACTTCTTCGCAGCGCGAATAAGTCCAATGTTTCCCTCTTGGATCAGATCGATGAAAGGGACACCTCGTCCCATGTACTTCTTTGCCACACTGACTACCAGGCGCGAGTTGGCCCGCACCAGATGCTCGCGAGCAGCCAACCCATCCTCAATCGCAGCTTCCAACCGGACCTGCTCGAGCCGACTGAGCCCGTCTGCCCTCAACCTGGCTTGCGCCTCTTTCCCGACCTCCATCCGTTTGGCCAAGGAAATCTCCTCTTGGCGGGTGAGGAGCGGAACCTGGCCAATCTCCTTGAGATAAAGCCCTATCGAATCATCCACCCTGATGGCATCGAGTGGTGTCCCGTCATCCGGATCGGTATCACCATGCTGCTCTCGCTTCTTGGACGACTTAACCGAGTCCACGTCTTTCCCTTCTGCATCGCCAATATCGATATCAGCTTCCGTCAACGCGACCAGGATATCCTCGATCTCGTCCAGGTTCTCCTCAGCCTCGGGAAAAGCAGCCAGGATGTCGTCGTATGTGACGAAATCCTGTTCATCAGCCTTGACCAGCAGGTATTCCTCACCGCTAAGCCCTTCGAGTTCTGGCGTCTTCTTCTCTTCCTTCGATTCCATCTCCACTCTATCACTAAGCATCCGAGACACATCCGCCCGACACGATGACTCTATCGTTCGCTACTATACCATAATCTCATGCCGCTTGTCAACCCCTGTTGAGCCAGCCGCTGTCAGGGTGCTCCCGCCGGTTTCACACTCCTCCCGTGAGCATCGGCGACATTGACAACCCGTAGACGCTGGACTATACTGCCTAACATCTCGCGGTCCATTTACGCCCCGCAGAGCGGAATCGACGGCAATGGACAGGGGGCCATCATCCTGTCTGACCAACTCGCAGCCGGCCTTAAGCATGCCGCGGACAACAAGGAGGATCAGCATGCCAACTAGCCTGACTTGGTACGGACATGCCGCCTTCCACTTAAGGATGGGGGACCACTCTATCCTGATCGACCCCTTCCTCACGGACAACGCTCTCTCACCAGTGACAGCGGACGACGTCGATGCAGACTTCATACTCATCACTCACGGTCATGGAGACCACATTGGGGACACGATTGACATCGCCAAGCGTACAGGGGCCCTGGTGATCTCCAACTTCGAGATCTCTAATTGGCTACAGGCCCAGGGGGTGGAGAATGTCCATCCGCAGCACATTGGAGGGGGGTATTCGCATCCTTTCGGATACCTTAAGCTAACTATCGCTCATCACGGCTCCAGTCTTCCCGACGGCTCATGCGGGGGCAGCCCAGCCGGATTGTTGCTCAAGGACGGCAGCAAGAACCTCTATTTCGCAGGAGATACCGGACTATTCTACAGCATGCGTCTCATCGGCGAAGAGGGCCTTGATCTAGCTGTGCTCCCCATCGGAGACAACTTCACCATGGGGCCCAGTGACTCAATACGAGCGATTGAGTTGCTTCACCCCAAGACGGTGATCCCGGTACACTTCAATACATTCGACGTCATTCAGCAGGATGTCGATGCCTGGTCAGAAAGGGTGAGGGAGGAGACACAAGCGTATCCTCTGATTCTCGATCCTGGACAGGAAACCGAAATCTGACTAGGTGCATGCGTGTGAATATGTTTAATCATAATTATCCCATGTATTTAGTATAGGAATTACATGTAGTCATAGTAGTAGAGCGTTGGATATAGGGGATAATGA
>CAZGSX010000010.1:0-10887 GCA_964528475.1 uncultured Anaerolineales bacterium
AGGCGTGACCACTGTGCGCGTCACCGATGCCGATCCCGTAGTGCCCTCTCAATCTCTCGCCGAGCGTCTCGCTCCGCGATCGAGCGGCGCTTGTCACGCTTACTCTTTCCCTTGGCCAGGGCAATCTCCACCTTGGCACGTCCGTCTCGCAGGTAGAGCTGAAGCGGGACAATCGTGTATCCGCTCCTCTCGATCTCGCTGATCAAGCGATCGATCTGATAGCGATGGAGCAGAAGCTTGCGCGGTCGGCGGGGGTCGTGAGCATAATGTCTGCCTGCTGGCTTGTAGGGCCCAATGTGAACCTCCAGGAGCCATAGCTCGCCGTCACGTGGACGTACGAACCCGTCCCGAAGACTGACGCGGCCCTCGCGGATGGACTTGATCTCTGTACCCCGCAGCACCAGCCCTGCCTCATAGCGGTCCTCGATATGGTAATCGTGGAGAGCCTTCCGATTCCGAGCCACCACCTTGACACCGTTGCGTGTCATCAGTCCTGTTCCAGAAGATACTCCACCGCCCGCTCCAGCTGGGGGTCGGCCTCCGGATCTTCCTGTCGTTCCTCCTCCGACCAGACCACCTCAATATCTGGGGAGAGACCTTGGCCCTGGATGCGCTGGTCATCGGGTGTGAACCAGAGTGCAATCGTCACCCGCAGCTCCGAGTCGTCACTCAGGTCAAAGGGCTGCTGTACAGAACCCTTGCCGAAGGTGGCCGTACCCACGAGGACCGCTCTGCCGTGATCCTGAAGCGCCCCGGCTACGATCTCGGATGCGCTGGCGGATCCGCCGTTCACCAGGACGACCAGCGGAACGTCCTCGGCCAGATCTCCGGCACCGGCCCGGAACTCGCGTTCCCTCCCGTCGCTGAAACGTTCCACGGCGACCAGTTTGTCGCCCAGGAACAGATCAGCCACGTCGATGGCCTGGTCGAGCCAGCCGCCAGGATTCTGGCGCAGGTCGAACACGATTCCCTGCGCGTCCTGGTCCAGAAGCGTACGAAGCCCCTCCTCCACGCTGTCGCTGGCCGTGGCACTGAACTCGTGGAGGCGGATATAGCCGACCCCACTGTCCAGCAGCTCGGTCTCGACGATGGGGATCTCAAGGCGAGCGCGCTTCACAGTGACAGAAAAGGGCTCGGCAGCAGTGGGGCGCTCAATCGTGAGTACAACCTCGCTGTCGGCGGGCCCCCGGATCCTGCCAATCGCACCGTAAAGCGTGTCGTCAACCAACGAGTCGCCATCGACCGCGATGACCCGGTCGCCAGCCTGCAGCCCCGCTTGTGCAGCCGGACCGTCCTCAAAGGTGTCCACGATACGCAGCTTGCCCTCCTCGTCAAGATCGACGAAGGCCCCGATGCCCTCGAACTCACCGGTCGCGTCCTCCTCGAGGATAGTGGCGACTTCCGGCTCGATGAACGCTGTGTACTTGTCATCCAGCGCGTCAAGCATCCCGCGGATCGCGGCGTAGGTGACCCGCCTCATAGTGGGCAGCTCATCGTAGTAGTGACGCTGCAGCAGGTCATAAACCTCCCAGAAGAGCTGGAAGGAGTCAGCGTCGTCCTCATCCCTCGGCGTGGGCGTGGGACGCGGTGTCGCAGTAGGATCCTCGGGAAGCTCGTCCTCAGGGACGTCAGCCGTGGCCTCGGGGCGGTCAGTCACTGTGGGCGTGGCGGGCAACCGAGAGATAGGGCCCGCATCCTCGCCGTTCAGTAGATAGGCGGAGCCAAAACCTGCCGCAAAGCTGACACCAGCGATGGCCAGCACCGCGATGGTGATTACCAGTACCTTGACGACCGTCCGTGAGGTTCTTTCCATCTCAGCTCCTCTTCAGGGCCTGTACAGCGCGGAACACTACACCGCACTTGAATCCTAGAGCGGCATCCACTGCAAGGTAGGGTGCAGCGCAGGGTTCCCGGGCTCTCAAGCCAGCTCTACGGCCCTCCACGCGCTGTCACGCGCACTCAGTCGAACAATTGTTCGTCTACCCACAGTCCTCGATATTCTAACATAAAGGGCGACCCAAGCAAGTGCTCAGCTATGGCGGCTTAGCCGAGTGCGCTCACTGGACAACAGCCCCCCGCAAATCGGGTCGGAGCTCTCATCACACGTGACCGCGGACTCAAACGCTACTTGTCGCACCGGTTCTGCCGCGCCGCGGCATCGGGGTGGGGCGCTCTCGCGAGGCCCCCTCGCATCGCCCGCACGGCAACGTTCGGCGCTCGGGAGAATAGGACGCCGCGACAAGACGTTGCGTCCCTCTGTCCAGGCCGGGGCCCTATTACTTCAGACCTGAGCTCTCGCTCAGGAGGAGGATTGGTGCAGCTTCAGGGGAGTGGTGAGAAGGCGTCTGAGCGAAGCGCTTGCGTCGATGGTTCGCCTAACAATAATTATCCGTAGTAAGTCATCGCCGATACCACGCCCTGACACAGGTAGCCACAGACACTGTGGGCCAGCGCGGATGACCAGCGACGACCAGCCGGCCGCTCCTATTCATCTCCGAACCGAGGCCGACGAGGCATCGCGCCAGCGGCGCCATCCCAGCGTCGGGATGTGTAATTTCTTGAAGACCTGACAGGTCTCCAGGGCTTCACACGGCGTACCGTCATTTCCTCGCGGAGATTGTCGGGCGAAGGGGAGATGGTCTTGCAGACCGGTCAGGTCGAGGTAGCCCCTGCGGTTTCCCCGGTCGCCATCTCTCGGGCCCACGAGGATCTATAACCGCGTCGCTCATCCCGGAATCAGTGACCCGGACGACCAGGACGCCGCAAGAGTGGAACACAGATCTGCGGACCCTGTTTCAGTCAACGCCTAGCCACCTCTGCAGAGATTCAGCTTCAAGTAGCAGAGTGCCACGCCGTTACGCACTCATACGCTCACCAGCCGTCTCCGTACCACTGCTACCTCCCGCTCGTCCACAGACTGTGCCCTTCTGCTCGCGCTTTGCCCTGCTCGTCGACACCATACGCATCTTCTTGGGCCGGCGGCGGGCGGAGTGGCGAGCTGCTTAGTGCTATACGAAACACACTAGGGCGCGACACGGCGATCAATCCACCAGAGACCTCCCTGGTGAGACACACACCTCGGCCGACTCAACGATCGCCCCGAGTGGATTGCCTGGTGGGCAATCCGCTGCTGGCAACCCGGTTTCGCTGCGCTGCGAATCGCAAACTAGTTTGCAGGCCATGGTGTCCGCGTGGTTTGTGCTATACGAAAACGCTACCCGAGCCCGCCTCGTGAAGCCAGCTGCATCAGCCAGCGCTCCCCCGACGTCCTACAACGGCCTCTCCGTGCAGTTTCGCGAGCTCCAATAGAGCGCCAGATGGTCGACCTGTGGCTGCGCCCGTGCACCACCCCAGCCCGAGAGATGGAGCCGGCCAATCGCGCAATCCAGAAGGCCGTGGCGCTTCTGACGTACGCAGCCGCCCACAGGCATCCTGGAACGGCAGCGCCGAGCTCGTGCGCCTGCGGTGCTTTGTGCTATAATGGCGCCCGTGAGACGAGAGAGCTTTGAGCAGTTGGTGGCCAGGGCACTGGACGAGCTTCCCGAGGACATCCAGCTGGCTTTGGATAACGTGGACGTGGTGATCGAGGGATGGCCCGACCCGGGCACATTGCGACGCGCTGGAGTGCGGCATCGTGTTCAGCTACTGGGCTTCTACCACGGTGTTCCGCGCACCAAACGAACCCGTGCCTATACGCTCGTACTCCCCGACAAGATCAGCATCTACCAGCACCCCATAGAGATGCGCGCGCAGACACCAGACGAGATGCGTCGTCTCGTCCGACGTGTGGTACGGCACGAGATCGCCCACCACTTCGGCATCGACGATGCGCGCCTTCACGAAATCGGTGCTTACTGAAGAGGTGATTACCTATGGCTAGCCCGCCGTACGTCGACGTCTCATCCCTCCGTGACTTATTCCCAGTCACTCAGCAGTGTGCTTATCTCAATCACGCCGCCATCGGCACGCTCTCCGACCCGGTTCGTCGGGCCATCACTTCCTACCTTGCTCACCGCGCCACCTCTGGAGAGCCCGGCCCGTACGAGCACCTCTCCGATGAGTTGCGGGGCGCGCTCGGACGACTGATCAACGCCAGTCCGGAAGAGATCGCGTTCGTGCAGAACACCAGCGAGGGACTGAACATCATCGCCAACGGGTTGCCCCTGCGGCCCGGCGACAACGCCGTGTTCTGTGACATGGAATTTCCCTCCAACGTCTATCCGTGGATGAATCTGCAGCGGCGCGGCGTCGAGACCCGCTGCATACCCCACGAGGGTGGAGGACTGACTGTGGAGTCACTGGAGACTCACGCGGACGACCACACGCGCGTGGTCGCAGTCAGCTCGGTTCAATTCCTCACCGGATTCCGCACTGATCTTCAGGCCCTGGGGGACTGGTGCCAGACGCACGATGTGCTCCTCGTCGTTGACGGTATCCAGTCAGTTGGCGTCCTGCCGATGGACGTCCGTGCCTGCCACATCGACTTTCTCTCCTGTGGTGGACCGAAGTGGTTGATGGGACCCGCCGGGCAGGGATTCATCTACGTCCAGGCTGAGTTGCTCGAAAAACTCGATCCGCCCTTTGCTGGCTGTGTTAGCGTTGTGGGCTGGGAGGCGTGGCGCGATTACGATCTCACATTCTTACCGGCCGCCCAGCGGTTCGAGCTCGGGTGCTCGAATTTCGTCGGCCAGGTGGGCTTGTTGGCAGCGGTAGAGCTTCTCTTGGACACCGGAATCGAATCCATAGCCACCTGGACGTTGCATCTGACCGACCTCCTGACCCGGGATCTCACGGAGCTGGGCTATCCCATTGCCAGCAACCTCTCCCCCCAGCACCGCAGTTCCATCGTCTCGTTTGCGGTGCCGGGCGGTGCGGAAGCGGCCCACGAGCAGCTTGCCAGAGCCGGCGTTGTGGTGTCGAAGCGTGAGGAGTTTATCCGTGTATCCCCGCACTGCTACAACACGGAGGAGGAGATACACCTCGTTGGTGACACCTTGGGTGCTTCAGCCACAGGGAGTTGACAACCAGGACAGGGCAGGAGTTGCCCCTCGCTGCCGTGCCTGCCGGCGGAACGAGGATGCGGCACCAGCTATGGTCGTCCAGGGAGCACGTAAGCACAGACCGGCTGAAGCCACCCTCTAGCGGACGCCGGGCTCACCCCCATCAGCTTGGCGGCTCGAAGGGCTGAAAGCTCCAGCCCCGCACTTCGGAAGTTAGGCCCACGACGACGAACGCATTCGGATCCACCGCTTGAACAATATCACGCAACTGAGCGACCTGGACGTCGGTTACCGCACAGAGCAGCACGTCCCGTTCTGCCCCGGAGTACATCCCTTTCCCCTCCAGGGCGGTGACCCCCCGACCCAGTCCCTCCAGGATGCGTTTGGCCACAGCCTGTCCCTCGCTTGTGATGATAGTCGCCAGCCGCTCCCTGCGCACCGGTCTCCGCGTTAGGGGTCCCCCAATGCGCCGGGCCAAGTCGGGAACCGGCCTCACAGGCTCCGCCACCTCGGACGCCACGGTCAGCCCAATCAGGAGCGCATAGATCAGCGCCACAGCGCCCAGCACAAAGGAACCTGGCACGGGGCCGATAGCGGCTCGAGTCAATACCATCCTCCAGCTGGTCGCCTCCGTCGGATGGATGGTGAGCTTGATGGCCCAACTGATCAAGAGCAGGGACACCAACCAAATGTAGTTACGACGCAGCCGCCGTCCCACTGCCTGCCACTGGCGGAGGGGGAAGGACGGTTCCACCAGACTCTGTGCCACCATGCTTCCCCAGTCCGCCGAGGGGCGAAACGGCGGGATAAACATCGCCGCCAGGAAATCCGTCTCTATGAGGCGAACGCGGTACGCCCACAGATCGTAGTATCGATAGCGACGCGCCTCGGTGACCAAGAAGGTAAGTACGAGCATCAGGACCAGCACAAAGACGAAATGGGGATTCTCGGCCTCCGCAAACACGAAGGTTAGCGCCGCCGCAGTGGTGATCACAGCCCAGTTTGTGGTGGCGTCGAGCCTCTGCCGCCACGTGTTTGCGCGCTGGATCTCACCCCGATAGAGATGTACCATGGCGCTGATGAAACTGGAGCGATCTAGCTCATATCCCTGGAAAGCCCATCGCCGCTGGTCATTGTCCTGAGAGTTGCTGTCACGTTCGCTCATATGCGGACGGCCTTCCTCTACACGAAGCGATGAACACGGTCTGCAGGTGCCGCTTACCTAAGGCAGTGCAACCGCGCGCGAAACTCCAGCGTCTCCGGGATCGAACAGGCGATTTCCACGCGAGCCACGCGTCATGGCGCTGACAGTGGCAAGATTCCCAGTGTGGAAACGTCGGCCGTCCTCCAGGTAGACATCCAGACTGTAGTCAGCCCTGCCAACCGTAACGTCGCCCACATGTCCCCCGGACTTGGTCTCCCGCAGGCACTGCATCCCCTGGGTGCTCCTTCCCTGCACGGCGAAATCATCCAGCGGGATGCGATTAGCATAGCCATGCTCGGATACGACCACCACGTGCCAGCCCTCTCCACCCTCCTCATCCCGAGGTAGAACGGCGCCACCGAGAATCTGGTCACCTCTCCTGAGCGATATCCCAATAACCCCGCTTGCCGTGTCTGTCTTCTGAGGGTTGATGTCACTGGCGTCCAATCGCAGGAGCTGTCCCTGTCGCGTGTAGAAGATGACATCGGCCTTATCGCCTGCTAGGTTTCCGAAGAGCAACTCGTCATCGTGGCTCAAGCCGATGACCGGCCTCCACTCGCGACCGAGTAGGTCGAGATCCGCCAGCGCTTCTCTCTTCACCCGACCTGCGCGGCTTCCCAAGAGCAGGTATCTATCAGGTCGGATGACGCCGATCCCCACAACCCGCTCACCCTCCTCCAGCCCAAGGGCCTGCGGCGTAGCCTCCTCAGCGATAAAGCCCACCTTTCCACGCCAGCCGCGACCGCAGCTGCTCAGCAGGATCACCTGATCGTCCGGCGCGGCCCGGACGCGCATCAAGTGAACGCTTCGCGCCGCCCTGGTGGTCAGCCCGTCGCTAGGCCGATAGGAGAAATCCGCAGCGTTCGAGCGCTCAATACCGTCCGGTGTGAGTACCAGCACCTGATCTTCTTCCGGGGTGACCAAGTCAGTTCCCGTAATGACAGTGGTACCAGCTGCTTTCTCCTCGCTATCAACGATCACCGTACGGCGAGGCACGCCGAACGCCTCCTTGAGCTGTTCCGTCTCCTCCACCAGGACATCCAACCGCTGGCCCTCCGATCTCAACAAGTCCTTCAGCATATCGATCCGCTCGCTGAGGGACTGTGCCTCCTCCTTGAGGCGAGTACGTCCCAGCGCGGCCAACTGCTGAAGCTGGGTATGGAGAATGGCGTCGGCTTGCTCCTCCGAGAACTGGAACTGGCGCATCAGATTGTTGCGGGCCGTTCTCGGCTCCCGCGAGCGCCGGATCGTCTCGATGACTTCGTCCAGGACATCGAGTGCGGACAACAACCCCTCGACGATATGGAGGCGCGCCTGGCGCTTCTCCAGCTCGTAGCGACTGCGGCGCTCGATCACCTCCAGCCGGTGCGATACAAAAGCCGTGAGGAGCTCCAGAAGCGAGAGACAGGCGGGCTGGCTCTCGGCCCCTTCTGCGGCGACCTCCCCACCCACCTCGCCCTCAAAGGGGACCAGGGCGAGGTTGATCACACCAAACGTCTCTCGCAGCTGAGAGTATTTCATCACCTGCTCAAGGACGTCATTGGGCTCGGCACTGCGCGACACCTCGATGACCAGCCGCATCCCAGTGTAGTCTGACTCGTCGCGCAGGTCGGTCACCCCGGATACTCGGCCGCGGTGGATTTCCTTCGCCAGCTTCTCCATCACCGTATTCTTCTGCACATTGTAGGGAAGCTCGGTGACCACCAGATTCCACTTGCCGCCTCCAATATCCTCCACCATCACACGGGCCTGGGTCACAATGCGGCCCCGTCCCGTCTCGTAGGCTTCAAAGACCGTGTCGATGAGCCCCTCGCCGCGGTCCCGGTATCGGTAGAGGATGCCTCCCGTCGGGAAGTCTGGACCAGGAAGGAACTCAAGTAGGTCCCGCGTAGTGATGTTCCCTCGACTGGTCCAGTCCTCGGCCACGTAGATGACCGCGTCGCACACCTCCGCCAGATTGTGAGGGGGCATGTTGGTCGACATACCCACAGCAATGCCCGAGGCACCGTTGACGAGGAGATTGGGAAGCACCGAGGGCAAGACCGACGGCTCCATCAGGGATCCGTCGAAGTTCTCCTGCCAGTCAACCGTCTCCATGTCTAGATCTTGAAGCATGGTCTCGGCCACGGGAGTAAGCCGCGCTTCGGTGTACCGCATAGCGGCCGGGCTGTCCCCGTCCACGGAGCCAAAGTTGCCCTGCCCATCAACCAGAGGCATTTCCATGGAGAAATCCTGCCCCATCCGGACCAGCGCGTGATAGACAGATGTATCTCCGTGGGGATGATATTTCCCCAGCACCTCACCGACGATCCGGGCACACTTCTTATGCGGCCGATCCGCAGTCAGGCCCAACTCATGCATGGCGTAGAGAATGCGTCTCTGCACCGGCTTCAGCCCATCGCGCACGTCAGGGAGCGCACGGTCGGTGATGGTCATCCGCGCGTAGCCCATATAGGCGGCTGTCATATCGCTTGCCAGATCGACGGTCTCGGTAGGAATCCGCACCGTCGTAGCCTTGCCGTCACTCATCTAGAGAACCTCTTCTCATTTCTCGAAACCCCTTCGAGCTACCCAGGACGCTGGCCTCCGACATCGATGTCCGGCACGGGTCAACACGGCTGGACTTCGCCAGTGCCTTTATTCCAAGTGACAGCGAGCACAGCGTAGTGGAAGCAACAAACCCCGCAGTGCCAGGCGTGAGCCCTCCGTCGTGAAGGACTCCCTGACCCTCGCCCGGTCGAACCGAGCGACGGGTCCTGGTCCCATAGCCCTCTTGACGGCACAAAAGATCCGACCCGACTCCGACCGAGGGCGCATCAACCCAACACACACTCGTCCCTGTCTACGAGCCGTTCTCATCCAGCATCATGCCTTCGCCCCAATAACGCATCAACCGTTCGCGCCGCCTGGTTGCCCCCGCACCCATCCACAGCGAGAAGGCCTCATTGGCAGCGTGGACATCGCTGGCCTTCACCTGCACCAGATGGTGATTGAGCGCCGGATTCCCCTCCTCGTTCACGCTGAAGACCGTCTCCCGCAACTGCCCGGGATTCATCTCACCCAGCCCCTTGTAGCGCTGAATGGTGACCCCGCGCATCCCACCCCATTCGCGCAGAAGTCGCTTCCGCTCAGCCTCACTGTACGCATACCGCTGTTCGCCCCGCTTACGCAGAGAGTATAACGGCGCTCGCGCCACGAAGAGACATCCTTCCTCCACGATGGGACGCATCAAGCGCCAGAAGAGCGTATAAAGCAGTGTCTTGATGTGTTCCCCGTCCACGTCGGCGTCGACAAAGATGGCAACTCGCCCATAGCGCATATCCTCCACGCTGAAGTCACTCCCCACCCCAGCACCCAGGGCAGCGACGATGGCCTTCACCTCCTTGTTGCTCAACGCTCTGTCCAGCCGCTTGCGCTCGACGTTAAGGATCTTCCCCCGTAGCGGCAGGATAGCATGATAGCGCCGATCCCGCGCCTGCTTGCACGAACCTCCAGCGCTGTCTCCCTCCACCACGTACAGCGTCGTCTCCTCGGTCGGCGTCCCTTTGGCCACGTCCGCCAGTTTCCCGGGAAGCTCGTCGACCTCCAAAGCGGACCGACGCATCACCAGCTTCCGTGCCTTGGCCGCCGCAGTTCGTGCCCGCGACGCCGCCAGGCAACGCTGCACGATGCTCTTGCCCAGCGAGATATGCTTCCGCAAGTGCCCCAACAGTCCCTCGTAGACGATGGAGTGCACTTGCCCCTGGATCTGGTCAGACCCCAGTTGCGTCTTCGTCTGGCTCGTGAACTGAGGATCATGCATGCGGACACTCAAGACGGC
Organism: uncultured Anaerolineales bacterium; assembly: GCA_964528475.1. Taxonomy (GTDB): domain Bacteria; phylum Chloroflexota; class Anaerolineae; order B4-G1; family B4-G1; genus SKLM01. The sequence goes on from CAZGSX010000010.1 coordinate 10,025, forward strand.
GGTCAATCCCGCCCGGGTATCGCGCCCGATAATCTTGTCATCCTTCTTGAGCAGGCCCCTCCGCTGGTCGGCAAACACGTTCACAGCTTTGGTCAACCCCGCCATTAGTCCTGACACATGCCCTCCCCCATCCGGAGTGGGGATCGTATTGACAAAGGAGACCAACTCGGGGAAATCGCCATCGTGCCACTGGAGGACCGCCTCAACCTGGGTGCCATCGTCAGCCCGCCCCTCGAGCTTGATGGGAGGGTGGATCACCTTGCGCTCTCGATTGAGATGTTCAACATACTCAACTAAGCCGCCCCTGTAGGAGTACTCGCGGAAGCGGCCCTTACCACGCTGGTCCGTGACTCGAGTGACCAGACCTGGCACCAGGAACGCCACCATCTGCAGTCGCCGGGCCAATGTGGCAAAGTCGAAGTCGACCTCGTCCAGGAACTCGGGATTGGGCTCAAAGGCGATCACCGTGCCCGTACCGATGCTGCGGTCCTTGTTCTCCCGCACCGCAGTCACCTGACCGCGCACGCCGACCTCACCCACCATCTGCTCCGTCTGCGGATTGAGGATCTGAACGGGGGTCACGGGCAGGCCCTTCTCGTGGCGCTGCCGATACAGGACCCCATCGCGCTTCACAGTCACTTCCAGCCACGAAGAGAGCGCATTCGTAGCCTTGATGCCCACCCCGTGCAGCCCGCCGGACGTCGAGTAACTGGTCTCATCGAATTTGCCGCCTGAATGGAGCGTGGTGAAAGCCAGCTCCATGGTTGGCTTGTCCTTCTCGGGGTGCATCCCCACTGGGATGCCGCGTCCATCGTCGCTGATCTCAATGCTCCCATCCTTCTTGATGGTCACCTCGATCAAGC